>CAYRXQ010000265.1:0-4431 GCA_964428115.1 uncultured Ilumatobacteraceae bacterium
ACGCTCCTGCTCGAGCGCCTCGTCGAGGACGCGCGACACGTCGAGGTCCAGGTCATGGCCGACGCGCACGGCAACGTCGCGACGCTCCACGAGCGGGAGTGCTCGATCCAGCGACGCCACCAGAAGATCGTCGAGGAGTGCCCGTCGCCCGCCGTCGACACCGCATTGCGGGCGCGGCTCTGCGAGGCCGCGGTGGTCGCGGCCGAGGCCGTGGACTACCTCGGTGCCGGCACGGTCGAGTTCCTCCTCGCACCCGACGGCACCTTCGCGTTCCTCGAGATGAACACCCGGCTGCAGGTGGAGCATCCGGTCACCGAGATGGTCACCGGCCTCGACCTGGTGGAGCTCCAACTGCTGGTGGCCGAGGGCGGCGCGCTCCCGGCCGCCGCACTCCACCCGGCGATGCACGGCCACGCCGTCGAGGTCCGCCTGACCGCGGAGGACCCGGCGGCCGGGTACGTGCCGGCCACCGGCACGCTGCACCGGATCCGCTTCCCCGACCACGTCCGGGTCGACAGCGGGGTCGACGACGGCTCGGTGGTCTCGCCCCACTACGACTCGATGGTCGCCAAGGTGATCGCCCACGGGCCGACGCGCGCCGCCGCGCTGCGGACCCTCGGGACGGCCCTGCGCGATGCCCAGGTCCACGGCCTGACCACCAACCTCTCGCAGCTCCGCCGGATCCTCGAGCACCCCGACGTCGTGGCCGGCGACCTGCACACCGGCTTCCTCGACGAGCATCCGTGCACCGAGCCGTACGACGACGGCCCGCTCGCTGCACTGGCCGCCGCCCTCGCCGTCCGATCCGTCCACCAGGCGGCCGCCACGGTGTGGCCGGGCATCCCCACCGGGTGGCGCAACAACCCGGCGATCGACCAGGTCCTCGACCTCGAGCTCGCCGGATCCGTGCACCGCGTCGGCGTCCGGACAGGCCCGGTCACCCGGTTCAGCGTCGACGGGGAGCCGATCGAGGTCGACGTCGTGAGCGCGTCGCCCGAGCTCGTGGAGCTGCGCGTCGGTCCCGGGCTCGTCCGGTTCCGGACCCACGTCCACGGCGATGCCCGTGGCGACCGGACGGTCTACGTCGACGGCCCCACGGCGCACGCCCGGTTCCGCATCCTGCCCCGCTTCCCCGATGCCACCGAGTCGGCGCATGCCGGCTCGCTCGTGGCCCCGATGCCGGGGTCGATCGTGTCGGTGACGGTCGAGCCCGGCGCCCACGTCCCCACCGGCCAGGTGCTCGTGACCCTCGAGGCGATGAAGATGGAGCACCGCGTCCTGTCCCCCACCGACGGCGTGGTGACCCAGGTGCTGGTGGCAGCCGGCGAGCAGGTCGAGAACGGCCAGGCCCTCCTCGTGGTCGTCGACGCGGCAGAAGCGGAGGAAGCGGAGGAAGCAGACGACGTACCGGACGCGCAGGGCGCCACCGACTCGGCCGGCGCGACCGACGGGAGCGGCGCATGAGCGCCGACCGCGGCCGTCGTCCGATCCGCATCGCCAACTGCTCGGGCTTCTACGGCGACCGGCTGTCGGCAGCCCGCGAGATGGTCGACGGCGGACCGATCGACGTGCTCACGGGCGACTGGCTGGCCGAGCTCACCATGCTGATCCTCGGTAAGGCGCGGGCACGCCCGGGCGGCGCCGGCTACGCCTCGACCTTCCTGCGTCAGATGGACGAGGTGCTCGCGACCTGCGCCGAGCGCGGCATCAAGGTCGTGACCAACGCCGGCGGACTCGACCCGGCCGGCTGTGCCGAACAGGTACGCGAGATCGCGGCCCGGGTGGGTGCCGAGGTCCGGGTCGCTCACGTCGAGGGCGACGACCTGCTCGACCGCGTCGACGACCTGCGGCCCGGGCTGACCCATCTCGACACCGGGGCACCGCTCACCGGCACCCCCGTCACCGCCAACGCCTACCTCGGCGGGTGGGGCCTCGCCCGCGCGCTCGCCGAGGGCGCGGACGTGGTCGTGACCGGGCGCGTCACCGACGCCTCCCTCGTCGTCGGCCCAGCCGCCTGGTGGTGGGGCTGGACCCCCGATGACCCCGAGGCACTGGACGCACTGGCTGGCGCCGTGGCGGCCGGGCACGTGATCGAGTGCGGCGCGCAGACCACCGGCGGCAACTTCGCGTTCTTCGCCGACCTGCCCGACCTGAGCGCCCCGCCGGGGTTCCCGATCGCCGAGGTCGACGCCGACGGCACCTCGGTGATCACCAAGCATCCGGGCAGCGGGGGCGCCATCACGGTCGACACCGTCACCGCGCAGCTCCTCTACGAGATCGGATCGCCCGTCTATCCGAACCCCGACGTCGTGGCCCACTTCGACACGCTGCGGCTCACGCAACTCGACGTGGATCGGGTCGAGGTCCGTGGCACGCGCGGCGAGCCGGCGCCGACGACCACGAAGGTGTGCATCAACCTCGACGGGGGCTACCGGAACCGGATGTCGTTCGTGCTCACCGGGCTCGACCAGGAGGCCAAGGCCGACTGGGCACGCCGGGCCCTCTTCACCCGTCTCGGAGGCGAGGACCGATTCGAGGAGGTCGCCATCCGGTTCACCCCGGCACCACCGGGGGCGACCGACGGGCAGGAGTCGGCCAGCGGGCTGCTCCACGTGACCGTCAAGTCGCCCGACGAGCGGCTCGTCGGGCGGGCCTTCTCCTCGGCGGCCGTCGAGCTCGCCCTCGCGAACTACCCGGGCTTCTTCACCACCGGGACGCCGGGGCCGGCCCAGGCCTACGGCGTGTACTGGCCGGCGCTCGTCCCCGCCGGCGAGGTCGACCAGGTGGTGGTGCTGGACGACGGGCGGCGGATCCCGATCGACCCACCACCCGCCCACGGCTCGACGTCGGGCGCTGCTGCCGCGGTGGCCGACGACGCGATCACCACCGATCCGACGGCACCGGCACCGGCACCGGCACCGGCATCGACGCCGGCCCCGAGCCGACTCCCCATCGGCACCATCCTGGGCACCCGATTCGGGGCGCGGTCGGGCGACAAGGGCGGCAACGCGAACGTCGGGGTCTGGGCACGCAACGACGCCGACCACGAGTGGCTCCGAGCGGAGCTCACCGCCGAGCGCGTCCGTGAGCTGCTGCCCGAGGCCCGCGACCTCGTCGTGCGGCGCTACGAGCTCCCGCACCTGCGGGCGGTGAACTTCGTCATCGAGGGGCTGCTCGGCGAGGGCGTCGCCTCCTCCACCGCCTTCGACCCGCAGGCCAAAGGCCTCGGGGAGTACCTCCGCTCCCGGTCGGTCACCTGGGGCCCCGACACCTGAGGGAGCTGCAGCGCGACCAGCTGCAGCGTGTCTGACACCGGTCAGACCATCAGGCGGTAGCCGAGCCCACGCACCGTCACGATCAGCCGGGGATCGTCGGGTTGGTCCTCGACCTTCACCCGCAGGCGGCGCACGTGGGCGTCGACCAGTCGGGAGTCGCCGAGGTACTCATAACCCCACACCCGCTCGAGCAACTGATCGCGCGACAGCACGGCACCCGGGTGATCGGCGAACTCGCACAGGAGTCGGAACTCGGTCTTGGTGAGGCTGAGCTCGACCCCACCCTTCAGGACCACCCCCTGCTCCCGACGCAGCTCGACGTCGCCGAACCGTGTCGGCCGCGTCGTCACCGTGGCTTCGAGCAGTTGCACCCGGCGCATCATCGCCCGGATCCGCGCCGCTAGCTCCTTGGGCACCACGGGCTTGGTGACGTAGTCGTCGGCCCCCGCCTCGAGCCCGGCCACCATGTCGTGGGTGTCGGTCTGTGCGGTGATGATGATGATCGGGACGATGCTGCGCGACCGCAGCTCACGGCAGACGTCGAAGCCCGACAGATCGGGCAGCCGCAGGTCGAGCAGCACGAGGTCGATCGTCCCCTCGTCGTAGGCGGCCAGCCCTTCGGCTCCGTTGCGAGCCTCCACCACCTGGTAGCCCTCGTCCTCGAGGGCGAGGGTGAGGGCCAGTCGGATGGCGTCGTCGTCTTCGATGAACAGCAGCGTGTGCACGGTCCGACCATTCTGCCGGGCCGCCGAGCCCGCCGACGGGACCGGAGGTCACCGTCACCGAACGCGCGCAGTCCGTCACTTTCGTTACACGAATCGCACACAGCGAGCGTCGGACCGTCACACAGCGCGAGCACAGTTGCACCTGTTCACGCTGCCCCGGTGGGGTGCCTTCCTCCCCCTGGCGCCTCACCGGCAGCGGTGGACCCCGGTTCGTCGGCTCAGTTCCTCCTGGTCGACCTGCGGGGTGCCCGGCCAGCGTGACACCCCGACGCTCCAGACCCGGACCGCACACGACGATGGCTTCGACGGCCCGGGCGAACGGCCTCGCCACTGTGACCGATCCCCGGACGGTTGCGCCCGCGGGGCACACTGGACGGGTGTGGACGCGACGAGCCCTCCGGCTGAGCACGCGGGTCACGCTGTGGTTCGGC
>CAYRXQ010000266.1:0-4408 GCA_964428115.1 uncultured Ilumatobacteraceae bacterium
ATCGGCCGCCCGATCGCGTTCGCCTCCACCGGTGAGAAGCTCGACGCCTTCGAACAGTTCCACCCCGACCGTATGGCGGGGCGGATCCTCGGCATGGGCGACATGCTCACGCTCATCGAGCAGGCCGAGAAGGCCTTCGAGAAGGACCAGGCCGAGCAGGCCGCGGCCCGGCTCATGGACGGTGAGTTCACGCTCGACGACTTCCTCGAGCAGATGCAGCAGCTCAAGAAGATGGGGCCGCTCGGCAACGTGCTCGGGATGCTGCCGGGCATGCCCAAGGAGCTCAAGGGCGCCAAGATCGACGACGACGACCTGAAGCCGATCGAGGCGATCATCCGCTCGATGACCCCCGACGAGCGCCGTCAGCCCCAGATCATCAACGGCAGCCGACGTACCCGGATCGCGACCGGCTCGGGCACCACCGTCGGCGACGTGAACCGGCTGGTCAAGCAGTTCGCCGAGATGCAGAAGATGATGAAGAAGCTCGGCATGGGCGGTGGCGGCAAGAAGGGCAAGAAGGGCAAGGGACGCGGTGGCTTCCCGGGCCTGCCGGGTGGCATGCCCGACCTCGGCGACCTCCAGGGCCTCGGTCTGCCGGGAGCGCCCGGTGGCCCGGGCGGCGTGGGTGCACCCAGCGGCTTCCCCGGTCTGCCCGGTCCCAAGCGCTGACGCCCACCGACCCACCGCGGGTCGTCCCGAGCTGACCTTCAGCCTGCTCGACGCCTCTGTGGCGTGAACTGGTGTGCAGCCAACCGACTCAGGCCTCTGTGGCGTGAGCTGGTTGGATCCCAACCATTCGAACCCACAGAGGCCCGGACTGTCGGCCCGACGGCGGGTCCACTGGCGGCACCGGCCGATCGTGGTTCGGCCGGATTCCGCGGGCGACGTTCCGGTGTGCCCATGAGGACATGGCTGAGTGGAGGCGGCGAGCAGCTGAGCACTACGGGTTGGTGTCGACGGGTCGCAGGCCGAGTGGGGTCACCGAGTTCGGGGTAGGTCTCACACGTCAGGCCATCCGAACCCTGCGTGCTCGAGGTGAGCTCGTTCCGGTTCACCGGGGGGTCGATCGAGTGTCATCGGTCCCCATCTCGTTCAACCAGCATGCGCTCGCTGCTGCTCTGGCATCTGGCGGCGCGTGCAGCGGAGCGACGGCCGCCCGACTGCATCGGCTCCGGGGATTCTCCGACGTCGACGTGGTGGAGGTGTCCGTCCTCGGACCGACCCGCCCAAAGCTTGATGGCGTCTCTGTCAGGCGCCGGAGCGGGCTCCGCGCGTCCGACCTGCGCACGCGGTCCGACGGGATCGCGGTGACATCAGTGCCGCTGGTGATCCTCGACCTCGCCTTCTCCCTCGGACCTGGTGCGCTGGAGGAGATGATCCACCATGCACTCAGCGACCGCCGCATGAGCCCTGACGAACTCACGATCATCTTGGAGCGGCTCGGCGGTTCGGGTCGCACAGGGTCTGATGCCCTCCGTCGGTACCTGCACCGGCAGGGTGGATCGTCGGCCGCGACCCGAAGCCGGCTCGAGGCGCGTCTGTTGGTGGCGGTCCGGTCGGTCGGGCTTCCCGAGCCCGTGGTGGATCACCTGGTGGTGCTGCCGGGCGGCGTCTCACGCAGGATCGACCTGGCGTGGCCCGCAGTGGGTCTCGGCGCGGAGGTGGATCACCCGGCGTGGCATGCTGCCCCGGACGCTTGGCGGGCAACCGCTGACCGGTCCCTCGACCTCGGTCTGAAGGGCTGGTGGATGGTGCACCTCAGCGATCGCATCGTCGAACGTCGACCGCACGAGGCGGCGCAGCTCCTGAAGGCAAAGCACCAGAGGCTCGCACGGGACGCTGGCTGATCGTCTGCGATCGCGGCTCCGGGTGTCTCGACCGGTCGACGCCAACCATCTCGAGCCACAGAGGCGTCGCTCGGTTGGATTCCAACCACTTCACGCCACAGAGGGATGCGGTGGTTGGGGGAGGAGGCGAGGGGGAGCCGGGCCAGACCGTCCTGGTGCCGTGGGTGGGGGAGGGCGGCGCTGCCGCTAACCTTTCGGGGTTCTCGTTCGCACCCAGGGAGACAGTTCGAAGATGGCAGTGAAGCTGCGCCTCACCCGCATCGGCAAGACCAAGCAGCCGCAGTACCGCATCGTCGCCGCCGACGGTCGTTCGCCGCGCGATGGCCGCTTCATCGAGATCCTCGGTCACTACGACCCGCGCCTCGAGCCCTCCGGTCTCCGTGTCGACAACGACAAGGCCGTCAAGTGGCTCAGCCAGGGCGCACAGCCCACCGAGCGGGTGCGCAAGCTGCTCGAGATCTCGGGCGCGATGGAGCAGTTCAAGGGCGCGAAGTGACCGATCAGGTCGCCGAGCCGTCGGCTCCCATCGCTGCTGCGGTGCTGGCCCACGTGGTGTCCTCGATCGTCGACCGGCCCGAGGCCGTCGTGGTCGAGTCGACCCCCATGGGCGATCGCGTCCGTCTCGACGTTCGAGTCGCCGAGGGTGACCTCGGCCGGGTGATCGGCCGTCGTGGCCGCACTGCGGCGAGCATCCGCACGGTGACCCGCGCTGCGGCCGCCAAGGACGCGGTCGACGTCGACATCGAATTCCTCGACTGAGGCCTCCGGCCCGGTCATCCCCGATCGCTCCCGTCGTCGCATCGATGTCATCCCCCGAGTTGCTCGAGGTCGGTCGCATCGGCAAGCCCCATGGGGTGCGTGGCGATCTGTACGTCGACCTCGTCACCGATCGCAGTGAACGTCTCGACCCCGGCACCCGGTTGTGGGTCCGTGGCGAGCGCATCGAGGTGGAACGATCCAAGCCGCAGGGGGCGCGCTTCCTCGTCCACTTTCGCGGCGTCGACGACCGCACGGCAGCCGAACGCCTCGTGTCGGCGACGCTGCACGCCGAACCCCTCGACGATCCCGACGAGCTGTGGGTGCACCGGCTGATCGGGGCCGAGGTGGTCGACGTCGACGGCACCGCCCGTGGTCGATGCGTGGCCGTCGTCGCCAACCCGGCCAGCGACCTGCTCGAGCTCGAGTCGGGTGCCCTGGTGCCGGTGGTGTTCGTGGTCGGACGGGTCGACGGGACGATCACCATCGATCCGCCCGACGGCCTCTTCGACGAGTGACGCCCGTGCGCATCGACGTCTTCACGATCTTCCCGTCGTTGGTCGACGCGTTCTGCTCCGAGAGCCTGCTCGGCAAGACCCGTCGCTCGGGCGCGCTCGACCTGCGCTGCCACGACCCGCGCGACCACACGAGCGACGTCCACCGAACGGTGGACGACTCGCCGTTCGGGGGCGGGGCCGGGATGCTCATGCGGCCCGAGCCGCTGTTCGCTGCGGTCGAGGCCGCCGATCCGCCTCGTCCACTGTTCCTGCTGGGGCCCGGCGGGCGCCGATTCGACCAGTCGGTCGCTGCCGAGCTCGCCGTCGGTGATGGGTTCAGCCTGCTGTGCGGCCGCTACGAAGGCGTCGACCACCGAGTCCGCGAGCACCTCGTCGACGGGGAGCTCAGCGTGGGCGACGTCGTGCTGTCGGGCGGCGAGGTCGCCGCCTGCCTCGTCATCGAGGCGGTCGCACGGTTGCTCCCCGGCGCGATGGGCAACGAGGTCAGCCCGATCACCGAGAGCTTCGGCGAGGCCGGCCTGCTCGAAGAGCCCCAGTTCACCCGGCCGGCCGACTTTCGCGGCTGGATCGTGCCCGAGGTGCTGCGCAGCGGCGACCACGCCCGCATCGAGCGCTGGCGGCGGTCGCAGGCCCTGCACCGGACCATCGCCACCCGTCCCGACCTGATCGAGGCCCGCGGCGGATTGTCCGATCCGGAGCGCGCCTTGTTGGAAGAGTTCCCACCCGTCCCGTATCCTTGAGCGGCCCTGTCGAGATGCCGGGCTTCCCGCATCCGCCCTCGAGACGACGAGAGAGCACGCCATGAAGACCACCGATCTGATCGACCACCAGTCGCTGCGCGACGACATCCCCGACTTCGCCGCTGGTGACGAGGTCAAGGTCCACGTGCGGGTGATCGAGGGTGGCAAGGAGCGCGTCCAGGTGTTCCAGGGCTACGTGATCGCTCGCCAGGGTGGCGGGATCCACGAGACCTACAAGGTGCGCAAGCTCAGCTACGGCGTGGGTGTCGAGCGCACCTTCCCGGTGCACGCGCCCACCGTCGCCAAGGTCGAGGTCGTCAAGCGCGGCGACGTCCGCCGCGCCAAGCTGTACTACCTGCGCGATCGCGTCGGGAAGTCGGCGAAGATCCGCGAGAAGCGCGACTTCTGACCCGCCCGACCGCCGACGCAGAGCGTCGCGCCGGTCGTCTCCATCGCGGCGTGTGCCGCCGATCGGGCCCCTGCCCCCACATCGACTCCGATGAGGAGGCGCGCCCGTGCGCGAGCTCGAACCACCCAGTCGTCCCGA
>CAYRXQ010000267.1:0-4387 GCA_964428115.1 uncultured Ilumatobacteraceae bacterium
CAGCAGCAGGGACGGGATCGTCGCGTGGCCCTCGTCGGCGTTGCGGTCGGAGAGCAAGATGATCCGCGCCCCGGCCTCGATGGCCGTCGAGACCTCGGAGCAGATCGCGTCGAGTGCGCGCTCGAGGGCCAGGCCGCCGCCGGCCACCCGGAACAGCCCGCGCACCACGTGGCTGCGCAGCCCGGGGAAGGCGCCTTCGTCGTTGGCGTGGATGATCTTGGCCAGCTGGTCGTTGTCGATGATCGGGAACGGCAGGGCGAGCTGCCGGCACGAGTCGGGGCCGGGCTCGAGCAGGTTGCCCTCGGGTCCGACCGAGGTCGACACCGCGGTCACGACTTCTTCGCGGATCGCGTCCAGCGGCGGGTTGGTGACCTGCGCGAACAGCTGTTGGAAGTAGTCGAACAGCAGCCGCGGGCGATCCGACAGCACGGCGATCGGTGTGTCGGTACCCATGGAACCGATCGGCTCGACCCCGGCGCGGGCCATCGGCGCCACGATGATCTTGAGCTCCTCGTGGGTGTACCCGAACATCTGCTGGCGGCGCAGCACGCTGTCGTGGCTGAACACCACGTGCTCGCGGTCGGGCAGGTCGTCGAACTCCACGAGCCCTTCGTCGAGCCACTGCTGGTACGGGTGCTCGGCGGCGAGGGCCGACTTGATCTCCTCGTCGTCGACGATCCGCCCCTCGGCGGTGTCGATCAGGAACATCTTGCCGGGCTGCAGACGGCCCTTGGTGACCACCTTGGCCGGATCGATGTCGATCACACCGACCTCGGAGGCCATCACGACCAGGTCGTCGTCGGTGACCCAGTAGCGGCTGGGCCGCAGCCCGTTGCGGTCGAGGACCGCGCCGATCACCGTGCCGTCGGTGAAGGTGACGCTCGCCGGACCGTCCCACGGCTCCATGAGGCTGGCGTGGAAGCGGTAGAACGCGCGCCGCGCCGGATCCATGTCGGCGTTGTTCTCCCACGCCTCGGGGATCATCATCAGCACGGCGTGGTGCAGGGGGCGGCCGCCGAGGTGCAGCAGCTCGAGCACCTCGTCGAAGCGGGCCGTGTCGGACGCGCCCGGGGTGCAGATCGGGAAGGCGCGCTCGAGATTGGGCAGCAGCGGGCTGGCCGCCATCGCCTCGCGGGCCCGCATCCAGTTCTGGTTGCCCTGGACGGTGTTGATCTCGCCGTTGTGCGCCACGTACCGGTAGGGGTGCGCGAGCGGCCACGACGGGAACGTGTTGGTGGAGAAGCGCGAGTGCACGAGCAGCAGCGCGCTCTCGACCCGATCGTCACCGAGGTCGTCGAAGAACTCGCTCAGCTGCGGGGTGGTGAGCATGCCCTTGTAGACCAGGGTCCGACAGGACAGCGACGCGAAGTAGGTCTGCAGGTCGCCGCCCAACTCGTGCTCGCTGCGCTTGCGCGCCACGAAGGTGAGCCGATCGAGGTCGATGCCGGTGGACCCGTCGACGGCCGACACGAACAGCTGCTCGAAGGTCGGCATCGCAGCACGGGCGGTCGCCCCGAGGCAGTCGGGCGAGACCGGCACCGAACGCCACCCGAGGACCCGCAGGCCCTCCTCGGTCATGATCGACTCGATCGCATCCTTGGCCTTCTCGCAGGCCACGGCATCCGCTGGGAGGAAGGCGACGCCGACTGCGTACGCGCCGGCGGCGGGCAGCTCGAAGGGCGTCACCGCTCGCAGGAACCGATCGGGGACCTGGATCAGGATGCCGGCACCGTCACCGGTGTCGGGCTCGGCGCCGGTGGCGCCGCGGTGCTCCAGGTTGGTGAGGGCCAGCAGGCCGGTTCGCACCAGGTCGTTCGAGCGCTCCCCGCGCATGTGCGCCACGAAGGACACACCACAGGAATCGTGTTCGAAACGCGGGTCGTAGAGACCCGAAGGCTCGGGCAAGGTCTGCATCGTCGGCTTCCAAGAGGTCGTAGGGCCTGGTGGAGTCCGGGGCGACACTGACCCGAACGGTGAACGCATGTTACGGGAAGGTTCGGCACGATGGCCAAACGTTCCAGGTGGAACTGGCGATGGGACGGGTGGCGAGAGTGCCCCCGTCGACGCCCCGCTCAGTCTGCCCGCTCAGTCGGCGCGCTCAGCATCCCCGCTCAGTCGGCTCCTCAGTCGGTGAAGATCGGCAGGCGCTTCTCGAAGCCCGCCATCACGGCCTCGACCTGGTTGGCCGAGCCGATCTGCTCGCCGATCACCCGACGTTCGGCCGCGAACTGCTCGGCGGCACCCTCGGCGAAGAGACGGTTGAACAGCGCCTTGGATCCGCGGATCGCCCCCGGGCTGCGCGAGGCGATCTCGCCGGCCAGGGCCAGCGCATCGTCGAGGGGGTTGTCGCTGAGGTTCGTCGCGAGCCCGATCTCGAAGGCCTCGGTGCCCGTGATGACCTTGGCGGTGAAGGTGAGCTCCTTGGCCACGTCGGGCCGCACGAGCTTGGACAGCACGAACGTGCCGGTCATGTCGGGGACCAGGCCCCAGTGCACCTCGCGCACCGACATCTGCGTGTCGGGGTGCACGATCCGGATGTCGGCGCCGAGCGCGATCTGCAGGCCACCGCCGAGCGCATGCCCGTGCACGGCCGCGATCACCGGCACCGGCACCTCCTGCCAGACCCAGGCGACCTGCTGGCCGAGGTGGGTGATGCGTCCCTCGTCGAGGCGGCCCGGGTTGCCGTCGCCGGCCGCCGCCGTGCCCTCGCCACCGGCCATCGCCTGGAAGCTCGAGAAGTCGAGGCCGGCGCAGAACGAGGGACCGTTCCCCGAGATCACCACGACGCGCACGCCGGGCTCGGTCTTCAGGCGCTCACCGGCCTGGGCGATGGCCAGGAACATCTCGCCGTCGAGCGCGTTGCGCTTGTCGGCACGGTCGAAGCGGACGTCGGCGACGCCGTCGGAGATCGAGATGGTCACACGGTCGGACATGGTCGGAAAGTGTGGCACCTCAGCGTCGGCGGGCACGCAGCGTGTACGAGTGCGGCAGGCGCTCGGGTCGGTCGCGCAGCCGGAACTCGCCGTTGGCCAGCGGCTCCATCTGGTCGCCGAGCGCGGCCCACGGCACGGAGTCGTGCTCCTCGAGCAACTCGAGGGTCAGCCCGGCCTCGAGCAGCGCCATCACGATCTGGCCGAGACCGTGGTTGAACTGGATGGTCTCGGGTGCCGAGAGCTCCTCGGTGTGCTCCACGTAGGTGGTCGCCTCGACGAACGTCGTGCCGGCCGTCTCGAAGTACGGGTACTCCAGCACCACCAGGCCGTCGGGCCGCGGATCGTCGAGGCTCCACAGCACGGGATGACCCTCCCGCAGGTGCAGCACCCCGCCCGGCCGCAGCAACCCGGCCACCACCCGGGCCCAGCGGGTGACGTCGGGGAGCCAGTTCAGGGCACCGACCCCGGTGTAGACGAGGTCGAAGCGGGCGCCGCCGAGCACCGCGACCGCGTCGTACACATCGGCCTCGGCGAAGGTGACCTCGACCCCGGCCCGTTCGGCCAGGCGTCGTGCCTCGGACAGCGCCGACGCGCTGAAGTCGAGCCCGGTCGTGCTGGCCGGGCCGAGCCGGGCGAGCGAGACCGTGTCGGTGCCGAGATGGCACTGGAGGTGCACCACGTCGAGCCCTGACAGGTCGCCGAGTCGCGGCAGGTCGAAGCGCACCACGTCGGACAGGTGGTGGGGATCCTCGGCGTACCGTTCGAGCCCGTACTCGACGCTGCTCGCGTGCAGCGGGACGCGCGCCTCCCAGTTGGCGTGGTTCAGTGCGCGGTAGCGCTCGCCGGCGCGGTCCGCGTGGCGCAGGTCGTTCCCGTCGTCGTTCACGCCGTTCATGGTCGCGCGCCGCCACCGGCTTCAGGCCCCGAGTTCGCGTTCGTGCGACGTCAGCCGCGGGTGCATCCAGATGTCCCGGCGCCAGCCCGGGTTCAGCCAGGATCATCGGCGTCATCTGGATCGTCCGGCGGACTGTGACGGACCTGCCACCGGATCCGGGCCCGAAGATGGTCGAGGTAGGTCACCGATCGGGCCGGGAACGGCGTCACGTCACCGTCGTGGCGCTCGGGACGGCGGTTGTGCGTCGGACACCGCAGTCGACCGTTGAACTGGCTCGTCGGACCGCCCTCGGACCACGGGACGATGTGGTCGACATCGCAGCGCTCGGGCGGCTCGTCGCAGCCGGTCCGGTGCTGGCAGTGGCGATCGCGGACCTCGATCGCCCGCCTGACCGCCGCCGTGAACCGACGGCGCCGCGAGACCGACACGACGGTGGCCGGGCCGTCGAACACGATCGACTCGACCAGCGCCGCGCTCAACAACGGTTCGATCGCGGCGGGCGCGAGGACCGTGCCGTTCGAGAGCTCGCACAGCCTGGCGAGCGTCTCGTCACCGACGA
>CAYRXQ010000268.1:0-4385 GCA_964428115.1 uncultured Ilumatobacteraceae bacterium
CCCTCGATCTGGGCGCGTCGAGCGGCGCAACCCGCAACCGTGCGCGCCCAGATCACCTGACCGCGGGCGGCACCCCGGATCTGGGCGCGGTGGGCAGCGGATCCCGCAACACCACGCGCCCAGAACGCGCCGACACTGACTGAGGCGGGCGCCGTGGCGGCACGGTCACAGCGGGTCGAGGGCGATCGTGCGGCGCACCTCGCCGGCACGGTCGTGGCGGGCGACCAGCTCGAGCACCGTGCCGGGCTCGGCGTCGACCAGCCAGCCCACCAGCGCACGATCCGGGGTGCCGTCGTTGCCCTGCCGGAACGCGAGCGCGGCGCGTCCCTCGAGCTGTCCAAGCTGGCGTCGGGCAGGACCGTCGAGGATCTCGATCCCAGCCGCTGCCCCGGCGTCTGCGACACCTTCGACGTCTGCGATCGCCGGAGCCGGCACCAGCTCGACCGTGACGGGGCGCACGAGTTCGGCCTTGCGTGCCCGCTCGCTGACGTGCGTGGGCAGCCATCCGGTGTTGGCGACCCCGGCCTCGATCCGCCACGTGGTCGACGAGATCCGGGTGACCGAGACGAACGGCATCGTGAGCTCGGGAGCGCACCGCAGCTGGTGCAGCACGGCGCCCGGGTGTCCGGCGACCTCCGCGGCGAGCAGCGCGGGCGGCGGGTTGGTCCACACCGTCAGCTCGTCCCAGCCCCCGAGCTCGACGGCACCGAGCTGCGGGTGCTCGAAGGGGTACCAGTCGACGTGACCGGTCGGGTGGTGCTCGTCGCACCAGCGCAGCACGGCCAGGGCCTCGTCGGCAGTGGGGCCGGTGTACCAGAAGTGCGTCGACTGCTTGGTCCCGGTCGCCGCCAGCACCACGTCCCAGAACTCGGTGGTCCAGCCGTAGATGCCGAGGTGCTCGTACATCCAGTCGTCGGCAGCGCCGCTCATGGTGCTGCTTCGATCCCAGGTGAAGTCCTCGTACACCGAGTGCACCGGGTAGCCGGTGGCCGCGGTCGCGGCCTCGCCGAGCTTGGTCCAGGCCCAGACGTCCAGCGGTGGGAGCTTGGTGTCGGGCTCGGTCGACGAGGGTCGCAGCAGCACCCCGCCACTGGTGTGGAACGCGTGGGATCCGCAGATGTTCGGCCGCGCAACGATCGCCCGCACCAGCGCGTCGATCTCGGGTTCGCTGAGCGGATGATCGCCGCTCCCGGTGACGTCGGTCCC
This sequence comes from uncultured Ilumatobacteraceae bacterium, assembly GCA_964428115.1. Taxonomy (GTDB): domain Bacteria; phylum Actinomycetota; class Acidimicrobiia; order Acidimicrobiales; family Ilumatobacteraceae; genus CAYRXQ01. The sequence goes on from CAYRXQ010000268.1 coordinate 1,207, forward strand.
CCAGCCGGCCGGGAAGTTGCGGTTGAGGTCGAGCCCCTCGACGGCCCGCGGCGTCGGGATGGTGAACCCGTCGTGGTCCTCGAGCACCCCCTCGGTCAGCAGTCGGTAGCGGGGGACATCGAGGGGCACGATGCCGTCGGCAGGCACGGGCACCATGAGCCGGGCATCTGCCGGGTGCGGCATCCACGCGCCGTCGGGGTCCGGGAGCCGTATCGACAGGATCCGGCCGTCGCCGTCCACGTCCTCCACGTGCAGTCCGGGCCAGCGATGCGCGTCGCGCCACGGCCAGGGCCGCGTGCTCGATCGGCGGAACCGGGGCCGGTCGGCCAGCACCCACTCGGCACCGTCGGGGTTGACCCGCGGCACCACGTAGACCGTCCGGCGGCGCAGGGTGTCGACCACCCGCTCGTCGCCGGCGACGTACCCGTCGACGAGGTGGCGCAGCACGGCGAGAGCCGCAACCGTCGCGGTCAGCTCGACGGCGTGGATGCTCGCATCCACCCAGTGCGCCGGCTTGGTGTGGTGTGCTCCGGTCGCCGCGTCGGTGACGGTGACGAGCCAGAGGTCGCGGCCCTCGTGACTGCGGCCGTAGGTCTCGAGCGCGACGAGGTCGGGGTGCGCCGCCGCGAACCGGTGGAGGCGCTCGACGAGCTCGTCGTAGCGCAGGAACCGGTCGAGCGGGAGGACGTGGTCGTCGGCCGGGGCGGTCATCGTGCGGAGGCTAGCGATGGCGCCCAGGACCCTACGATGGCCGCCATGACCGGCACCCTCGTCATCCTTCGCCACGGCCAGTCCACGTGGAACCGGGAGAACCTGTTCACCGGCTGGCACGACGTGCCGCTCACCGAGCTCGGCGAGCAGGAGGCGATCGCCGCAGGCCGGACCATGGCCGAGGCCGGTCTCCACTTCGACACCTCCCACACCTCGCTGCAGACCCGTGCCGTCCTCACCCATCACCTCGCGCTGGTCGAGATGGGCCAGGTCTGGCTGCCGGTCGACCGCCATTGGCGGCTCAACGAGCGCCACTACGGCGCGCTCCAGGGCCTCGACAAGATCGCGACCACCGAACAGCACGGCGCCGAGCAGACCAACCTGTGGCGGCGGAGCTTCGACATCCCACCGCCGCCGGTCGACCTCGACGACCCCGAGCATCCGTCGCACGACCCGCGCTACCGGTTGCTGCCGCCCGACGTGCTGCCGCGCAGCGAGTGCCTGAAGGACGTCGTGACCCGCGTCCTGCCGTACTGGTACGACCGGATCGCCCCGCAGCTGATGGCCGGGCTCGACGTGCTCGTGACCGCGCACGGCAACTCGCTGCGCGCCCTGCTCAAGCACCTCGAGGACATCTCCGACGAGGAGATCGCGGAGATCAACATCCCCACCGGCGCACCGCGCCAGTACCGCTTCGACGATCGGCTCGGCGTGGTGTCGGCGGAGTACCTCGGTGACCCCGAGGCGGTCGCCGCCGCTGCCGCCGCGGTGGCCCGCCAAGCCGGCACCTGACACCCAACCGACCAACGAGCCAACCGGTGTCGGGCGAACCGGCGAACCGGTGTCCGAACCGGTGTCAGACACGCTGCAGGTGGCTGGCACGGCACGTGTTCGAGCTGCAGCGCGACGAGCTGCAGCGTGTCTGACACCGGCGGGGCGTCGAGCACGTCTTCGACCTGGTGCCAAGGGCTATGGTTCGCCGATGGCCACCAAGAAGGCACAGCTGGAACACCTCGCGAACGTCGCCCTGTTCAGCGGCTGCACCAAGAAGGAGCTCGAGCGCGTTGCGAAGGCGGGCGACGAGATCGTCATGACCGCCGGCACCGTGATCGTCGACCAGGGCCAGACGGGCCGCGAGGCCTTCGTGGTGCTCGAGGGAACGGTCACCGTCAAGCGTGGCGGCCGCAAGATCGGATCGCTCGGACCCGGCGACGTCGTCGGCGAGCTGTCGCTGCTCGATCACGGGCCGCGCACGGCCACCGCGATCTGCGAGACCGACTGCGAGCTGCTGGTGATCGACCAGCGCCACTTCCGCAGCGTGCTCGAGGACGTGCCCTCGATGTCCATCAAGCTCCTGTCCGCACTGGCCGGCCGGATCCGCGAGCTCGACCGTCAGTACTACGGGTGATCCCATGAGCCGCTCCGCCACCGTCCAGCACCTCAAGCAGGTGCCATTGTTCATGAGCCTCACCAAGCGTGACCTGGCGGCGATCGCCGCCGCCGGGAGCGAGGTGTCCTACCCGACCGGTCACCGCCTCCTCACCGAGGGCGAGAACGGGGACACCGGCTACGTGCTGCTCAGCGGCGAGGTCAACGTCACCCGCAAGGGCCGCAAGATCGCGACGCTCGGCCCGGGCGAGATCCTCGGCGAACTGGCCCTGCTCGGCCAGGAACCGCGCACCGCGAGCGTCGACTGCATGACCGACTGCACGTTCCTCCACCTCGAGGGCAAGGGGTTCCTCCGCCTCCTCGAGCAGTCGCCCAACCTGACGCACAAGCTCCTGCAGACGCTCTCCGGCCGGGTCCGCGAGCTCGACCGCACGATCTACGGCTGATCCGCCGCTGCGGCGTCGGGCATGCAGCGCCCGACGGACATGAGCCGATGAGGGCCCCGCGAGTAGCGTGGCGCTCGCCATGAGCACGCATGCCGAGCACGACGCGCCCGCACCCACCGGCCCCCGGCGCCTGAAGCCGCACCAGCTCTCGCTGGCGCTCGGCATCGGCATGGGTGTCTTCATCCTGGTCTCGGGGATCCTGCCCCAGGTCACCAAGTGGAAGAACGACAACGCGATCCACCGCGAGGTCTTCCAGAACATCCCTGGGCCGCTGCAGATCGCGTTCTACACCGTCATCCCCGCGCTCGTGGTGTGGGGTTCGTTCCGCTTCGCCGACCGGATGAAGAACTGGGAGCGGGGGCGGCCGACCACCCGGCGCACCACACCGAAGAACGCCAAGAAGCGGTTCGCCGACTTCCGCGCCGGGGTCTACATGCGCACACTGCTGCGCGACTCGGCCGCCGGCCTGATGCACTCGATGATCTACTTCGGGTTCCTCGTACTGCTCGGCGTGACGACGGTGCTCGAGATCGACCACCAGCTCCCCGAGGAGCTCAAGTTCCTCCACGGCCGCACGTACCAGGCCTATGCGTTCGTAGGTGACCTCGCGGGTCTGGTGTTCCTGGGCGGCAT
>CAYRXQ010000269.1:0-1574 GCA_964428115.1 uncultured Ilumatobacteraceae bacterium
GGAGGATGCCTCGACCTCGGCGAGCCGTTCGCCGGTGGTCTCGAGCCGGAACGCGAGCACGCCGGCCTCTTTCTCGGCGTCGGCGCGCTCCCGTTCGGCGTTGGTGACACGCTCGATGAGCGGTCCGAGCTCGGACAGGAGCGCGAGCGCGCTCGCCGGTGGGCCGGCCGGTGGCGCGGACGGTGGCGCGGACAGGGGCGCGCTATCGGGGGTGTCCGAGGGGCCCTGTTGCGCGCGGTAGCCGGCCTGGTCGAGCTCGGTCGTGGGGATCCGCCACGTCGCGGCCTGGTCGTCGTCCTGTCGGGCGCCGGGGAACCGGCCGCGGTCGAGGGCCCGGCGGATCGTGGACCGGGCGACACCGGCCCGCTCGGCGGCCTCGGTGATCGTGACGAGCTCGAGCTCCTGGTCGTCGGTCACGGGCGGCCCTCCTCGGCGATCTCGAGGTCGAGGTCCATGCATCCGGTCCCTTCGGCGGCGTGGAGCGCGCCGAGGGCGTCGAGGGCGGCGTCGTGGTCGGCGAACGGTCCCGCGCGGCGGGTCCCGTCGGTGGCGATCACGTAGATCGCCAGGGGGCGTCCGGCCCGCTCGGCGAGGGCGAGCCGGTCGAGCTCGTCGGTGTAGGCGCTCACGACGGGCCCTCCTCGAGGGGCGGGAGGAGCCGCGGGATCATGAGGCCGCACGATCGGCACTCCGCGGTGCCGTGGTCGTCGACGTCGAGGAGCTCACGGGCGGCGCACCGCGGGCAGGAGAGCCCGTAGCTCTCCTCGCCGATCGCGGAGACGACCGTGCGGCCGCCCTCGCCGGGCCGGCCGGGGATCCGCTCCCGGCCGAGGGTGTGGAGGTCGCCGCTCATGCCGGGACCTCCTCGGCGAGGTAGCCGACCAGGGCGTAGGTCGCATGGCCGTCGAGGGACCGGGCGGCCCGGTCGTAGCGGCGGGTCATCCGCATGTCAGCGTGGCGGGCCCCGTCCTGCACCGTGTGGATCGGCACGCCGGCCTTGAGCGCGTGCGTCACGAACGCATGGCGGAGATCGTGGGGGCAGACACGGCGGTCGATCCCGGCGGCACGGGCGAGACGGCGCACGATCCGGGCGACGCGGTGCCGGTTGAGCCGTCCACCGTCGTTGGCGAGGACCAGGGGCCCGGCGGTCCGGTCATCGAGGTGGTCGTCGAGGATCGCGGCCAGACGCGGCGCGACAGGGGCGACGTCGAGCCGGCCGCCCTTGCCGGGGACCAGGAGGGTGCGGTGCCCGCGGTCGAGGCCGAGCGCGTCGACGTCGAGGGCGCCGACCTCGGAAGCGCGGAGGCCGGTGAGGAGGAGGAGGCCGATCACGGCGGCGTCACGCGGGCCGGAGGCCTCCGCGGCGGCCAGGAGGGCGGCGGCTTCGTGCCGCTCGAGACCGGACCGGGGCGAGGTGTCGGGGACGCGGGGCCGGCGGATCCGCTCGACGGGCGAGCGGGTGACGATGCCCTCGTCGAGGGCGTACCGGTAGAAGCCTCCGAGGGCGGACAGTCGGCGGGAGACGGTCGAGGGCGAGGCGCCCTCGGTCTCGCACGATCGCGCGTAGAGGTCGA
>CAYRXQ010000269.1:1584-4343 GCA_964428115.1 uncultured Ilumatobacteraceae bacterium
GCGGGACACGGCCCAGAGGTCGAGGTCGCGGGCGGCAGTCCAGGCGGTGAAGTGCCGGAGATCCCGCCAGTAGGCGTCGCGGGTCTCGGTGCTGCGGTAGCCGGCGAGCCATGCGGCGGCGACCCGGAGAGGATCCCGCTCGAGGGGGGCGAGGGTGGCGGCGGGCGGTAGCGTCATCGTGGTCACGGTCGAGTCCTGTCTCGGTCGTGGCGGGGCCCGTCTCCGTCGCAACCGGGGGCGGGCCCGCTCCTGTTCGGCGCCGTGTGGCGCCACCGTCAACTCTAACCGGACGGCGCCCGGAACGGGTGATTACGAGCTACCGCGTGCGCTGTCGCGTGATCGAGGGCGCCTACCCTGCTCGAGGCGCACGCGACAGGAGCGGACGGTGGCGGCGAAGGGCGGCAGGGTGGGGCTCCCGGTCAACTGTCCGGCGTGCCCGGCCCTGTTCGACGACGTGGACGAGGCCTGGCGCGACCACCTGCTCGCCGAGCATCCGGAGGTGTTCGCACGGCTCCGCGCGGCCGGTCAGCGATCCGCGGTGCGGGTGCGTGAGGCGATCCGGGTCCGGGCCGAGATCGCGAGCGGGATCGACCAGACGGCCCGGCTCCTCCAGGAGCGCCGGGCCGGGACGCGGGCGTAGTCAGCCCTGGAAGTCGCGGGGTCGCTCGATCCGGCCGTCGGGACGGACCCGGATCTTGCGGGCCTCGAGCTTGCGGGCGAAGGTGGCGCGGAGCGTGCCGGATCCCCCGGTCCCTCCACCAGGGTCGTCCTCGGCCTCGGCGGCGGCCTGGCGGGCCTCCTCCTCGAGGCGGGACTGCTCGGCCAGGTCGGCGCCGAGCCGGTCGAGGGCGGGGCTCTTGCCGGCGAGCTTGGCCCGGAGGGCCTCGGTGAGCGGGTCGCGGGTCATCGTGCGGCCGCGTGGGTCATCGCGACGGCGTGCCCGTTGCCGACGGGGGCCTTCGGGGTGGGGGCCTTGGGCCCGGCGGCACGGACGGCACCGGTGAGATCCTCGACGGCACGGGACAGCGGGTGCTGTGCCGGGTCGACCACGTCGATCGGGGTCGTGACACCGGCCGGCCGCTCGGCGAGAGCATCGACGACGGCGACGGCCTCGGCCAGGTCGGCGACGGCGGTCCGGGCGGCCTCGAGAGCCTTGAGCGCGGCGGCACGGCGCTCCTCGAGCACCCTCTCGACCTTCGCCCGGTCCTCGGCGCCCTCGGGCGAGCGGAGGTGAGCGGCGATCTTGCCGGCCGCGGCGGCACGGGCATCCTCGATCCCGTTGGCCCGTTGGAGCGCAGCCATTGCGACGAGGTCGACGTTGGTCGCGTACTCCTCGAGGTTGTCCTCCTCGCCGGCGGTAGCTGCCTCTGCGGCCTTGCGGGCGAGGGCCTTCGGGAGGGCCTGCCGGGACTCTTTGGCCTCGCGGAACGCGACGTGCGCGGCCTTCGACGCGGCGGCGAGCCGTTCGTGCTCGTCGAGGAGCTTGGCGAGGGCCGACCGGGACAGCCCGTAGGGCTTGATCCGGTCACGGGTCAGGGGTGCGTTCATCGGGAGATCCTTCCGGTTGGCGGTGCGTGGTACGGATCGGTGACGGCCCGCTTGAGGAGCCGGGCTCGGGCGGCGGCGTCGTCGACGTCGGGGTCGATCCCCTCGGCGCGGAGGTGACGGCGGTGCGTGTCGAGATCGGCGGCGGCCTGGTCGCGGTCGTCGAGGATCTCGAGCTCGGCGTCGGTGAGGTCGTCGCCGGCGGCACGGCGCAGGAGGGCGAGGGCGCGGGCACGGGCCCGGAGATCGGCCTCGGTGAGCTCGGCGGCGGTCGGGGGGACGGTCTCGGCGGTGCGGCCGAGACGGCCGAGGCGGGAACGGTGGCGGGTCACGATGCGGTCAACCTCCACGGGTTCGGATCGGGGCGGGCGGCCTTCGGGCCTCGCTGGCGGGTCAGGTCGGCGAGACGTTGCTCGAGCTCGTCGAGACGGTCGAGCACGGCGACGTGATCGTGCAGGGCGATCACGTGGGCGATCGCCCGGTCGGCGGCCTTCAGCCGGACGGTCTCGCTCTCGGCTCCGGCGGCGAGCTCGACCAGGGTGTCCACCGCGGCCGAGGATGCGCTCGAGAGCCGGCCGAGGGCCCGGTCGATCGCGGCCTGCCGCTGCCGGGCGACCTCGGCGCGGTAGGCGGGGTCGTCCATCCGGCGGTAGACGGTCCGGACGGCGACCGCACCGGCCCGAGCGGCGGCCTCGATGGTCGCCCCGGCGGCCAGGGCGGCGAGGACCGTCGGCTCTCCCTTCTGTCGGCCGATCGTCTCGGGAACCTGACACGGGGGTGACACGGGGGCGACGTCGGTCATCGGTGGGCCTTCCCGGCGGGGGGTGCGGAATGTCCTGTTCCGGGCGGCCCGTACCCGTCGCCTTCGGCCCGTTCCCGACGGTCGGCGAGGGTGGCGAGCCGTCGGGCGACACCCTCGAGGGTTGCGGCGGCGTCGTGGGCGACCTCGAGCGCGTCGATGATCCGGTCGGGGATCTGTTCGTCGGGGCCGGGGACCAGGCGGCGGCGGGCGTGGTCGAGCTCGCCAGCGGTCCGGCGGCACGACAGGGCGAGATCCGACCAGGGGCTCACCATCCGACCTCCGGTAGGTGCCGCTCGACGACGGCCTCGATCTCCTCGAGGGCGAGGGTCTCGGCAGCCCACCATCGGGCGGTGTCGATCTCGCGGGCGGCATGCCGTCTGGCGACCGTCTCCGGCGCTTCCAGCGTCATCGG
>CAYRXQ010000270.1:0-4303 GCA_964428115.1 uncultured Ilumatobacteraceae bacterium
CGAGCACGTCGGCCAGGAACCCGGCGTAGCGGGTGTCGGCGAGGAGCCGGTTCGAGCGATGGAGCCGGTCGTGGTCCTCGGCGAACAGGAAGAACGAGCCGTAGTTCGAGACCTTGGCGATCACGCTCGAGCCGTCGTCGAGGTGCAGCCGGTACACGCGGTTGGTCGACACCATCGCGCTGAGCTCGCCCAGTTCGGTCACGGACCGCGGATCGCCGTACTCGCGCCACGCTGCCTCGACCACCGACCGGTAGTGCGACTCCGGGAGGTCGGGGGTGTACGAGGTGCCGGCGGGTTCCACGATCTCGTCGGCAGCCACGGGACCAGCCTGGCACACGACTCCCGGCAGCCCACCCACGTGACCGCGGGCACACCGGCAGCCGACGGTCGCCTAGCCTGCGGGGCCATGGAGATGCACTACGCCACGATCTGGGAGTCGATCGCCGACGTCATGCCCGAGGCTCCGGCGCTCACCCACGCCGAGGTCACCCGCAGTTGGGCCGAGTACGACGAACGAGCGGCCCGGTTCGCGGCCGCGCTCACGGCTGCCGGGCTCGGCCCCGACAGCAAGGTCGGCCTGTACCTGTACAACGGCAACGAGTACTCCGAGGCACAGTTCGGCACGTTCAAGATGCGCGGCGTCCCCGTGAACATCAACTACCGCTACCTCGACGAGGAGCTGCGCTACCTGCTCGACAACAGCGACGCCGAGGCGATCGTGTTCCACTCCTCGCTCGCCGACCGGGTCGCCCGGGTGGTGGGCGACCTGCCGAAGCTGCGGCTCCTCGTGGAGGTGCCCGACGACGGCCCGACCGGTCGGGTACCGGGTGCGGTCACCTACGAGGACCTCCTGGCCTCCCACGATCCGATGGATCGCGTCGCCCGGTCGGAGGACGACGTCTACATGCTCTACACCGGTGGCACCACCGGGATGCCCAAGGGCGTGATGTACGCGATGGGCGACATGGTCCGCGGCTTCGTGTCGCTCGGGTTCCCGGCCCTCGGGATGGTGCCGCCCACCGAGGCCGCCGACATCGCCGGCATGGTCCGCACCGCCTACGACGAGGGTCGCCAGACCGTCTCGGTGCCCTGCGCCCCGCTGATGCACGGCACGGGCGTCTGGCTCGGTGCGTTCATCCCCCACCTGACCGGCGGGCACGTGGTCACGCTCACCAGCCGCAGCCTCGATGCGCACGAGGTCCTGCGGACCGTCCAGGCCCACCGGGCCACCAGCATGACGATCGTCGGCGACGCGTTCGCCAAGCCGATCATCGCTGCGATCGACGAGGCGATCGAGCGTGGCGAGCCGTACGACACCTCCTCGCTCTCGATCCTGATCTCCTCGGGCGTCATGTGGACCGCCGAGGTCAAGCAGGCGATCCTCGACCGCATCGAGCAGGCGATCCTGTTCGACGCGATCGGCTCCACCGAGGGGTCGATGGGCTCCCAGATCACCATGAAGGGCCTCCCCGCCGAGACCGCCAAGTTCACGCAGAACCCCACGACCAAGGTGTTCACCCACGACGACCGCGAGGTCACCCCCGGCTCCGACGAGGTGGGCATGGTCGCGGCCGGCGGCATGGTGCCCCTCGGCTACTTCAAGGATCCCGAGAAGACGGCGCGGACCTTCCGCACCATCGCCGGGGTCCGCTACTCGTTCCCCGGCGACATGGCCATGGTGGCTGCCGACGGGTCGCTGATCCTGCTCGGTCGCGGCAGCCAGGTGATCAACTCCGGCGGCGAGAAGGTCTTCCCCGAAGAGGTGGAGGAGGCCGTCAAGCGGGTCGACGGGGTGACCGACTGCCTCGTGGTGGGCGTCGACGACGAGAAGTTCGGCCAGGCGGTCACGGCGGTCGTCTCGCTCGATGACGGTGCGAGCGCCGACGAGGCCGGCATCATCGCCGCGGTGAAGACCCAGCTCGCCGGCTACAAGGCACCCCGCCGGGTCGTGTTCGTGTCCCAGGTGCCACGGGCACCGAACGGCAAGGCCGACTACAAGGCGGCCCGCGAGCACGCCCTGGCGGCCGTCGGCGGCTGAGGGTCAGGGGGTGTCGGCGGGCGGCGCGAGTCGTTCGCGCAGGAACTCGATCACGGCGGCGACGGCTGCGTCGTCGCGCTGCTCGGTGAGCACGCTGTGGTCCCGGGGGGACGAGCTGGGCAGCTCGACGGCCACGAACGCGTCGCCCAGCAGGTCGCGCAGCGAGTCGAACCGAGTGCCGACCAGCTTGTCGCCGGTGAACCGCAGCCCGAGCACCTGACAGCCCTCCGATGCCCGCCGGGCCACAACCTCGGCGTCGTCGGGCGACAGGTTGAGGTCGGCCCGCCGCGCCTCGCCACCCACGGCGAAGGGCATCGACGGCTGCGACAGGACCGGCGCGATCATCAGGTCGTCGACCATCATCCCGAGCGCGAAGCCACCGCTGAAGCACATGCCGACCGCCCCGACCCCGGGACCGCCCACGTCGAGGTGGAGCGAGCGGGCGACGGCCCGCAACCAGGCGATGATCGGCGAGGTCTGTCCGAGCGCCCAGTGGGTGAACTCGCGCGAGATGCACACCCGCCCCATCGAGGTGGCGAGGTTGAGTGGATTCGGTGCCGCGCCCGGCTTGCCGACCAGCGAGGGCATCACCACCGTGAACCCGGCCTCGACGACCTCGTCGGCGAAGGCCAGCACGGCGGGCGTGATGCCGGGGATCTCGTGCACCACCACCACGCCCGGCCCGCTCCCCCGCCGATACGTGTCGTGCGTGATCCCGGCAGCGGTGAAGCGCGCATGGGTCCAGCCGGGCAGGGCGGTCGCGGTCATGCGCTCATCCTCACCGGAGTCGGCGCACCGCGTCGAGCGCGGATTCGGCGAGCTGCTCGGTGCCGAGCTTGAAGTTGTCGAGGATCGACTGGTCGACCTGATCGCCCATCGCTCCGTGCAGGTAGCGGGCGTAGACGCCCTCGCTGATCACGGCGAGCCGCCAGGACGAGAAGGCGACGTAGTAGTCGATCTGGTCGAGGTCGCGCCCGGTCCGGGTCGCGTAGCGCTCGAGCAGCTCGGCGTAGGTCGGGAACCCCTCGGCACCCGACGGGTCGTTGTGGCGGCGGCCCTGCTGACCCGGGTCGGTCCAGTACACCCCCAGGTAGCCGACGTCCGCGAGCGGGTCACCCAGGGTGCACAGCTCCCAGTCGAGGACAGCGGCGATGCGACCCTGAGTGACGTCGGTCAGGCAGTTGCCGAACCGATAGTCGCCATGGGCCACGGCCACGCTCTGCTGCACCGGCATGTTGGTCTGCAGGCGGGTCGCGACCTCGTCGATCGCCGGGAGCTCACGGGTCTTGGAGTTCGCCCACTGGGTGCTCCACCGCTTCAGCTGGCGCTCGACGTAGCCCTCGCGGCGGGCCAGGTCGCCGAGCCCGATCTCGTCGACGTCGAGTGCGTGCAGATCGGCGAGCACGTCGATGAGGTGCTCGCTGGCCGGTCGACGCAGGTGCACCGGCAGCGCCTCGACCTTCTCGGGACCGTCGAGCACGACCCCGTCGACGAAGCCCATCACGTAGAACGGCGCCCCGTTCACCGCCTCGTCCTCGCACACGGCCAGCGCCGGGGCCACCGGGACGCCCGTGGCGCCGATGGCGGCGATGATGCGGTGCTCGCGCGCCATGTCGTGCGCGGTGGCGAGCACGTGACCGAGTGGCGGACGGCGCAGCACGTAGCGGTGGCCTGCGGCGTCGGTGACGGCGAAGGTGAGGTTGGACCGGCCGCCGGCGATCAGCGAGAACTCGAACGGTGCCACCGCACCGTCGATGTGCTCGGAGAGCCAGGGGGAGACGCGGTCGATGTCGATGCCGTTCACGAGGGTCGACCGTAGCCACCCGTCCGCGCCCGGCTGCACCCGAACGCCGCTCCGGCTCGCCACCGCGGCCGCCATCCCCCGCCTCTGTGGCGCAAGATGGTTGAACTCCACGCATCCCGCGCCTCTGTGGCGCGAAATGGTTGATCCTCGTTCGGCGCGCCTCAGCCGGGGCGGCCGACGGTGACGACCTTCGACCAGTTCACCGTTGCCACGTTGACGACGCTGCCGGTGTTCGGCGCGTGGACGAGCTGTCCGCCACCGAGGTAGATGCCGACGTGGCTGATGGGGCTGTAGTAGAAGATCAGATCCCCGGGCTGGGCCGCAGCGATCGGAACGCGTGGCAGCGCCGCCGCCTGCGCACGGGAGTTGCGCGGCAGGTAGACGCCGGCCTGGCCCCAGGCGTAGTGCGTGAGCCCCGAGCAGTCGAACGACTGGCCCGGCAACGACGTGGCGTACCGGTA
>CAYRXQ010000271.1:0-4291 GCA_964428115.1 uncultured Ilumatobacteraceae bacterium
CAGGTTGAGGTGATAGGCGATGTTGCAGCCGATGGAACCGCCGCCGATGACGACGACACGGGCCTGGGTGGGCAGGTCGCCGCTCATGGGCATCCTCCCTTGCGAGGGTCGAGTGCGGGGTCGAGTGCGGGGCCGACTCTAGGCAGACGACGGTCGGGTGCCGCCCACGGGCGAGACGATCGGACCTACGGTCGTACGGATGATCCGTCACTGCGTTCTCCTCAGGTTCGGAGCGGAGATCAGCACCAGCGACAAGGCGGCGATCTATCAGCGGCTCGCATCCCTGCAGAGCGTGGTGCCGGGCTTCGAGCGGTTCGCGAGCGGCCTCAACTCGAGCACCGAGCGCCTCTCACAGGGGTTCGACGACGGCGTCGTGATCGAGTTCGTCGATGCGTCGGCGCGAGACGCCTATCTCGCGCATCCCGACCACCGACGCGCAGGGGCCGCCTTGGTCACCATGCTCGACGGTGGACCCGCCGGGCTCGTCGTGTTCGACCTCGACGACGACGTCCGCTGAGTACCGCCGGCCGGCGGTCGTACCGCGCCGGACGGCGACTGCCGGGCCACACCAGAGCGGACGTTCGAGTTCTACGTGCGGCCCTGACCGCCGACCCCGGCTCGCCCGGCCAGGACGCTGTCAGTCGATGTCCTGATTCGACAGCCGCCACGATGCGACCGCCACGGCCGCAACGGCGACCACGAACGGGACGATCACGGCGGTGGCGAGCGAGAAGTCGGCCAGGTCGAGATCGGCACCGGTGCGATCGACGAGGATCGAGCGGGTGTACTTGCGCAGCGCGATCCTGGCCACACCCGCGCCCGCCTGAGCGATGAAGCCCTCCCAGATCAGGATGTAGGCGAGCCCCCACACGATGAAGCGCTTCAACCACACGCCGAACAGCGTGAACACACCGACGTAGGCGACCAACCCGACGACGGTGGCGAGCAACGTCGCGACGGCGATGCCGTTGCCGGCACCCGTGAGGATCGCTGCCGCGACGATGGGGACGATCGTGATCGGCGCGACCAGGGTGGCGGCGGCGAGCGCCGCACCGACCACGATCGGCCAACGGTCCATCGGTCGCAGCCACAGGTAGACGAGGGTCTTGTCCTCGCGAAGGTCACCCAGTGCCGCGCCGGCGAACACCAGCGACACCACCGGGAGCACCAGGCCGAGGCCGACACTGGCGATCAACCGCACCGAGTCGTCGAGGGATGCGTCCGCGCTGCCGAGCGCGAACCCCGAGATCGGCGCGACGAGCGCGAGCAGCGTGAGCCCGATGAGGCGCGATCGGCTGGCGAGCTGGCGCAGCACCACCCGGTACGACAGCGCGATCGCGGTGGCGGGCGCGACGTGGCGAGCCGGTGCCCGCTCGGGTGCGGATGCGGCGGTCATCGTCCCTCCACCAGGTAGCGGAACACCGACTCGAGGTCGTCGTCGAGCGGTGCGACCTCGGTCAGTCGCACGCCGAGCTCCACGCTCAGCGCAGCGACCTGACGGCCGAAGGCATCGACATCGAGCGTGTCGACCACGACGTTGCGGTCGTCGATCGAGAGGCCGCTCACCAACCCGCGCTCGACCAGGGCCGTCGCGAGCCTGCGGGGGTCGGAGGCCGCCAGACGGATGCGGTGCGCCCGATCGTCCATCAGCTCGCGCAGGTCCCGGTAGTCGCCGCTGGCGACCAAGCGCCCCTGCGCGATCACGAGCACCCGCGAACCGATCTTGGCGACCTCGTCGAGCACATGGCTCGACACCAGCACGCAGCGGCCCTCGTCGCCGAGGCGGTGGAACAGGGCGATCATGTGGCGGCGCTGCACCGGGTCGAGCCCGGTGAGCGGCTCGTCGAGGATGAGCACCTCGGGGTCGTTGACCAGCGCGGCGGCGACCTTCACCCGCTGACGCATGCCCTTCGAGAACTGGCCGACCGGCTTGGTCCCGACGTCGCTGAGGTCGACCAGTTCGAGCGCGTGCCGCGCCGCAGCGTCGGGATCGGCGACGGCGTGGGTTCGAGCCGCGAACGCGAGGAACTCGCTCGCGCTGAGGTGATCGAAGAGTGCGTCCTGCTGCGGCACGAGCGAGACCCGCCCGCGCACGTCGCGATCGGATCGCGGGTCGGCGCCGAGCACCGCGACGGTGCCGCGCGACGGCGGGGTCAAGCCGCACATCATCCGGAACAGCGTCGACTTGCCGGCACCGTTCGGGCCGAGCAGCGCCGTCACGCCTCGGTCGATCGCGAACGTGACGTCGCTGACGGCCACCACCGATCCGAAGAACTTCGACACGACGTCGACGACGATCATGCCCTGGAGCGCCGGGGCCATCGGTGCCGCCGCTGGGGATCCGGGTGGGGGCAGTGCGCCGAGCGGCGGCGGTGCGCCAGCCGTACCGGGTGGCGGGAGCTCGGTCATCGGGCGATCACCAGCTTCGAGTAGCGCCACCACACCACGGCGGTGCCGCCGATCGTCCACGCGAGGTTGCTCGCCAGCACCGCCGAGGTCGCGAGCTCGGGGAAGTTCCCGGGATCGCCGAAGATGCGGAACACCAGCTCGAACGGCATCGTCGAGATGTCGATCAGCCGCCAGTACGGCGGGAGGTCGGCGCCCTCCACGAGGGCGGCGGCGAGGATCGGCGTGGCGATCAGCAGCAGCACGATCCCGATCGCCGCGAACGCTCGCCGGTCGGTCAGGCTCGAGGCCGCCATCGACACCGCGGCGAGCGCGGCAGAGATCGCGATGCCCGACAGCACGATGCGACCGAGGGTGAGGAGCCAGCCATCGAGACCATCCGGTCCCGAGTTCTCGACCGAGTAGCCGATCAACATCAGCACCGGTGGGAGCAGCGTCACCAGGCCGAGCATCGCCGTGACGGCGACGGCCTTGGCGAGCAGGTAGGTGCGTCGGTCGAGCGGTGTCGACAGGTACATCGCCAGCATCCCGTTGCGACGATCCGACACGAGCACCTCGGGTGCCACGAGGGCGGTGAACAGCACGATGGCGAGGATGATGAAGCCGTAGTAGCCGGGGTAGTCGGCGACCTCCTGGGGATCCAGGATGTTGCCCGGGATCAGGACCGCGATGCCGATGAAGACCACGGCGGGGAGGTAGGCGATCACGACCGAGATCACCGGGAAGATCTTGTTGCGCACAGGCCGGCCGAGCCCGAGCGTCGCGCGGATGCTCTCCCACCCGACGCTGCGGATCGCTCCGGGCACCCCCGAGCGGCGTCCCTCGTAGCGTTGGAACCCACGCTCGACGATCTTCGCGTCGCCGCGCCCTGGCTCCCTCACCGCTGCGCCTCCGGTGACCCGACGTCGCTTCCGGGCATCGCCGGCGCTCGGTCGTCGGAGAAGATGTCGTCGAGGGTCCGACGGTGGTTGCCGAGACGGCGGATGCGGGCGCCGGCCTCCGCGACGCCGCGAGCGGCGAGATCGAACAGCTCGTCGTCGGGGAGCCCGACCACCGACAACGTCGTGCCGTTGCGGCGAACGCCCGCTCCCCCGGCGACCAGGCGCGCCACGACATCGTCGATCGACCGTGGCCGGTCGAGGAGCTCGACGAGCTCCAGCTCGATGCCACCGGAGGCGCCGGCGAGGTCGACCATCGACCCCTGGGCGATCAGCTTCCCCTCGGCCAACGCGACCACGTGATCGCAGACCCGCTCGACCTCTTCGAGCACGTGCGACGAGAGCACGACGTCGATCCCGAAGTTGCGGTTGACCTGCACGATGATGTTCAACATCTCGTCGCGCTGGACGGGGTCGAGACCGTCGGTGGGTTCGTCGAGGACGATCAGCCGGGGATCGGCGGCGATCGCCTGGGCCAGCTTGACGCGTTGACGCTGGCCGGTCGACATGGTGCCGAGCGCTCGAAATCGTTCCTCGCCGAGACCGACCAGGTACAGCGAGTCGCTCGCCCGGCTGCGCGCCTCGTCGCGCGGCAATCCCTTCACCTCGGCGAGATGGCGGACGAAGTCGTAGGCGCGCAGGTCGTCGGGGAACACGTTGCGTTCTGGGCCGTAGCCGATCTGGGCGCGCAGCTCCGGTCCCTTGTGGGCGGGGTCGAGGCCGAGCACCTCGATCGTTCCCGCGGTCGGCGTGAGCAGACCCAACACCAACGAGATCAGCGTGGTCTTGCCGGCACCGTTCGCTCCGACCAGACCGGTCACCCCGCTCGGGATCGACACCTCGAGCGAGTCGAGCGCCCGAGTCGAGGGGAACTGCATGACCAGCCCCCTGGTCTCGATGATCGCCGACACGGCGGCGAGTCTCGCGCCTCGGACGCATCACACGGC
>CAYRXQ010000272.1:0-4275 GCA_964428115.1 uncultured Ilumatobacteraceae bacterium
ACGAAGGTTCCTATTATTCGACGTCGCCTCCTGTGGTCGGTGGCGGGCTGATCGGCGAACGGTCCGTCGTGACCGAATGCCGACACGTCGACCGCGATGAGCCCAGGATCCGCTTCGCAGAAGGACGCGATCAACTCGGGCGAGACCCACGACCACGCACCGGTCGCCTCGACCAGGACGATGTCGCAGGCGCGGACCTGAGCCGTGAGCATTGCCAGCCGATCGGGCGCGCCGGGGTCGACCACCACCGACCGCTTGCCGGCGTGGAAGTAAGCCGCAGCTGCGCTCCGCTCGGGCCCCGCCACGCCGTCGACGAAGGGGCCGCGCTCGCGCAACGGGTCGCCGGTGGGCGGCTCGAGCTTGATCACATCGGCACCCAGATCGTGGAGCAGGCGCCCCGCGTACGCGACCGCCATCGTGCCGCCGACCTCGAGGACGCGGACGTCGGCGAGCGCCCCCTCACCCGTGCTCGACGGCGCCTCGCTCACTTTGCGGGCGGCTCCTTCGGGAGACCGAGCGAGCGCTCGGCGATGGTGTTGCGCTGGATCTCGTCGGTACCACCGGCGATCCGCAGCCCGGGTGACCCGGTGAGGAACTTCGACCAGGCGTAGGTCCCCCAGGCACCCGAGTCGGCGATCATCGCCGGACCGAGGAGATCGCCCGCGATGCGGCCGATGCGCCGCAGCTGCGTGGTGTAGATCAGCTTGGAGATCGACCCCTCAGGGCCCGGAGCACGCCCGGCCTCGGCGGCCGCGTCCTGCCGGAGGCGCGTGAAGCGCATGATCTGCTCGTAGGTGTGGACCGTGGCCAGCTCCTGACGGACGACCGGATCATCGGTTCGCCCGAGGTGCCGAGCGAGCTCGAGCAGGCGGTCGGCCGCACCGACCGCCGAGCTCCCACCTCGGTTCGCGACCACGTGGCGCTCGTTCATCAGCGTGGTGAGGATCGCCCGCCAACCGTCGCCGGGCGCCCCGACGCGGTTCTCGTCGGGAACCCGAACATCGTTGAAGAACACCTCGTTGAAGTGTGCCTGCCCGTTCATCTGCTTGAGCGGACGGACCTCGACCCCCGGCGTGTCGAGCGGCAGCATGAACATGGTGAGCCCGCGGTGCTTGGGGACGTCGGGATCGGTCCGCGCCAGCAGCTGGCCCATGTGCGCGACGTGGGCGTACGAGCTCCAGACCTTCTGACCGTTGACGACCCACTCGTCGCCGTCGCGGACCGCGCGGGTCCGCAGACCGGCGAGGTCGGACCCGGCCTCGGGCTCCGACAGCAGCTGGCTGCACACGATGTCGCCACGGTGGATCCCGGGCAGGAAGCGTTGCTTGAGCTCGTCGGAACCGTGCTCGAGGATTGCGGGGCTGACCATGCCACGGCTCACCTGGAACAGCGCCTGATCCGCCGTGTCGTACTCGGCGAGCACCTTCGCGAACACATCCTCGTGCTGCGGGCTGAGAGCGGAACCGCCGTACTCGGTCGGCCCGGTAATCCAGCCGAACCCGTTGTCGTAGAGGGTCCGCCGCCAGTCGACGGCGCGCTGCATGGCGTCGCCCTCGTCGTCGTCGGAACCGATCGAGTTCACCTCGTCGGGGCCTTCGCCCCACGCACGGGTGGTGACCGGGGCTCGCCGTGACGCGTGGGCGTCGAGGAACTCGCGGACGGATTCGGCGTAGGACGCGAGATCAGTTCGATCCGGTGACGACATGGGGTTCCCTTTCTCCCGGGCCATCGGGCCCGGTCAGTGGATGGAAGCAGCGGACGAGGTGGCCCGCGATCACGTCGGTGCGGCCCTCGGGGACCTCGACGGTGCACTGGGGCGTCGCTCGGGCACATCGACCGCGATAGGCGCAGCCGACGAGTGGATCCTCGATCGCGGAGACGGCATCGTCATCGTCGATCGAGGCATCGAGCCGCTCGAGTTCCGACGCGGCCAGCAGCGCCGCGGTGTAGGGGTGGGAGGGCGCCGTGAGGACCGACTCGCAGGCGCCCTGTTCGACGAGCCGCCCGTGGTACATGACGGCGACGTCGTGGCACAGGTGGCGCACGAGGCGCAGGTCGTGGCCGACGAAGACGTACGTGACGGCGAGGCGGTCCTGCAGGTCGAGCAGCAGGTTGACGATCTGTGCACTCACCGAGACGTCGAGTGCCGACAGCGGCTCGTCGAGGATGATCACCTCGGGGTCCTGCGAGAGCGCTCGTGCGATCGCGATGCGTTGGCGCTGCCCGCCCGAGAGCTGATGCGGATATCGATCGGCGGCATCGGCGCGGAGCCCGACGATGTCGAGCAGTTCGAGGGCACGGGCCCGACGCTCGACCTTGGACCCGTCGCGCTCG
The DNA here is from genome assembly GCA_964428115.1 of uncultured Ilumatobacteraceae bacterium. Lineage (GTDB taxonomy): Bacteria > Actinomycetota > Acidimicrobiia > Acidimicrobiales > Ilumatobacteraceae > CAYRXQ01. The sequence goes on from CAYRXQ010000272.1 coordinate 2,335, forward strand.
ATGGCGCGCTGCTCGGTGATCGCGTCCCAGATGCGCATCCGCGGGTTGAGCGAGCTGTAGGGGTTCTGGAACACGGCTGCGACGGCGTGCCGATATCGACGTCGTTCGGTGTCGGTCAACGTGTCGAGTGGCGTGCCCTCGAACGTGACCGTGCCCTCGGTGGGCCGCTCCAGACTCAGGAACATCCGCGTGAGGGTGGTCTTGCCGCTCCCCGACTCGCCGACGATGCCGAGCGTGCGCCCGCGCCGGACGTCGACGTCGACGTCGACGAGCGCATGCACCTGACCCGCGCCGCCTGGAGCCGGGTAGATCTTCGTGACGCCGCTGGCGCGCAGGACGATGTCGTCGCTCACGCGGCCACCTCGGCGTCCTCGGCCTTGATGCAACGCACCGCCACGCCACCGAGTTGCACGGCCTCGGGCAACGCCTCCTCGCACGCGGGTTCCGCTACGGGACACCGGGGAGCGAACGGACAACCGCGCGGCAGATTGTTGAGCGCCGGCGGCTGACCGCTGATGGCCCGCAGACGGGTTCGCGGTGCTGCCGAACCCGGGTCGGCGTCGAGCAGCGCCCGTGTGTAGGGGTGCCGAGTCCGGGTCATGACCTCGGCGATCGGGCCCGACTCTACGATCACCCCGCCGTACATGACGGCCACGTCCTGGCAGACCAGGCGAGCGACCGCGAGGTCGTGGGTCACGAACAGCACCGCGAGCCCCCGCTCACGCCGGAGCTCGTCGAGCAGCCGCAGGATCGCGAGCTGCGTCGTGACGTCGAGGGCCGTGGTCGGTTCGTCCGCGATGAGCAGGCTGGGCTCCTTCGCCAGTGCGACGGCGATCGCGACGCGTTGGCGCATCCCGCCCGAGAACTCGTGGGGATGGCTGCGCAGCCGCCGGTCGGCATCCGCGACACCGAGACGTTCGAGGAGCGCAATGATCCGCTGATCGGTCTCGCCCTTCGACGAGGCACCGCTGATGACCTCGGCGATCTGGGTCCGGATCGTGAACAGCGGGTCGAGCGCCGTGGTCGGATCCTGGGGGACGTACCCGATCTCGTGCAGGAGCGCCTGGCGCATCGCCCGGGCGTCGAGCCCGAGCAGGTCGCGGCCGTTGAGCTCGATCCGTCCGCCGACCACGTCGCCGATGGGTGGGCGGATGAGCCGCATCACACTGAGCGCGGCCGTGCTCTTGCCGCTGCCCGACTCCCCCACGAGGGCGGTGGCGGAGCCCGCCGGCACCTCGAGGTCGATGCCTCGAACGGCGGGTACCGAGCCGCTGCCGGCGTAGTAGTCGGTGCGCAGTCCTTCGATCTTCAGCACGCTGTCACCTCCTCGTGGTCGGGTCGTTGTGTACGCGGAGCCAGTCGCCGAGCATGTTGGAGGCCAACACGGTGACGCTGAGGGCAAGGCCGGGCATGGTGGGAAGCCACCACGCCTCGGTGAGGTACGCACGGCCGTCGGAGAGCATCCCGCCCCACGACGGTGCGGGCGGCGGCACGCCGATCCCGAGGAAGCTCAACGACCCTTCGGCGATGATCGAGAGCCCGACCTGCAGGCTGACGAGCACCAGGAGCGTCGGGGCGATGTTGGGCAGGAGGTGCCGACGGATCACCCACCGGGGCCCGGCGCCCATGACCCTCGACATCGTCACGAAGTCGTTGGTCTTGACGCTCAGCACCTCGCTGCGCAGTACCCGGGCGTATTGGGGCCAGCCAGCGAAGGCCAGGATGAAGATCACGTTGCGGGTACTGGGCCCGAAGATGCCGACGATCACGATCGCGAGCAACAGCACCGGGAAGGCCATGGTGGCGTCGGTGGCCCGCATGAGGAATGCGTCGAGACGACCGCCGATGTATCCGGCGAGCACGGCGATGCCGACCCCCAGGATGCCGGCCAGCACCACCACCGAGAACGCGACGAGCAGCGAGATCCGAGCGCCGTCGATC
>CAYRXQ010000273.1:0-2297 GCA_964428115.1 uncultured Ilumatobacteraceae bacterium
GGGCCAGAAGGCACACCCCTCTACGACGGTGGGAGCGACCTGGATGGCGCCGATGGCGCCGACGCCGACGGCACGCCAGCCGGCGGCACCGCCGGTGCCACGCTCCCCCCACCGCCAGGATCGGGCGATGGGGCCGCCGCGACGCTCGGCGCCGCAGCTGCGGCCGATGGCACGACGTCGGCCGCCAGCGGCGCCACCGATGGTCCCGACGCCGCCCGTCGGCCCCGCAAGCGTCGGCTCGGCACGTTCGTCGCACTGCTCGGCGTCGCCGTCGTCCTCACCCTCGGCATGACGATCCTGTCGGCCTGGGCTCGCAGCGGCTACTTCGTCACCTTCGACGGTGACGACGTGGTGATCTACCGCGGCCGGCCAGACGGCGTCCTGTGGTTCGACCCCACCTTCGAGGCCCGCGGTCCGTTCACCCGCAACGAGCTCGACGAGCGCTCGATCGCCGAGGTCGAGGCTGTCCGCACCTTCGAGACCCGTCGTCGCGCGCAGCAGTTCGTCACCGACGATCTGACCACCACCACGACCAGCACGACGACGACCACCACGACTACGACCACAGCGCCGCCGACCACCACCACGACGCCGTCGACCGATGACACCGAGGAGGGCGCCAGCGGCGCGGCCGGGGCCGGCGTCGACGAACAGGACGCGTCCGGTCAGCCCGCAACGGCGAACGCCATTGCGAACGCCAACGCCCTCGTGACGGTCACCGGCACCACGACGTCGCCGACCGAGACCGGCGCCGCTGCGACCGGCCCGGCACCCGACGCGTCTACACGGCGCCCTGCCTCGCCTGACGCTGCTCTCTCGCCCGACCCCGATCCCGGCGACCGTCCCGGAGGCTGACCAGGCCGATGGGGGCGAGCTCACCGATCGCCCGGCGCCGACGCAACGCCGAGCTGACCCTGGTCGTCATGGCCGGGCTGTTCACCGGCGCCGCCTACGTCACGGCCTCCCTCGGCGCCAACGCCGTCATCCCCGCCCGCATCGTGCCGTTCCTGGGCATGATCCTCGGCCTCGTCGTGGTCGCCCACATCGCCGTTCGCCTGCTCGCCCGCGGCGCCGACCCCGTCCTGCTGCCGATCGCCGCCTTCCTCCACGGCCTCGGCTACGTGATGATCACCCGGCTCGACGACCGGCTCGCCGGCCTCCAGACCATCTGGAGCTTCGTCGCGGTCGGAGCGTTCGTGGCCGTGCTGTTCTTCGTCCAACGAGCGGCCGACCTCTCCCGCCTCGCCTGGACCCTGTTCGCCGCCGGCGCCACCATGCTGCTGCTCCCCTTCGTCCCCGGCATCGGCCAACAGTTCGGCGGCGCCCGCATCTGGGTGAGCATCGGGCCGATCAACTTCCAGCCGGGCGAGTTCGCCAAGGTCTCGCTCGCCATCTTCTTCGCCGCCTACCTGGCCGAACGGCGAGAGCTCATCTCGGCCGGCACCTGGCGGATCGGGCCGCTGCGCCTCCCCGAGCCGCGCTACCTGGCCCCGATCCTGCTGGCCTGGGGCTTCTCGGTGGTCGTGATGGTCGGCCAGCGCGACCTCGGCTCCTCGCTGCTGTTCTTCACGTTGTTCGTCGTGATGATGTGGGTCGCCACCGAGCGCGCCAGCTACCTGGTGATGGGCGTGATCCTGTTCGCCGGCGCAGCGGTCATGGCCTGGCGGACGTTCGATCACGTCCAGACCCGGGTCGACATCTGGATCGATCCGTGGTCGCGCTCGCTCGACCGCGGCTACCAGATCGTCCAGGCGATCTACGGCCTCGGCGACGGCGGGGTGCTCGGCACCGGGCTGGGCCGGGGCGCCCCCGACAAGGTGCCCGAGGCCCAGAACGACTTCATCTTCGCGGCGATCGGCGAGGAGCTCGGGCTGCTCGGTGGCACGGCGGTGCTCGCCGCGTACCTGCTGTTCATCGGCAGCGGGCTGCGCATCGCGCTGCGCACCGAGAACGCCTTCGAGAAGCTGCTCGCCACCGGCCTCACCACGATCGTGGGGTTCCAGGCGTTCATCATCATCGGTGGCGTCATCAAGCTCGTCCCGCTGACCGGCATCACCCTGCCCTTCGTCAGCTACGGCGGATCCTCGTTGCTGGCCAACTACATCATCCTGGCCCTCCTGCTGCGGCTCTCCGACTCGAGCGCCCGACGACTCGGCGACCTCCCCGACGACCCCACACCCCAGGAGCGTTGGGCGGCCTGGAAGCTGCGCCGCCAGATGCGCGCCGCCGGACGACTCGACGAGGGGCCCGACGAGCTCGGCCACGCCGCCGACCCGACCGACCGAGCGGAACGCCCC
>CAYRXQ010000273.1:2397-4273 GCA_964428115.1 uncultured Ilumatobacteraceae bacterium
GGGGCCCGACGAGCTCGGCCACGCCGCCGACCCGACCGACCGAGCGGAACGCCCCCACCGGACCACCGTGGGACGCGGCGCATGACGCACCGAGCACCCCACCACGAGGGCCGCCGCACGCCGGTCGGGAGCCCCTCGTGAACCGCAGGATCCGCCAGCTCGCCGTCGGCCTGATGGCGCTCTACGTCGCGCTGTTCGCCACGCTCAACTACTGGCAGGTGGGCCGCACCGAGCAGCTCTCGTCCCAGCCCGACAACACCCGGGCCCTGCTGCGCGAGTTCGACCGGCCGCGCGGCCCCATCGTCACCGCCGACGGCGTCGTGGTCGCCCGCTCGGTGCCCGCTCCCGCCGGGAGCCCGGTGAGCTTCGTGCGCCAGTACCCCACCGGCGACCTGTTCGCGAACGTCTCGGGCTACCACACCTTCGCGCTCGGCTCGACCCAGCTCGAGCGCTCCCAGAACGCCGTCCTCACCGGCACCACCCCCGAGCAGCAACTCCTCGCGATCCCCGGGCTGCTCGGCGGGTTCGACGACAACTCGGGCAGCGTCCGGCTCACCCTTCGCCACGACCTGCAGCAGGTCGCCAAGTTCGTGCTCGGCGATCGCCAGGGATCGATCGTCGTGATGGATCCCACCACGGGCGCCGTGCTCGCGATGTGGAGCTTCCCGAGCTACGACCCCAACCTGGTGGCCGACCCCGACTACGACGAGGCCTTCGCCGCGCTCACCGAGCTGCAGTCGGCCCCTGGCGATCCGCTGCTCGCCAACGCCTACCAGCAGCGCTACATGCCGGGCTCCACGATGAAGATCGTGACCACCGGTATTGGTCTCAGCACCGGCCTGATCGGGCCGGGCAGCGTGTGGCCCGACGAGCGCGAGTTCATCCCCCCGCAGACCACCGATCCGATCGGCAACTACCAGGGCACCCTGTGTGGCGGCGACCTGGCCGAGGTGTTCGCCCGCAGCTGCAACATCCCCTTCGCCCGCACCGCGCTCGAGCTCGGCCCCGCCGCCTTCGTCAGCGGCACCGGCGACTGGGGCTTCGAGGAGCGGGTGCCCATCGACCTGCCCCGCCCGGCGGCCAGCACCCTGGGCGACGTGTCGAACCTCGCCCAGGAGCTCCCACTGCTCGCCATCCGCGGGTTCGGGCAGAGCGAGGTGCAGGTGGTCCCCATCCACATGGCGATGATGGCCGGCGCCGTCGCCAACGGTGGGCGGATGATGGAGCCCTACGTGGTCGACGCCACGCTCGACCGTCAGGGCCGGGTCCTCGACCGGACCGACCCCGAGGTCTGGCAGACCCCGCTGTCGCCGGGCAACGCCGCGCTGATGACCGAGCTGATGGTCGGGGTGAGCGAGTTCGGCACGGCGAGTTGCTGCATCGCGCTCGAGGGCGGGATCCCGGTGGCCGCCAAGACCGGCACCGCGCAGCTCAACAACCCCGGCGAGGCCGAGCGGTCGCACGCCTGGATCACTGCTTTCGCTCCGGCCGACGCTCCCCGCTACGTCGTGTCGGTCGTCATCCTCGGGACCAACGCCGAGATCTCGGCGGGCACCGGCGGCCGGCTGGCCGGACCACTCGCCAAGGCGATGCTGGATGCAGCCTTCGCCGGTGAGGTCGCAGGATGACCGCGACGACGTCCCCGGTGACCGTGGGCTCGCGGATGCGATCGGTAACCTCGTGCAGCGGCCCCAGCCGAACGGCGGGCCCGAGGCAGGAACGGTGAGCGACAGCCCCCAGACCACGGTCATCAACGACCGGTACGAGATCGTCAAGCGGGTCGGACGCGGCGGCATGGCCGACGTCTTCCTCGCGCGCGACCTCCTGCTCGACCGGCAGGTGGCGATCAAGGTCCTGTTCCCCGAGTTCGCCGTCG
>CAYRXQ010000274.1:0-4249 GCA_964428115.1 uncultured Ilumatobacteraceae bacterium
CACCGACCAGCGCGTGGTCGCACTGACCTTCGACGCAGGGAGCGACCTCGGGTACACGGGGACGGTGCTCGATGTGTTGTCCGAGCGCGGCGTACAGGCCTCGTTCGGGATCACCGGCGACTTCGCCGGCGAGCACCCCGACCACGTGCGACGGATGGCCCGCGAGGGCCACGTGGTGATGAACCACTCCGACTCCCACTTCTCGTTCACCGGGGTGTCCTCCGACGACGTGCTGCTCGACGCCGCAGCCCGACAGGCCGACCTGCTGGCCGCCGACGCGGTGCTGGCACCGCTCATCGACCACAGCACCGTGCCGTACTGGCGGCCACCGTTCGGCGACTACGACGCGAGTGTGCTCGTCGACGTCGGCGCGATCGGGTACGGCACCACCGTCATGTGGACGATCGACTCGCTCGGGTGGCGCGGCCTGTCGACCAGCGAGATCACCTCCCGCGTGCTCGACCTGGCCGAGCCCGGCGCGATCGTGATGATGCACGTCGGCTCGCAGTCGGCCGACGCCCTGGCGCTCCCCGCCGTGATCGACGGCCTGCGCGCCGAGGGCTACCGCTTCACCACCATCGCCAACGCGTTCCCCGCGTGACTGCGATCAGCCCGCAGCGTCGTGAGGAACATCAAGCTGCTAGCTCTCGCCCGTCACCGTCTCGACGCGATCCGGGAGCTCGACCTGGACGGCGACGACGCGGAACGTGCCGGCGCCATCGTCGTCGAGCTCGAACGTGAACCGGCCGACCCGGTAGTCGGTGGTCAGAGGGAACTGCTCCTCGCCACGCCGACCGATGCGGGCATCCTCGGGGAGATCGTTCTCCGCCGTCCCGATCAGCGCGGCCGCGTCGTCGAGCACCGACTCCTCGGTGACCACCTGCGCGCCGCCGGGCAGCTCGACCGTGACCGCGCTGACCAGGTAGGCCCCCGTGCCGTCATCGTCGAGCTCGACCGTGAATCGGCCGACGACGAAGTCCTCCGTGAGCGCGAACGACTCGTCGCCACGGCGTCCGATCCGCCATGCCGGGTCGACGCCCGGCTCGGGGAGACCGAGGTAGGAGGCCGCGTTCTCGAGCAGCCGCTCCTGGGTCACGAGCTCCGAACCGTCCTCGGTCTCGACCGCGACGGCGGTGACGACGTACTGGCCGTCGTCGCCCTCGTCGAGCTCCACGGTGAGCCGTGCCGGGACGAGGTCGGCCGTGAGCGGGAGCCGTTCGTCGCCGCGGCGACCGACGCGCACGTCGTTCGGGACGTCGGTCTCGGCGGTGCCGAGCAGCGATGCCGCCCGACGGACGGCAGCCGCGATGTCGGGTGCGCCGGGCGGGAGCGTCGTGGCGTCGCCGGGCGCCTCGGGCGCGCTCGGCTCGGGGGTCGTGACCGGATCGGTGGTCCCGGGGGCACCGGCGGGCGTCGACTCCGGGTCGCCACAGGCCGCGAGCGCGAGCAGCGGCACTGCAGCGAGTACGAGCAGGCGGGAGGTGGGCTTCATGATCGTGACTCCGTTCGTCATCGTGGGGGGTCAGAACGGCGGTCCGACCGACCGTCCGAGTTGGCCCCCATCGGACGCTCCGACCGGTGCCGCGGTTCCCACCTCGAGGCGCCGGCCGACCTGCGAGACTTGGACAGGGGGCAAGCCCATGGTCTGTGGCAGGTGCCAGCACGACAACCAGCCGAGCGCGAAGTTCTGCTCGGAGTGTGGCGCGCCGCTGTCGCGGCCGTGCCCGTCGTGCCGACACCCGCAACCGGCGACGGCGAAGTTCTGTGACGAGTGCGGCACGTCGCTGACGGCTTCACCCGCTGCCCACCCGGCACATGCGCCGACGGCGGCTCGCAAGCGGGTGACCGCCCTGTTCGCCGATCTGGCCGACTCGACGGCGTTCGCCGAACGGGTCGATCCCGAGGCCGTCCGAGCCGGGCTGACACCGTACTTCGAGCTCTTGCAGTCGACGGTCGACGACCATGCCGGCACCGTCGTGAAGTTCCTCGGCGATGGCATGTTCGCCCTGTTCGGTGTCCCCGAAGTCGCCGAGGACGACGCGCTGCGTGCCGTCGCTGCCGGGCTCGACCTCCAACGACGCTTCCGCTCCTTCGCGGCCGACCTGCGTGATCGACACGGCGTCGAACTGGGTCTGCGTGTCGGGGTGAACACCGGGGAGCTCGTGGTCGGCGCCGACGACGTCGAGCTCGTCGGTGACGTCATCAACACGGCGAAGCGGCTCGAAGCCACCTGCGAACCGGGCCGCGTGCTCGTCGGTGAGGACACCTGGCGCCTCACGCGCTCGAACGTGCCCTACGAGGTGCTCGGCGAGGTGCGGGTCAAGGGCAAGGCAGCTCCGGTCGCCACGTTCCAGGTGGTCGATCACGAGGTGGGCGTGACCGAGGAGCCGACCCCGTTCGTCGGCCGTACCGACGAGCTCGACGTGCTCCGAACCGTGTTCGATGACGCGCTCGCCGGCTCGACCGCCCGACTGGCCACCGTGATCGGCGAGCCGGGCGTCGGCAAGACCCGACTCGCGCAGGAGCTGCGCGCCGGCAGCGAGGCGACGTCGTTCGACCTGCGCCTGGAACGGCGCGGGTCCACGACGTTCACCCCGATCGCCGACCTGCTCCGCGAGGTGACCGGCTCGGGCGCCGCCGACGGCATCGGGCGGCTGGTCGAGGGTCATCCCGAGGCCGGGCGGCTCGCACCGGTGCTCGCGTCGTTCCTCGGCCACGGTGCGGTGCACACCACCGAGGAGTCGTTCTGGGCAGTCCGACGCCTCCTCGAGCTGCTCGCCGCCGACGGCCCGGTGATCGTCGTGGTCGACGACGTGCAGTGGGCCGAGCCGCTGTTCTGGGACCTGCTCGACCATCTCGTGGAGTGGACCGTCGCGCCGGTGCTGCTGCTGGTGCTCGCCCGCCCCGAGCTGCGCGAGCTACGTCCCGAGCTGACCCAGCCCGGTCGGCGTGTCAGCGCGGCGATCGCCCTCGAGGGCCTCGACGCCGACACCACGCTCGAGCTGGCGGCGCGGCTGCTGGGGATCGACGAGCTCCCGATCGAACTGGCCGATCGGCTCCCCTCCTCGACCGAGGGCAATCCGCTGTTCGTGCGCGAGCTGGTGCAGATGCTCGTCGACGACGGCGTGCTCGCCCGTGACGGCGACCGGTGGCGGCTCACGATCGACGCCGACGCGATCGAGGTGCCACCGACGATCCTGTCGCTGCTTGCCAGCCGCGTGGAGCGTCTCCCGGACGACGAGCGCCAGGTGGTCGAGCTGGCCTCCGTGATCGGCACCGAGTTCGACCGCGGGACACTCGAAGCGATCGCGACCCGCGACGTCGGCACCCGGCTCGGCGCAGTGATCGACCGCCTGCGGCGCAAGGACCTGATCGAACCATCGGGCCAGTGGACCGGCGACCACCCGGTCTACCGCTTCCATCACGTGCTGATCCGCGACGCCGCCTACCGGCGCTTGCTGAAGGGTCATCGTGCCGAGCTCCACGAACGCGTCGGCCGCCACGTCGAGACGACCGGCGCCGACGACGCGCGTGATGTGATCGTCGCGCACCACTTCGAGCAGGTGGTCCGGTATCGGTCCGAGCTCGGTGCCGTCGACGACCGCACTCGCGAGCTGGCCGTCGAAGCAGCGACGCGACTGCGGTCGGCAGCCGAGCAGGCCCTCGGTCGGGAGGACCTGGCATCGGCAGGGAGCGCAGCCATCCGGGCACTCTCCCTGCTGGACACGGACGCCGGCGCCGACCGTGACGAGCTGCTGCTGATCGGCTGCGAGGCACTGCTCTCCTCGGCCGACGTGGCGCGCAGCGCGCCACTCGTCGACGAGCTCCACGAGCGGTCCTCCGATCCACGGCTCGCCGCGTGGGCCGACTGCTTCCGGGCACAGCAGTGGTCGCTCACCGACCCCGACCGCCTGACCGAGGCCAGCGAGCTCTCCGCCGATGCAGCGGCTCGCCTCGCGGCGATCGGTGACGACGCCGGCGTGGCCACGGCGCGACTGGTGCGGGCCAGCTGTCTGGCACGGCTCGGTCGGGTCGGCGACTGCGAAGCCGAGCTCGACCTCGCACTCGGCGCGGCGCGCGCCGCGGGCGACCGGCGTCGCACGGTGGCCGTGCTCGGCGCTGCACCGCTGGCGGCGCTGTGGGGCCCGAGCCCGGTGGCCCGGGCGGGCGGTCGCTGCCTCGACGTGCTGCGCCTCCTGCGCATCACCACCGCGTCGCCGACCGTCGAGACCACCTCGATCCGCTGCCA
>CAYRXQ010000275.1:0-4240 GCA_964428115.1 uncultured Ilumatobacteraceae bacterium
CACCACCCTCTCAAGGTGGCGGCACGGGTTCGAATCCCGTACGGGCTGCCAAACCGCCGACCTCCGGGTCGGCGGTTTCGTCGTTTTCCGGTGTCAGACACGCTGCAGCTGCCCGCGCTGCAGCTCGGTCCACCCGGCCCTACGGGGTCGATGTCGGACCTCAGGAGTAGTCTGTGCGGGTGAGCCTGACGGAGCTGATCGAAACCCGCCCGGGAGTCCGGAGCGGCAAGCCGTGCTTCGTCGGGACGCGTATCGCCGTCTACGACGTGTTGGACTATTTGGCCTCGGGGATGACGGCCGACGAGATCGTCGCGGACTTTCCGGAGCTCACGGAGCGTCATGTCCGCGCCGCGATCGAGTTTGCAGCGCTCCGTGAGCGTCGGCTCGCGACTCCCGCGTGAAGCTGCTGTTCGATCAGAACCTGTCACGACGTCTCGTCGGAATGCTGTCGATCGACTACCCGGGGTCGTCCTCGTTCAGCAGAACAGGCTGCCGTCGCAGCCGTCACCGACGCCTGCCGGGATCTCGGTCGTCGTCATCGATTCGTAGACCACAGCGTCGACTTCCATCACGCTCTCGGCGATGGCGAGCGGGTCGATCCGATCGTCAGCAACGCCGAGGACGACAACGGTGGACCCGTCGGGTGACCACACGATCGAGCGTCGACCACCGCTCGTGCTGAGCCAGCCATCCACCCCGTTGACGTCGACACGCTCGAACGCAGGTGTGAGGGCTTGGCTGATCAGATCCGTGTGAGCAGGCGATGCCAGCATCTGAGCCACGACTCGATCACCCTCGAACCACGTGACGAAACGTTGCCCTGACGAATCGTTCCAGGCGCCGTTGATCTCCTCGAGGCCGGCACCGGGCGCGAGGTCCCACCCCGGAACACCGTCAGGGCGTCGCTGCATCGATTCCAGGATCGCAGCGGCTTGTTCATCGTCGAGCCCGGTGCCGGTGAGCCGAACGAATCCGCCTGGATCCGACGCCACGAGGCGAAGGACTCCGGTCGAGGTGAACGCGTCGTCCCAGCCGTCGATGGTGATGGCTTGGCGGAGCTCGTCGGGAGTCGATTCGATGCCGTTCGGCTGCGTTTGGATCGTGAGCAGGATGTCCTGATCGGCATCGGCGAACACCTGTGTGAACGTCGGCGGTGCGGCGCTCCCTCCGTCGGCTTGCGCTCGTACCGGTGTGCCCGCGAGTGCAATCGTCGCCGTCGGCAGGAACGCTGGGAGGTCCGCGACGGGCGTCGGTGCTGTCGGGGCGACGGGCCATCCCTCGAGTCGGTCCGCCGGATTGGCCGAAGTGGTCGGGGCGGTCGTGGTGGACGGCGCGACGGACGTGGTCGGCGCGACCGACGTGGTCGGCGCGGTCGTGGCGGACGGCGAGGATGTCGTGCTGTCGACCGCGGTCGGAGCTGGGTTGGTCGCCGGACCGATCTGGTCGGACCCGTCGTCGCCGAGTGTTGCCACGGCGACGACCCCGACGCCGATCAGGACGACCGATGCCGCCACGGCGATCCACCGGCGGGTGTCGAGTCGACCGGACGGGTCCATCGGCGCGGTGATCCCCTCGACGGTGGTGGGTTCGACAGCGTGAGCGAGCGCGTCGGCCCAGTCGCGCAGTTGCTCGGAGACGTCACGCATCGGTGGTTACCCCCAGGTGTTGGCGAAGGCGCTCCAGCCCTCGGGTTCGGTGGGTTCGGACAGCAGACACCGACAGTCCGAGGGCCTCGGCCGTCTCGGTCGGCGTCCACTCGCAGGCCTCGACGAGCCAGACGACTTCGCGCTGTCGCCGCGGAAGTTGCTGCATCGACGAGATCAACGCGGGCTCGATGTCTGCCATCTCGCGGGGTGGTGACGCCGGTAGCCGACCCTGCCGCCGGTGTCGAGACTTCGACAGGCCGACGCGGAACAGATACGGCACCGGGTGCTCCATGGCGGCGACGCGATCCCAGTTTCTCCAGGCGAACTCCAGTGCGGTGCCGACGGCGTCACCGACGAGATGTGGGGCGAGACGCCCGCCATAGGCGCGCCGCAGACGCGGCTCGGCCTCTCGGAAGAATGTCTCGAAGTCGTCGATCGCAGTCATCATCGTCGCCACTGCCCCTCTGAACCCGTGAGGGACGTGAAACCGCTACAAGCGATCGGGAGAATTCCACCATGCTTCGAGCCGACATCGAGATCGAATCCGCCGACGGCACGATCGGCACCTACGTCGTGCGTCCCGAGGGCGACGGGCCGTACCCGGTCGTGCTGTTCCTCATGGATGCCCCCGGCAAGCGGCCGCTGCTGCACCAGATGGCCGATCGCATCGCCGCACACGGCTACTACGTGCTGTTGCCGAACCTCTACTACCGAGCGACGCCATCGTTCGAACTCGACTTCTCCAGCAAGGAGTCGTTCCAGCAGATGGTCGAACTCACACAGTTCGTCGGCACCCGGAGGATCACCCGCGACGCCGCGACGCTGCTCGCTCACGCGGCAGGTGACCCCGCGGCCGACGCGAGCCGGGTCGGGTGCGTGGGGTACTGCATGAGCGGGCCATTTGCGATCTGGGTCGCCGCGGAGTACTCCCGACAGGTCAAGGCGGCAGCGAGCATCTACGGCGTGGGCCTCCACGTCGACGCAGACGACTCGCCGCACACCAGGCTCGGCGAGATCGACGGGGAGCTGTACATCGCCGCCGCCGAGCACGACGAGTACATACCGCTCGACATGGTCGACCGGTTCGAAGCGGCGATGCGGGCCGCCGGGGTGCGGGGCCGGGTCGAGCGGTACTGGGGGACACATCACGGCTTCGCGTTCAACGACCGTCCCGCCTACGACCCTGTCGCCGACGACCGGCACTGGGCCGCGCTGCTCGACCTGTTCGAACGAAACCTGCAGCAATGAGCGGTGCGTGCGGGGTCTGTGGCGTCCGGTGTCGTCCGGTGTCAGACACGCTGCAGCTGCTTGCGCTGCAGCTCGGCGCCCTGGCCTGATCCGGCCGGCTCAACCAGCCGAGCCGTCGGAACCGTCGACCCCGGGATCGTCGTGCTCGAGCGCCGCTTGGTCGCGTGCGGGGAGCACCGGCCGGAGTGCCTCGATGCGCTTCCAATCGGGGAGTGGCGGCTCGTGATCGAGACGGGGGGCGAACTTGGAGATCTCGCCGTCTCGGTGGATGTACCGCCCGCAGTTCGGGAACACCCGAGCGACCTCGATGACGATCACCGCCTGGGCGCCCACGTGCCGGGCGAGATCTGCCTCGTCCACCGTCACGCGAGCCCGTCCGTGGACCCGCATGCGCCAAGGGCGGTCCACGTCGATGAACAACAGCGCGACCCGGCCGTTGTCGGCGATGTTGCCAAGTGTGCGCCACATCCCGTTGCCGTCGTAGCTGGGGATCCGCAGCTCGGTGCTGTTCACGACCTCGACGAACCCGACGTCGCCGCCCTTGTAGGAGACATCGGGCCAACCGTCGGCGTCGACCGTCGAGATCCACACGGTCGACTGGCGACGGATCAACGCGATGTCGTCGTCGTCGAGCGCGTCGTGCACGGTGAACGAGGACAATGCGTCTGCCAGGCGACGCGAGTCGAACGCATCCTGCAGAGAGCGAGCACCGTCGCCGTACAGGCGACCGACAGGATTCGAACTGGACACGTCCACCTCCGACGCCGAGAACCGAGGTCAACCTACATTCATCACCGTCGGAGACGGGTCTGCCGGCAGCGGTGGAGGGGCGGTGTCGGACACGCTGCAGCTGCCCGCGCTGCAGGTCGGCTCGCCCGCCCGCACGGGTCGCCGACGACCGCTACCGTCGCGCCATGGGTGACTGGCACTTCCTCGTTGACCGCGACGACTACCGCACGACCCTCGTCGTCGAGTTCGCGCCCGCTCCCCTCGAGGCGGGCGAGGTGCGATTGCGGGTCGACGCCTTCGGGTTCACGGCCAACAACATCACCTATGCGGCCGCCGGCGACATGATCGGCTACTGGACGTTCTTCCCCGCACCCGACCCGGGCGACGGTGTGCACTGGGGTCGCGTACCGGTCTGGGGCTTCGCCGACGTCGTCGAATCACGCTGCGACGGCGTCACCGAGGGTGAGCGCGAGGGTCGTTCCCTGCTCATCGAGGCCGAGATCACGCCCTCGGGCCGGGGGCGGGTGATGGTCAACCGTCAGCGCCTCACCCGGGGACGCGATCTGCTGGGGGCGCTGCGGGTGTCGGTGTTCTCCCCCGACGACCTCGAGCTGGTG
>CAYRXQ010000276.1:0-4233 GCA_964428115.1 uncultured Ilumatobacteraceae bacterium
GACGCAGCCTCGACCGACGCGCCGAGCGAGTCCGCCACCACCGCCGGCCCCGCTCCGGAGGATCCACCCGGCGGCGGTTCCGCCCTCAGCAACTCGACGGCCGGCGGCTCGGCCCACAGCGGCGCAGCTGCCAGCGGCGACGCCGCCACCGCCGTCGGCGCCTCGCCGGATGCACACGCGGACCGAGCGTCGTCGCCCACCCGTCCCGCCGGCACGCCACCAACCGCCGGCGCACCGACCCCGGCCGCCGCCACCGAACCGGTCGGCCGCGACTCCGACGCACCTGCCCGAGCGACCGAGCCCGACGCTCCGGCATCGGCCGCCTCCCCGACGACCCCGCCGACCCCGGCCGGCTCTGCCCCGGCGGCCCCCATCACGCCCGCGGCCCCCGTCGCGGCGACCGGCGACGCAGACGGGGGCCTCGACCAGGTCCCGGTGGTCTGGGAGGCGTCCGTGCGCGCCGCGCTCAAGCCGCTGGTCAAGGCCCTCTACCACGCCGGCGCGTTCGCGGGTCGCGAGGGCGATGCCTGGCGGTTCAGCGTCCCCAACGAGATCCATCGGGCCAGGTGCGACGACCACCGTGCCGCCGTCGAGGCGGCGCTGAGCGCAGCGGTCGGTGTGCCGGTCCACCTCGTCCTCGTGGTCGGCCACGACTCGTCGCACGACGACGACCTCGGCACGACGGCGGCCGCACGCCCTGCACCGGCACGCCCGGCGCGTTCGGCCACCAGAGGCCCCAACGCTGCTGGCGCCACGAGCCCGTCGCCCGGCTCCACCGCTGAGGGCTCGGCCGGCGCTGCCTCCACCAGCGGGCGTACCGGCGACCCCGACGACCCCGACGAGGACATCGACCTCGACGACCTGGTCGACGCGCCACCCGAGTCGGCGCTCACCACCATCGACCGACTGGCCCAGGCCTTCCCCGGCTCCGAGCTGGTCGACGACGTCGACTGAGCCGACCACCCCTCACCTCACCGGTCCCTCACTCACCGGTCCGAAGCATCCCGGAGCGCACCGTGCCCGCCAACTACACCGCCCCCGTCCAGACCTTGATCGACGAGTTCGGTCGGCTGCCCGGCATCGGCCCCAAGTCGGCGCAGCGCATCGCGTTCCATCTGCTCAAGATGTCGGCCGAGGATGCCAACCGACTCGCGCACGCGATCACCGACGCCAAGGCCAAGGTCCGGTTCTGCGAGCGCTGCTTCAACGTGTCCGACGCCGTGCTGTGCCCGATCTGCGCCGACGACCGCCGTGACCCGCACGTGCTGTGCGTCGTGGAGGAGTCGCGCGACATCGTCGCCATCGAGAAGACCGGCGAGTTCCGCGGCCGCTACCACGTGCTCCTCGGCGCGATGAACCCGCTCGAGGGCATCGGGCCCGAGCACCTCAAGATCCGCGAGCTGGTGGCCCGGCTCGGCCCCGAGGACGTGCAGGAGGTGATCGTGTGCACCAACCCGAACACCGAGGGCGAGGTGACCGCGATGTACCTGGCGCGCCTGCTCAAGCCGGTGGGCATCCGGGTGACGCGCATCGCCAGTGGCCTGCCCGTCGGTGGCGACCTCGAGTACGCCGACGAGCTCACGCTCGGACGAGCCCTCGAAGGCCGCCGCGACCTCACCGGCTGAGGTTGCCAGCGCGGTTCAGAGGGTGCGGACGATCAGGGCGTCGCCCTGGCCGCCGCCGCCGCACAGCGACACCGCACCCGTCCCGCCGCCACGGCGGGCGAGCTCGTGCAGCACGGTCAGCGCCAACCGGTTGCCGCTCATGCCGATCGGATGCCCGAGGGCGATCGCCCCACCGTTGACGTTGGTGATGTCGGCCGAGATCCCGAGGTCGCGCATCGACGCGATGCCGACTGCGGCGAAGGCCTCGTTGAGCTCGAACAGGTCGACGTCGCCGACCGACCCGCCGATCTTGGCGAGCGCCTTCATGATCGCCCGGCTGGGCTGCTGCAGCAGCGAGGCGTTGTCGGGCCCGGCGACCATGCCGTAGCTCAGGACCTCGCCGAGCGGAGCGACGCCGGCCGCCTCGGCAGCGGCCTTGGACATCACGATCACGGCACTCGCGCCGTCGCTCAGCTGCGAGGCATTGCCGGCGGTGACCGTGCCGTTCTTGTCGAACGCCGGGCGCAGGCCCGACAGGCTCTCGGCGGTGGTGCCCGGGCGCACGCCCTCGTCGGTGTCGACCACGATCGGCTCGCCCTTGCGCTGCGGGATCGAGACCGGGACGATCTCGGCTGCCAGGCGGCCGTCCTTGATGGCGTTGGCGGCACGCTCGTGCGACAGGGCCGAGAACTCGTCCTGCTCCTCACGGGTGATCGAGTCGCCGGTGTAGCGGTCGGTGCCGAGGCCCATCAGGCAGGCATCGAACGCGCACCACAGGCCGTCCTTGATGATCGCGTCGGACAGCTCGACGTTGCCGTAGCGGAAGCCGCTGCGTGCGCCCTCGGCGATGTACGGCGCGTTGGTCATCGACTCCATACCGCCGGCAACGACGATGTCGGCGTCGCCGGCCGCGATCATCTGGTCCGCGAGGTAGATCGCGTTGAGGCCCGACAGGCAGACCTTGTTGACGTTGATCGAGGGGACGCTCATCGGGATCCCCGCCTTGACCGCTGCCTGACGGCTCGGCACCTGACCCTGCCCGGCCATGAGGACCTGTCCCATGATCACGTGATCGACCTGCCCGGGCGACACGCCGGCACGCGCGAGCGCCTCGGCGATCGCGATGCCGCCGAGCTCGGCGGCCGAGAGTTGAGCCAGGGCACCACTCATCTTGCCGATGGGGGTGCGGGCGCCTGCGACGATGTACGAACCAGCCATGGCCGCGACCGTAGCCGTCGCTTGCGCTGGCGCTATTACCCGTGGGTAACCTCCGGCCATGCAGCACGTCCTCGACGCCATCACGGCCGGCGCGTCCGGCGCCGATCTCGCCGCTCTCCCGATCCCCGAGTCGTATCGGGCCGCCGTCGTGCGGCGCGAGGACGTCGACATGTTCGAGGGGATGGCCTCGGCCGACAAGGACCCGCGCCGGAGCATCCACGTGCAGGAGGTGGCCACCCCCGAACTGGCCCCCGACGAGGTGTACCTCGCGGTCATGGCCTCGAGCATCAACTTCAACACCGTGTGGTCCTCGATCTTCGAGCCGGTGACCACGTTCGGGTTCCTCGACCGGTTGGCCCGCGAGAGCGAGTGGGCGGCGCGCCACTCGTTGCCGTACCACATCATCGGATCGGACGCCTCGGGTGTCGTGCTGCAGGTCGGCTCGGCCGTGCGCAACTGGAAGCCCGGCGATCGCGTGACCGTGCACTGCAACCACGTCGACGACCAGGACCCCTCGGCCCACGACGACTCGATGCTGGCGGCCAACCAGCGGATCTGGGGCTTTGAGACGAACTTCGGCGGGCTCGCCGAGCTGAGCATCGTCAAGGCCAACCAGCTGATGCCCAAGCCCACCCACCTGTCGTGGGAGGAGGCTGCGGTGAACGCGCTGTGCAACTCGACCTCGTACCGCATGCTCGTCGGCGACAACGGTGCCCGCATGAAGCAGGGCGACAGCGTGCTGGTGTGGGGTGCCACCGGTGGCATCGGCGGCTACGCCGTCCAGTACGTGCTCAACGGCGGCGGCACGCCCGTCGGTGTGGTCTCCTCGCCCGAGCGCGCCGCGATCCTCCACGAGATGGGCTGCGAGGCGGTCATCGACCGAGCCGGCGAGGGCTACAACTTCTGGATCGACGAGCACACCCAGGACGAGTCGGAGTGGCGCCGGTTCGGCAAGCACATCCGCACGCTCATCGGCGAGGACCCCGACATCGTGTTCGAGCACCCCGGCCGCTCCACGATGGGCGCCTCGATCTTCGCCGTGCGCCGTGGCGGCACCGTGGTCACCTGCGCGGCGACGTCGGGCTACATGGTCGAGTTCGACAACCGGCACTTCTGGATGAAGCTCAAGCGGCTGCTGTCCTCGCACTTCGCGAACTACGCCGAGGCGTGGGCGGCGAACAAGCTGATCGACCAGGGCAAGATCCACCCGATGATGTCGGCGGTGTACCCGCTCGACGAGGTCGGGGCTGCGGCACGGGCGGTCCACCGCAACGAGGCCGAGGGCAAGATCGGCGTGCTGTGCCTGTCGCCGGCCGAGGGGCTCGGCATCGACGACCCCGAGAAGCGCGAGCGCATCGGTGAGGACAAGATCACCCTCTTCCAGCGCCACGCCCGCGCCCGCGCCGCCACC
>CAYRXQ010000277.1:0-4207 GCA_964428115.1 uncultured Ilumatobacteraceae bacterium
GCACACCGCCGAGGTGTTGGCATCGAGCAGGTTGCGCAAGGTGGTGTCGTCGTCGACCTTGCCTCGCGGGCGGCGGGTCGACCCGAACGCGACGAGGGTGCTGGTGTCGAACCGGAGCTCGGTGGCGGCGCGTGCGAAGAACTCGATGTCCTTGGGGTTCGCCCCCGGCCAGCCGCCCTCGATGTACTGGACACCCAGGTGGTCGAGCTGCTCGGCGATACGGAGCTTGTCGTCGACCGTGGCCGACACCCCCTCGACCTGCAGACCGTCGCGCAGGGTCGTGTCGAACACCTCGACGGCCTCGACGACCTCGACCTGTTCAGGTTCCATGGCAACTGCTCCCGAGAAATGAAGAAGCCGCCCCGGGGGGCGGCTGGACGTGCACTAGCGAATGATGATGATGGCGGCGGCGATCGACGTGCGCATCACGGATCATTCAACCGGGTTGCCGGTACTTCCGTCAACGCCAGGACCAGATCGGTGGCGGTGCTCCTGTGGGGAACGCTGTGGACGGATGGTGGACGCGCGGTGGACGACAGGGCGCGACCTGGGGAGAACCGAGAAATGTGGTGGACAACCCTGGGGATACGAAAATAACCCTTGACCTGGGGTTTTCCATCCGGCAACCTGAAGTCACGCCGGTCAGCGCACGCCGATCCGGAGCCGGGAGACCGGCGCCGAGCGGGGCAGCGGGAGCGGTATGGGGGACGAGCCGCCAAACGCGGCATCGCCCGCCGGGCCTCGGCTCGACGGGCGATGTGTACTGATCGGGCGTCAGGCTAACGCCGGCCGGTCGATCGGTGGTGGATCGTCCCCTCGAGTCCGCCCCGGGCGGGCGCGCCGGCTTCGGCCGAGCAGCGCCCCCCGGGGCGCTCACATTTTCGGGCCGAACCGATCGAGGTCGATCCGCCCGAGGTCGATCCGCTCGTACGGCGTGCTGCAGGGCGAGCCCTGGGCACACCAGGCCACGGGCGGCGCCGCGACGGCGAGCTCCACCACGATCGAGGCCGTCGTGACCTCCGGCTGCACGTCGTCCGCACCCACGTGCATGCACACGCTCCAGGGACCGTCCTCGTGGTTCGCGAGGTGGGCCATGAGGTCGGGCGAGGTCAGCGCGCCCCGCGCGAGGAGCCGCTGCGACCGCTGCCAGCGCGGGTCGACGGTGCGCTCCACCGGCTGCGCCGGATGGCGGTGCGCGGCATCGAAGGTCGGGATCGTGGTCCGGTTGGAGATGGCCCGTGCCCGGGCCACCCGCTCCGTCGCCCAGACCCGGCCGCTGGTCTCGATGACCCAGGCCTCGGCCGGGTCGGCCACCAGGAAGCTCGACCAGTAGGGCTTGACCCGGTGATCGTGACCCGATCCCCCCTGCCCATACCGCTCGAGGAGCTCGAGCATCGCGTCCACGGCCTGCGCTGCGGTCGACGCGCGCTCGAGCCCCAGACGGACGAGGTCCATGCCGGTCAGCGCCGGCGGCGCCGAGCGCGGATCCAACCGGGTGTAGATGGCCTCGTTGCCGATCGCGACACCGGCGGCGTTCACCCCGTGTTCGGCGCCCCACCCCCAGGTCGGCCGCGAGATCAGGGTCGGCACGGTCGGCCGCGACCAGCCGTCGATCTCGATGTACGTGCAACGCAGCATCCCGCCGTCGACACGTGCCGGGCTCCACTCGAGCACCTGCGCCTCGTGCGGCGGTCGGTCGGAGTTCTTGGCGAACCGGGTGACCCCGTCGGCCGTGGCCACGGGCAACGCCACCAGGGTGTCGCACATGCCGCGCAGCGTACGCAACGGGCGTACCGTGTCGGGCCGTGACCCGACCGTTCTTCATCGACACCGACACCGCCAGCGACGATGCCGTCGCACTCGTCATGGCTCTGCGCGAACCCACCGTCGACGTCGTCGGGATCGGGGTCGTCGCCGGCAACGTGCCGCTCGATCTCGCGCTCCAGAACGCCCTCTACATCACCGAGGTGTGCGGGCGGGCCGAGGTGCCCGTGTACGCCGGCGAGGCCCACCCGCTGGTGGTGCCACTCGAGACCGGGCAACACGTCCACGGCACCGACGGCATGGGCGACATCGGGCTGCCGCTGACCGGCCGCACCCCGGTCGAGGGGCACGCGGCGGACGCGCTCATCGAGGCCTCGCACCGTCACGCCGGCACGCTCGAGCTCGTCACGCTCGGACCGCTCACCAACATCGCGCTCGCCCTGCGTCGCGACCCGACCCTGCCCGAGCGGATCCGTCGGGTCGTCGTCATGGGCGCCGTGGCCGACCACGTCGGCAACCAGACGCCCGTCGCCGAGTTCAACATGTGGGTCGACCCGCATGCTGTCGACGAGGTGCTCCGCTCGGGGTTGGCACTCGAGTTCGTCGGTTGGGACATCTCCCGCCACGACGCGGTGATCGAGCCGGCCCTGGCCGCAGAGCTGCGCTCGATCGGCACCCCGCTCGCCGAGCTGTGCATCGACATCCAGCGACAGCTGACGGAGTTCTGCCACACCGAGACCAAGCTCGCCGGCTTCGATCTGCCCGACCCGATCGCGATGGCCTACGCGATCGATCCCGCCGTCGCCTTCGGGGCGCGGCGCCTGCACTGCGCGGTCGAGACCGAGAGCCCGCTGACGCGCGGCATGGTCGTGATGGACCTGCTGTCCTTCACCGGGCGACCGGCGAACGCACTCGTGGTGACCCGGGCCGACCGGGAGCGGTTCCTCGAGATGTTGCGCGCCGCGCTGGCGTGATCAGCCCGAGCGATCAGCCCGCGTCGGTGACGGCCTGGACCGTCACGAACGCGCTCTCGCCGTCACCGTTGCCGGTCGCCGAGATGATCACGGTCCACTTGCCCGACTTGCCCTGGACGAACACGTCGGAGTTGGCCACCGTCTCGGACTCGCTCGCGAACCCGGCGGCCTCGAGACGGGGCTCGTAGGCGGCCCAGATCTCGGCGCCGGTGGCGCCCTCGATGTCGCCGGTGACCGCGTAGGAGAGCTGCCCCGATGCCTCGGTGCGGGTCCCGTAGGAGATGACGAGCCCATCGGGCAGCGGGATCTCTCCGGTGGGGAAGCCCTCGGGGAGGTCCTGTCCCCCGCCGAAGGTGGCGGTGCCGTCCTCGGACTCGACCACGACCTCGCCACCGCCATCGCCGCCGCTCTGGGAGACGACCGCCTCGCCGTCCTCGGTGCGGATCACCGAGTTGCCGTCCTCGTCGGTGATGATCTCGAGGCTGCCGTCCTCGGTCTGGATCCGGACGTTGCCGCCGTCGAGATCGATGTCGACCTCGCCACCCGACTGGCTCTCGATGAGCTGCTCGGCAATGTCGTCGGAACTACAAGAGGTGGCGATCAGCGCGCTCAGCGTGGCGAGTGCCACCATGGGAACGACGCCCGCCCGTCGCGGAGAGATGTTCAACATGCGCGCGAGTGTGTCACACCGCGAGTTCGCACCAATGCCGATAGCGCTCGTCCTCGCCGCGCACCGCGCGGGCGTAGGTCTCGGCCACCGCGACCGTCACCGGGCCGGGGCACGGGATGGCGCGATCGTCCACGGAGTTGACCGAGGACACCTCGGCCGCGGTGCCACACACGAAGGCCTCGTCCGCGATGTACAGGTCGCTGCGCGCGATGTTGTCGACGCGCACGTCGATGCCCAGATCGCGGGCGATGGTCATCACCGAGTGCTGGGTGATCCCCTCGAGCGCGCCCGCCGAGAGCGGCGGCGTCAGCACGATGCCGTTGCGCGAGACGAAGATGTTCTCGCCCGTGCACTCGGCGACGAGCCCGTTGGGGGCCAGCATGATCGCCTCGTCGTAGCCCGCCTTGAGTGCCTCGACCTTGGCCAGCGAGGAGTTCACGTAGTTGCCCACGGTCTTGGCCGCCGGGGGCATCGTGTTGTGGTCGTGGCGGGTCCACGAGGAGATCTTCATGCGGACGCCCTTGGTGACCGCATCGTCGCCGAGGTACGCACCCCACGGCCAGCAGGCGATCGCCACGTCGACCCGGCAGGGCAGCGTGTTGAGCCCCATCTCGCCGTACCCGAGGTACGCCAGCGGTCGGACGTAGCACGCCGGGAGCCCGGTCGACGCCACGGTCTCCTTGGTCGCAGCGACCAGCTCGTCGACCGTGTACGGGATCTCGAGACCGAGGATCTTGGCCGAGTTGAAGAGCCGGACGATGTGGTCGGTGAGGCGGAACACGGCCGGCCCGTCGGCGGT
>CAYRXQ010000278.1:0-2323 GCA_964428115.1 uncultured Ilumatobacteraceae bacterium
TGTCTCATCTCGGGACATGGGTGACACGTTGATGTCGCGCAACATGGGTGACACCTGGGTGGCTGGTGATCGATGGTTCGGTCATGGCCGGAAGGGTGCTGTCGATGAAGGTGATTGCGGCGGTGGCCGCGTTCGTGGCGGGCGAGCCGATCAATGTGTCGGAGGTGTGCCGAGCGGGTGGCGTGTCGCGCAAGACGTTCTACAAATGGGCGGCTCGTTGCCGAGCGGAGGGTCTGGGTGGGTTGGAGCCACGGTCTCGGGCGCCTCGGTCTTCTCCGCGTCGGGTCGAGGCCGTTGTCGAGGACGAGATCGTGGGGTGTCGGCAACGGCTGGCTGATCGAGGCTTGGACCATGGGGCCACAACGGTCCATTGGCATCTCAGCCAGGACCCGGCATGGCAGGGGCGGGTGCCGTCGGTGGCGACCATCCATCGGGTGTTCGTCCGCCGGGGCCTGGTGACTCCGCAACCGAAGAAGCGTCCGAAGGGTTCATGGCGACGCTTCGAAGCTCCGGCGCCCAACGAGTGGTGGCAGATCGACGCGATGGACTGGGTGATCCGTCCCGGTGTCGTGCAGGTGTTCAACATCATCGATGACCACTCGAGGGTCTCGGTTCGGTCCCGGGCGGTCAGCAACGCCACATCCGTTGAGGCGTGGACCACGTTCTGTCAGGGCGCCCAGCAATGGGGCCTGCCGGCGGGGGTGCTGTCGGACAACGGCTTGAGTTTCTCGGGTCGTCTCCACGGCTTCGAGGTCCTGTTCGAGGCGAACCTGCGTGACGCCGGGATCCGGCCGTTCACTGGGCGGGCGTTTCATCCCCAGACCACCGGCAAGGTCGAACGGTTTCAGCAGACCTTGAAGAAGTGGCTTCGCCAGCAGCCCTTGGCCAACTCCATTGGTGAGCTCCAGGACCAGCTCGACCAGTTCGTCCACGTCTACAACTATGAACGTCCTCACCAGGGCATCGGCCGAGTCACCCCCGTTACCCGCTGGCAAGCCACGCCGGCCGCGAGGCCTGCCGCAGAACCGCTGACCCATCCCGTGTTCCCCAAAGCACACCTCCGCACGGCCCTCGTCTCGCCGAACGGGGCCGTCGAGGTCGACAAGGTCGTCATCGGGCTCGGCGCCGAGTACATCGGCGCCACCACAACCGTTGTCATCGATGGCCGCTACGCGAGCGTCTACATCGACGATCACCTCGTCCGGCACCTCACCATCGACCCGACCCGCCGCTACCAACCCACCGGTCGCCCCCGCGGCGGTCCCCGCCGCCCCCGCCTAGCATCCTGAGTGTCACCCATGTCCCGCGACAAACGTGTCACCCATGTTGCGCGACAGAACAGGTTGGAAGCCAACCATTCCGCGCCACAGAGGCGCACACGGGTGGGCTCGCGGCGGGCTCGCAGTCGCGGTTGCGCCCTCGGTCAGGCAGGGATCGCGAGGAGCGCCGGGGCGATCGTGGTGTAGATGAGGTTGGCGCCCGGCTTGTAGACGTGGACGCCGTCCCAGCGGTAGCCGAGGTCCGACGAGATCGCCTCGTCGGCACACCACTCGTCGGGGCCCTCGACGAACGTGACCCGATCGGGATCCGCCGCCGCCACGGCCCGCAGGAGCTCGTTCACATGGGCGACACGCTCGTCGTCACCGCGCTCGGGCAGCGCCGGGACACCGGCACCCTCCACGTCCTGCGGTCGCATGCACGGCACCTCGAGCAACGCCACCTGCGCGCCGACCGAGCTCATCGCATCGATGCCCAGGCCGAGCTGACGGCGGAACAGGTCGTCGGCTTGCGCACTCGCGAACGGATACGTCGTGCCGTCGATCTGCAGGTCGAACACGTCCCAGGCGCCGAGCACGACCAGCGCGACGTCGGCGCCGGCCGCAGCCTCGGCCCACTCCTGCTCCCAGCCCTCACAGATCGAGAACGAGTTGCGGAATCCGTTGCGGGTGCTCACGACGTTGCCGGAGTCGTAGACGCTGCACCCGTCGACTGCGCCCCGCACGACGTCGAAGGTGCTCTCGATCCCGTCGGGGAGGTTGACCGCCAGCGAGTGGGCCTGGGAGTCACCCACGATGGCGACGCGCCGCGGCAGCACCGGCGCCGTGGTCGGCGCCGCCGTCGAGGGCGCCGTCGTCTCGCCGCCGCCCTCCCCGGTCGCCCCGGTGTCAGACACCGTCGACTGCCCGGTGTCAGACACCGTCGTCGCCTCGGAAGCTGCAGCGCCGGTGTCTGACACCGGCGCTGCAGCTTCCGGCGCCGTCAGCGCGAACGTGGCCTCGCCGCCGACCGACACGTCGAAGCGCTCGACGTTGGCGTAGGCGAC
>CAYRXQ010000278.1:2333-4206 GCA_964428115.1 uncultured Ilumatobacteraceae bacterium
ACCCACCCCGGCGGTCACCACCAGCACCCCGGCTGCGACACCCACCGGCAGCGCGGAGCCCGCGGTGCGTGCCGACGCGACCCAGCGACCCAGCTCGCCGCGCCGCACCGGTGTCTCGACGTAGCGGTAGCAGGCCTCGGAGACGACCGCGGTGATCAGCGAGGCCACGACGAACCGTGGCACCGAGCCCTCGGTCGCACCGAGGATGACGAAGATCGGCCAGTGCCACAGGTACAGGCCGTAGCTGCGGGCCCCGATGGCGACGAGCCACGGCACCGACAGCAGCCGGCGCGTCCCCGATGCCGCCGGATGCACCACCACGAGCACCGCGACCAGCGAGGCGATCGAGACCAACGGCATGACCCAGCGGTAGGTCGAGGGGGCGACCACCGAACCACCGATGGCCGCCGATGCCAGCACGCCGAGCGCCACCCCCGCCGACACGTCGAGCACCCGGGTCGGCCCCGAACCGCGGCCCGTCGGGCGATCGTGCCGGCCGTCGTCGGCGGCGCTGCGTGGCGACGCCGAGCGCCACGGACGCCAGACGAACGCCGCCGCCGCACCGAGCAACAGCCCGCTCGATCGGGTGATCGTGGACAGATAGGCGAAGTTGATGCGGTCGACACCGTCGAACAGCGCCGGTGGACCGCCGAGCAGCGGCGAGTCGCCCGAGGCGATCCAGGCCGTGAACACCATCACCGCGAGCGCGCTCAGCGCGAGCAGACCGGCGATGCGCGCCATCGACGCCCTCGTCCGCGAGATCCCCAGGAACACCAGCGGCCAGATCAGGTACCACTGCTCCTCGACCGCAAGGCTCCACAGGTGCCGCAGCAGCGGCGGGTCACCGGCTGCGAAGTACGGGACGTCGCCGAGGATCTGTCCCCAGTTGGCGACGTAGAGGAGCGACCAGGGCAGGTCGCGGCGCAGCTGCCACTGCTGCTCGGCCGAGCCGAACAGCAGTGCCCAGACGGCCACGGCGGCCAGCACCACCCCGAGCGCGGGGAGCAACCGACGCGCACGACGCAGCCAGAACCCGCGCAGCGAGATCGCGCCGTCGCGCTCGCGCTCCTCGAGCAGCAACGAGGTGATGAGGAACCCCGACACCACGAAGAACACTTCGACGCCGAAGAACCCGCCGTGCATCCACGAGAACCCGGCGTGGTAGAGGATGACCGCGACCACCGAGACGGCGCGCAGACCGTCGAGGCCCGGCTGGAACCCCATCTTCGGACGGACACGTGCACGGGGCCGCGGTCGGGCGCCCCGGTCGACGACCCCATCGACGACCTGGGTCACCGACGGACCACCGTGCCCGCCGCCGTGGTCTCGACCGTCCAGCCGTCCGCCTGCAGCGCGCCGCGGATGGCGTCGGCGGCGGCGTAGTCCTTGGCGGCGCGGGCCGCGTCGAGGGCGGCCGCCTGTGCGGCGACCTCGGCGGGGACCTCGGTGGGACCGGCCAGCTCGAGGCCCACCGCACCGCAGATCTCGTTCACGGCGGCGACGAGCGCCCCAGCGATGGCATCGCCGGCGTCGAGCGCAGCGTTGGCGCGTCGCACCGTGTCGAACAGCACGGCGGTGGCACCGGGCGTGTCGAGGTCGTCGTCCATGGCGGCACGGAAGCGGTCGAGGACCTCGGCGTCGGGGGCCACACCTGCGGCGTCGACCCCGGCGGTGCGCGCCGCGAACGCGTCGAGACCCGCCAGCGACTTCGTCGCCGACTCGATCGTGTCGAGCCCGATCGAGACCGGGCTGCGGTAGTGCGCCTGCAGCAGCACCATGCGGTAGGCGCGCGGGTCGTAGTGCTCGACCAGATCGAGGAGGTTCGACACGTTGCCGAGGCTCTTGGACATCTTCTCGCCCTCGGCATCGACGA
>CAYRXQ010000279.1:0-4193 GCA_964428115.1 uncultured Ilumatobacteraceae bacterium
GAGGCCTGGCCGGTCTTGATCTGCAGCGGCTTGTCGTTGGCCCAAAACTCGACCTTGTCGGCGCCGAGGTACAGCCTCGTGGTGTCGTCGGGGAGCTGCGCCACGATGTGGCGCTTGCTGGCTTCCTCGTCGTCGAAGACGAACTTCATCTTGGATCGCGTCGTGATGCCGGTGCGGACGACCTTGCCGTTCACGTGGAAGTCTCCGTCGGGGAGTGCGTCCTGCCCGCCCCACAGCCCGCCCAGGACGTACGGCCGCCGGAGATCGCCCTGCTCGAAGCCGACGAGCACCTCGTCGTCGACCTCGGGGCTGATGTGCATGCCGCGCTCCTTGCCGGCGCCGATCGACACGACCCGGGCCCAGTTGCTCTCCTGGTCGTCGGAGAGCATCGGGAGCTTGACCTTGACCCGACCGTACCCCTCGGGATCGTCGTGGTTCGTCACGATCCCGATCGTCAGGCCGAGCTGACCGAACGACGAGGAGACCGCCGTCAGATCACTCGAGCCACTGCCCAGGAGATCGACCAGATCGGACGGGTTCGGACCTTCGCTGATGAACCGGGTCACGTAGCCGGTGGTCGCGTGGAACACGTGCTCGACGCTCGTGAGGTAGTACTTCCCGCTGAGCTGGGTGCCGACCCCGGCGACCGTGAGGAACGTGCCCGGCTTGACCTCGGGGTTCCCCAGGAGTTCGCCGCGCGCGCTCATCTCGTTTCCTGCGACCTGCCCGGCGATCGCCTTGGCGAGCGCGGTGGCCTCGTCGGCGCTCTCGACCACGTTGCCCGCCGAGATGAGCTTGCCGGTGAATGCGTGTGCCGCGCTCTTCGAGCCCGACCGCAGTGGGGCCGTCGACGCGCCCGGCGGGTTGGTCATCGTGGCGGTCTCGGTGTAGGCAACCGCTTGCTTCGACTGCGGGTCCCAGCCGTGGACCTCGATGGATGGAAGCTGGTCGACGGCGGTGTACCGGGCCCGGAACCGCAGCAGATCCTCCTTGTAGGTCACGGTCGGACCGTCGTCCGCAGCGGCCGCTCGCTTGCGCATGGTGAAGGTGTCGTCCTCCACGAACCACTCGGCCCCGCTGCGACGCACGATGGCGTCGAGCCAGGCCAGGTGCGTCGAGGCCTGCATCAGATACGGGTACGAGATGTTCTCGAACGAGTCGATCCGAGCGCCGAGTCCAATCTGACCGATCACCGCGCTGAGAACATCGCTGTACGACTGGTTGACCGAGGTCTTGATGCCGGTGGTCCGACCCAGGCGATGGCTCTTGTCGTAGGCCGTCACCGTCAGCTCGTTGCCGCCCGAGGGACCCTGATCGACGGCGATCGCCACGATCTCGCCCTTGAACACCGGGGTGAGCGACCCCGTGACCGACGGGAACGAGATCTCCACGACGGCGCCCACCTGGAAGGTCTGGGCGTCGACCACCAGGAAGTCCGGGTCGCGGAGCCGCATCTCGGCGGCGCCGGTCCGACTGAGCGTCCGGTCGACGCGCAGGTCGAGGAACTTGTCCATCAGCCGGGCGTCGACGACCCTGCCGTTGATCTTGATCAACGGCGACCGGACGAGCCCCTGCAGCGGGACGGCCGTGGCGGTCACGACGCCGACCGCTCCGGGATCGCGAGGATGCTGCCCGGGCGGAGGGCCAGCGGGTCGCTGACACCGTTGGCCGCAGCGATGCGCCGCCACTGCGTGCTGTCGCCGTAGTAGCGGGCGGCCAGCCGGTCGAGGCTGTCACCCACCTGGACCTGATGGGTGCGATGCGGGTGCGGGGTGCCCGAGGTCGGGTTCTGGCGTGCCCAGTTGTCGTCGGGCTCGTACTGCTCACAGCTCATCGACACGTCGGCCCGCAGCGGGGTCCCGTCGCTCGCGAAGTACGTGAACGCGATCGTGAGGGTCGTGATGACCGCGTGGTAGGTGTGCAGGTGCGTGCCCCAGTGGAAGATGATCCAGGGCGGTCGGCCGCTGCCGCGCTCCTCGTCGTGGCCCTGGAGCGTCTCGTCGATCTTCATGAGGGCGAGCAACTTGTTGGTGTAGGTGGTGACGGCCCCGCCCTCGCGGGTGGTGTCGAACACGAGCTTCAGGCTGAACGACCCCGAGGAGTTGCCACCGAAGGTCCGCACCGGCACCGACTGACCGGGGGGCGTGCCGGGGCCCCAGCGGTTCGTCGTGGTGAACGAGAACTGCTCGGGGTTGAACATGCACGGGATCTTGTCCCCGGGGCCCGACGCGGCCTCGACCTCGATGTATGCCTTCTGCAGCTGGTTCGCAGCGTCAGCCATCAGAATCCTCCTCGGTTGCGTCCGCCACGCCGTTCGATCTCGGTGATGATCCGATCCTGCAACATCTCCACGAGTCGGTCGAGTTGATCGAGGGTCACGCCGATCGAGCGGGCGCCGCCTTCGTCGTTCGAGGACAGCGACGACCCGGTGGTCGATGAACCCGCGCCGACGCCGTCGAGGTTCGGCGGCGGTGCAGGCGGTGTCCCCTGGTGGATCACCGGCGTCAGCGGATCGGTGCCGGCGCCACCACCGGCGATCTGGGCCGCCATGACCGAGGCGTCGAAGGTCCCCGAGGGGGCTGACGACGGCCTGGGCGGTGCCGGGGGCGGGGCCGAGCCGCGGCCGGACCCACCACCGGACGGCGGCGCGACCGGCGCGGAGCCGCTGCGACCACGATGGCCACCGATCTGCGGTGCGGTCGCCGGGGCACCGTTGCGAGCGCGCTGCCCGCCGATCTGCGGTGCGTTCGCCCGGCGGGGGCCGCTCGGCTGGGCCGGGTTCCGGCGGATGATCTCGGCCATCTCCTCGGCCTGGCGCTCCTCGGGCCCACGACGATCGTCGTCGAAGAACCGTGGCGCCGGTGACGGGTGCGCCACGTGGGTCAACTCGTGCGCGAGGACGGCGAGGTCCTCGCGGCTGGTACCGAGCGGTCGGTCGAGGTGGACCACGTCGCCGGCGGTCGCTGCCCGCTTGCCCACACTGCGCAGGGCGGCGCGGGTGGTGGCATCGGTCGCGATGCGCACCGGTCGATCTCCGACGATGGCGGCGGCGATCGGGCGTGCGTGGCGCGGCAGCTCGTAGGGCGCAGGACGTGGCCGACGGCCGAGCTCGGCGAGGAAGCGATCGGCGAGCTCGTCGCCTGCCGGGCGGGACGGTCGTCCGAGCGCGGCACCAGCCGCGAGTGCGGCCGCGGTCGGACCGACGCCGGCAGCAGTCGCGCCCGTCGCTGCGGCGGGGTCGGCCTCACGCTGGATCACGACCTGGCCGGGGCGGACCGGGCGATCGGTGACCGGCGGCTCGGTCGAACCGAGGGCCGCAGCCGTGCCGGCCGTCGTGTCCCCGACGGTCGCCGCACCGGGCTCGAGACCCGGCAGGGTCGGCGGACGATTGGTTGCGGCGGCGGCGTCGCGGGCGATGCGTCCGACGGGCGAGGCCTCGGCGGGCAAGGCACCGAGCGACCCAGGGCCGGGCGCTGCGGTGCCTGGCGACGCTGGGGCCGGCGAGCGGTCGGCCGGCGACGCTGGGGCCGGCGCCGGAGCTGGCCGTGACGAGCGGTCGGCAGGCGTGCGACGGATGAGCCCCGCTGGTGCCGGCGTGCTCGTGATGGTGGGCGCCGGGGACGTGCCGGCGGGCGATGCGCCGGCGGGCGATCCCGATGCGGTCGGGTCCTGCCCGAGGAACGGCCACGGCCCGGGGCGGATCGCAGCGAACGTCACCGGGCGACCGAACGGACCGAAGGGCGCGGTGACGACGTGGGAGGCGGGCGTGCGGACCGGACGCCGACGCACCAAGCCGGGGCCGGCGGTCGTCTCGCCGCGCACCTCGGGGGTGGCGGGTCGTGTCGTCGGCAGGGCGGCCGGCGGCACAGCGGTCGGCGGCGCAGCGGACGGCTGGGTCGTCGGGAGCGCAACGGCCGGCGGTGCGGCGGTCGGCGTCGGGGCGCCGGCTCGCGCGATGACGTCGGGCGTGCGGCCGATGACGGCGGCGGTGGTCGATGGCGCCGACGCGCCAGCCGTGCCGGCTGCAGCGGTGGCCCCCAACCCGGCGGCGGTCCCCAGCTCGGCGGCGGTCCCGAGCCCGGTGCCGGCCCCCAACCCGGTGGCATTGCCGACGACGGGGCCGACGGCGAGCGCGGCGAGGTCGAGCGGGTCGGGGCCGCCTGCGCCCCACAACTCGGCGCCGCGCCGGAGCA
>CAYRXQ010000280.1:0-4169 GCA_964428115.1 uncultured Ilumatobacteraceae bacterium
AAGCCACGCCGCCGCGCGACCACGCCGACCCGGTCGAGTGCTGCGCCGAGGTCGGCCGGGCCGGCGTGCTCGCTGCGCGGGGCAGCCGCCGCGGCGGCGAGGATCGCCTGGACCTGCACCCTCCCGGGCCGGGGCGGGATCACGTGCAGGCGCGGTCCGGCCACGAGCACGGCCCCCAGGCGGTTCTGGTTGCGCGCCGTGAGGAAGCCGATCGCGGCCGCCGCGCCCAGGGCGTGGCCGACCTTGTCGTGCCCGGTCGTCCCGAAACGCATCGCGGCCGACACGTCGAGCACGATCCAGGCCTCGAGATCGCGGTCGGCGATCAGGTCGCGGACGTGGGTCACGCGGGTCCGGGCGGTGACGTTCCAGTCGATGCGTCGGACGTCGTCACCGGGCTGGTAGCGGCGCGCCTCACCCGGCTCGCTGCCGTGGCCCGGCGTGATGCCCTGGTGGTTCCCGTGGAGCACGCCATCGAGGCGCCGCGTGATGGTGACCTCGAGGGTGCGGACCAGCTCGGCGATCTCGGGAGGTGTGGGCCCGGACGGCCAGGGGAGCGGCGCGTCACCCGACTCGGCGGCCAACCGCCGGCGAGCCACGGTCAGCCCTTGGTGGCCGGGTTGGGCCGCGGCGAGATCCAGGCGGCCGGCACCGTAGCGAGGATCCGCTGCACGATGTCGTCGGGGCTCACGTCGCGGGCCAACGCGTCGTAGGTCAGCAGGAGCCGGTGCCGCAGGACCTCGGGCGCGACGTCGAACACGTCCTGGGGCGTCGCGTACGACCGGCCACGCAACACGGCCATCGCCCGAGCACCGCGGACCAGGTTGAGGGTCGCCCGCGGGCTCACCCCGAGCGCGATCGCGGGCGCGAGGTCGTCGAGCCCGAACCGGTCGGGGTGCCGCGTGGCCTGGACCAGGTCCACCGCGTACTGCGCCACCGACCGATCGACGTAGACGCCGTCGGCCACCGCCTGCAGGTGACGGAGCTGCTCGAGATCGATGACCTGGGTGGGTACCGGCGCGCGCACCGACATCCGGTCGAGGATCGTGAGCTCCTCCTCGGGGGTCGGGTGGTCGAGGACGATCTTCATCATGAACCGGTCGCGCTGGGCGTCGGGGAGCTGGTACACGCCCTCGCTCTCGATCGGGTTCTGGGTGGCGACCACGAAGAAGGGTTGGGGCACTGGATGGGTGACCCCGCCGATCGTCACCTGCTGTTCGGCCATCACCTCGAGCAGGGCCGACTGGACCTTGGCCGGGGCCCGGTTGATCTCGTCGGTCAGGAGGAAGTTGACGAACACCGGCCCGAACTCGACGTCGAACTGCTCCGAGCTCGACCGGAAGATCCGGGTACCGATGATGTCCGAGGGCAGCAGGTCGGGGGTGAACTGGATCCGGGCGAACGACCCGCCCACCACGTCGGCCAACGTCTCGGCGGCGAGCGTCTTGGCGAGTCCGGGCACCGACTCGATCAGGCAGTGCCCGCGGGCGAGCAGCCCGACGAGGAGGCGCTCGAGGAGTCGGGTCTGGCCGACGATCACCGTGCGCATCTCGAAGAAGACCCGCTCCACGAGCGCCGAGGTCTCGGCGTTCACGGGGTGGTCGGCGAAGGGTGACCCGTCGGCGGGGGGAGCGGCGTCGGTCATGCAGGGCGAACCGTAGTGGTGCCGGGTCGGCTCCGGTGCGCGACGATGACGCCCCGTGTCGTCCCTGCGCACCTCGCTGCCCGGCTGGGGCTTCCTGGCGGGCTTCGTGGTGCTGTCGTTCGTCATCGGCGACCTGATCGGGGCGTCGCCCCTGGTGGTCGGCGTCGTCCTCGGCGTGATCGCCGCCAACACCAGCCTGGTCACGAGTCGCTTCCGCCCGGGCCTGGGCACCGCCTCCAAGCGGCTGCTGCGCCTGGGCGTGGTGTTCCTCGGCCTGCGCCTGTCCTTCGACCAGATCCGCGAGCTGGGCCTCGCCGGCGCCGCCGCGGTGATCTCCGTGGTCGTGGTGACCTTCGTGGGCGTGCAGCTCCTGGCCCGCCGCATGGGGCTGTCGCCCGGCCTCGGGCTCCTCACCGCGACGGGGTTCGCGATCTGCGGGGCCTCCGCGGTGGCGGCGATGGCGCCGCTGTCGGATGCCGACGAGGAGGAGATCGCCTACTCCATCGGCCTGGTGACGCTCTGTGGCACCCTCGCGATCCTCCTGCTCCCGCCCATCGGTCACCTCCTCGACATGTCACCGACCGAGTTCGGTGCCTGGGTCGGCGCCGGCGTGCACGACGTCGGCCAGGTGACCGCGACGGCCTCGGCGTACTCCGAGGAGGCGCTGGCACCGGCCACCCTCGTGAAGCTCACGCGGGTCGTGCTCCTGGCCCCGATGGTCGCCGCCGTCGGCGTCTGGCGCCGTCGCACCGCGGTCGTCGAACCGGGGGCCACCCGCCCGCCCATCGTGCCGCTGTTCGTGGTCGGCTTCCTCGCGGCGATCGCGCTGCGGGCCACCGGGTGGCTCTCGAATGACGCGCTCGACCTCGGCAAGCGCCTCGAACAGATCTGCCTGACGGCGGGCATGTTCGGGCTCGGGGCGGGGGTCGAGTTCGCTCGGCTGCGGCGTCTGGGCGGCCGACCGCTGGTGCTCGGCCTGGGGTCGTGGGTCCTCGTGGCCGTCGCCGCCTACGGCGCGGCGCAGATCGCGTCGTAGGTCGCGCGTCGCGCTCAGCGCTCGGTGCGCGGGAGATGCGCACCCGGACGGGCCAGGAACTGGCGATGCCAGCGGCTCGGGGTCAGCATCACGGCGCGGGGTTCGTCCTCGAACATCCACCGGGCGAAGTTGCGTCGGCCCCAGGTGCCGCTCGCGGCGACGATCCGCAGCGCCCACTCGGCACCGCGTCGGTGGGTGAGGACCCGGCCGAGCCGCGCCGACATCCGGTGATCGGCGAACAGGTGGTGTGCGACGGCCGCGGCATAGGCCCCCTCGATGTCGCCCGAGGATCCGCCGGCCAGGATCGCCTCGGCCGCGAGTCGACCGGTGAGCAGTGCCTGCCCGATGCCCTCACCCGTCATCACGTCGGTGGCCGCAGCGGCATCGCCGACGAACAGCGTGCGCGGCCCGGTCAGCGCGATCGAGTCGATCCGCGCCGGGATCGGCCAGGCGGTGTGGCGGTCCTCGAGCTCGGCACCCTCGCCGAGGGCCTCGACGACGTGGGGGCGTGCCAGCAGGTCGTCCCACAGCGCACGCATGTCCTTGGTGCGACGCACCCCGTCGCGCAGCACGCCGAAGCCCAGGTTGACCCGACCACCCGGGAGCGGGAACGACCACGCGTAGCCGGGCAGGAGATCCGCGTCGAACCAGACGTAGAGCCGCTCGGCGGCCGGACCGGTGACGCCGCGGGCGTACTGGCGGAAGGCATGCCACTCGCCGAGGTAGCCGAGCTCACCCAGCCAGAAGGCCTTGCGGATCGGGCTCCACATCCCGTCGGCCGCCACCACCTGCTCGGCGCGCACCGTGCCGATGCCGTCGATGTCCACGTCGACGTGGTCGGCGGTCGCCGTGATCGGACCGGCCAGCGCATGCCCGTCGCGGACGTCGACGCCCGCCCGCCGGGCGATGCCGAGGAGTGCGTCGTCGAGCTGGAGCCGTGGTGCGACGGCCGAGTACGTGCCGGTGGTGGGCAGCGGCACGCGGATCTCGCGGCCGCCGGGGGAGCGCAGCCACGCTGCGTCGACCTCGTACCAGTCGGGGACGGTGCCGGGATCGAAGCCCACCAGCTCGAGCTCGCGCAGGGCCAGGGTGGTGAGCCCATCGCCGCAGCACTTGTCGCGAGGGAACACGGCCTTGTCGACCAGCAGGGTCGACCGACCGGCACGGGCCAGGTAGGTGGCTGCCGTGGCGCCCGCCGGGCCGCCGCCGACCACCAGCACGTCGACGCCCTCGGCGACGCCCCCGTCGAGGTGCGGTTCGGGATCGGTGGCCACGGCGCGAGGCTACGGCGGGGCGGCAGCCGGCCGCACGACGTGCCCGGGATCCCCGACGTCCCGTCGGTCACGCCGCCCCCGGCTCGTCGGCGGTGCGAGCCGGGAACCTACGATGCCGCGGCCACGTTCCCGCCGTCGTGCCCGCTGCCGACGGCCCTGCGCCCGAAGGGGATCATCGAATGAGTCGTCTGTGTGAAGGCCGTGTCGCCATCGTCAC
>CAYRXQ010000281.1:0-4138 GCA_964428115.1 uncultured Ilumatobacteraceae bacterium
TGCCGTCGAGGCTGATCTGGATGTCGAGGTGGTCCATCGCCGTGAGTCGACGGGCCTTGGCAGCGTCGATGAAGGCGCCGTTGGTCGAGAACTTCACGCCGATGCCGTTGGCCACCGAGTACTCGACGAGCTCGAAGAAGTCGCGACGGATCATCGGTTCGCCGCCGCCGATGTTGATGTAGAAGACCTGCAGCTCGCGCAGCTCGTCGATCACGGCCTTGGCCTCGGCGGTGGTGAGCTCGCGCGGGTCGCGCCGCCCGGAGGACGACAGGCAGTGCACGCACTCGAGGTTGCAGGCGTAGGTGAGCTCCCAGGTGAGGCAGATGGGGGCGTCGAGCCCGCCCTTGAGCTGTTCGACGAGGTGATGCGCGCTCATGCGGAGGCTCCGGCGACGGGTTGGGTGACGGTGGGGGTGGGTTGGACGAGGATCTCGGACTCGACGAGCGAGGTGAGGGCCCGGTCGAAGGCCGGCCACCGCGACTCGGCGACCCCGCAGGCCTCGAGCGCCGCCTGGAGCGTCGGGTGCTCACCGAGTGCCCGGACCACCGCCACGACGTCGGGGTGCTTGAGGAAGATCAGTCGGCGGTTGCCGTAGTGATAGGCGAGCGCGCCGAACGGCTCGGGCCGCAACGCCACCTGCGGGTGCAGGGCCAGGGTCCGGTCGAGCATCAGTAGACGCCGCACATCCCGTCGATGGAGATCTCCTCGACGAGCAGCTCCTCCTCGAGCAGCGCGTCAGCTGCCGGGGTGCTCGCGGGGGCGTCCGTCGTTCGGGTCTCCGTCGTCGGGAGGGTCGTCGGCTGATCGAGGTTCGTCAGGTCGTCCATCGCCGGCGAGCGTATCCAAGATCTTCCCGAGCAGCGGACTGCCGGCGACGCGGGGATCGGTGCGGAGCCGGTCGATCTCGGACCGGCTGCGCGCCAGGTGTTCGCGTGCGGTGACGCCGTCGTCGCCGGTGGCGTCGAGGATCGGCCGGCCCTGCTCGTCGGTCATCGACTCGAACTGGTCGAGCATCCCGGCGATCCCGCGCCCCTCGGTGGCTGCGTCCACTCGCTGGTGGACGGCGCCCGTGACCTTGTCGATGGCCTCGGCGACGAGCGGGTTGAGGGTGCCCGGCTCGCCGGCGGCCGAGGGTCGCGGTGGTGCGAGCACCTCGACGGCCGACACGTAGCCGAGGCGCGGGCTGACGCGCAGGCGGATCCGTGCCCCCTGTTGCACCTGCCCGTAGATCTGTGGCTTCACGCGGTAGGCCACGATCCGGTCGACGTCACCCGGGTCGACCGCCAGGTACCGGTGGCGCCGCCGGCCCTGGTCGCGCTGGCGGCCCATCTCGTCGCGGCCCGACCACATCGCCCACTGGAGGACCTTCGGGAGACGGTGTCCGGTGGGCAGCTCGCGTCGCCGGATGAGCTCGCCCTCGACCGTGCGGCGCGGGAACAGGTCGATCAGCCCGACCAGCAAGCGGAACACGGCGAGCAGCGTGGCGGCCGCAGCCACGATCGCGAGCACGAGGCCGCCGAGGCCGATCCACCGACGTTGGTCGTCGGTCAACCCGTCGAGGTCGACGTCGCCGCCCGCCGCGTAGAACCCCAGCGCGGTGAGCGCGCCGAACACGACGGCCTGCACCAGGCCGGCGAAGGCCACCGAACCGGGGTGCTCACCCCAGCTCGGTACGAGCGACTGGTAGCGGATCTTCACCCGACGCCACTGGCCGCTGGCGAGGCTCCACGCGTGGCGATCGTGCTCGGTCTCGAAGGGGAGCTCTCGCTGGACGCGTGGCGCCAGGCCGAGCGCGGTCGCATAGGCCAGGTGCCGGTCCCAGATGGCCACCGAGGCCGCAGCGGCATCGGAGAAGCGACCCTGCTCGCGGTAGAACACGCGCACGCCGAGCCAGTGGGCGGCGGCCTCGAGGCCGGCGGGGGTGTCGACCTGGGCGTCGGAGCGCGAGACCCGCTGGGCGACCCACACGAGGGCGAGGCCCACGAGGATCGACAACCCCAGCAGGAGGTTGCCGATCGTGCCCCAGCCCGCCGGGTCGGTGGTCCGCGAGGTGCCCCGCCCGAGGGCCCAGGCCGGGACGAGCGCGACCGCCACCAGCCCCCAGGCGATGGCGAGGTGCTTCAGATCCCAACGGCGGTGGCAGAGGCCGAGCTCGCGTGCGTGCTTGGTGACCTCACGGACGAAGCCCGTGAACCAGCGCTGCGAGACCCCGTCGGGACCGAGCGTGAGCACGGCCGCCGGGGTCACCCCGTCGACGGCGTGCTTGGTGATGTGACGGAGCACCCGATCCTCGAACGGGGTGAGGCTGTCGCCCTCGGGCGTGCGTCGGCGCAGCCGGATCACGACCCGGCCGCCGCCGATCTCCTCGATGGTGAACCAGGAGCGGGCGGCGAGGTCGACCACGGTGGCGGGGACCGCGTCGTCCTCCACCTCGAAGCCGCCGGCGAGCAGGTCGGCCACGGCCGGTCGCTCCTCGCGCAGCTCCATCGTGGCGGCGTCGGCTCGGACCCGTCGGGGCGCGGTGCTGCGCCACAGCCAGCCCATGCCGACGGCTGCCGCCAGTGCGATCGCGAAGGTGACCGTGCCGGCCGCGGTGGACACGTCGAACGCGCCGGAGGACGCGCCGACGACCGTGCTGATGATCCCCATGCGGGTCGACCGTAGTCAGCCCGGCCGAGGCCGGTGGCCGACCGCACCCCGATCGGCGACGACGCCCGTGTGCCGGCGGGCGGCTCAGCGGCCGTGGGAGGCGTTCACGGTGCGCTGCGAGACCTCGACGAGCTCACCGCCGCGGATCTCGTACGAGACGACGTGCTCCACGCTGTGGCCCCCGGCGCGGGCACGACCGGTGACCACGTCGAGCGCCGTGCCGTCGACGAGCGGGACCAGCGCGACGGCCCGGAAGCCGTCCTCGGCGCCGGGGGAGGAGCGCTTGTCCTCGCGGATGAGCAGGCCCGAGTCCCACACCCAGACGTCGTCGACGCTGACGAAGCGGCAGCGGTGGCTGGTGCGCGACTTGGACACCAGGCCACCCGGGCACACCACGACGCTGCCCTCCACCCAGGGGAGCACGCCCAGCCCGTCGCGTCCGAAGCCGATCTCGAAGGCCCGCCCGATCACCGCGTCGTGGTCACCGTTGCCGATCGCCCGTTCGATCTGGACCTGGCGCACCGCCTCGGCCACGTGGTGCAGGGCGTCGTCGTCGAGTGATCGCAGGGTCTCGACGACGGCCTCGGGATCCCAGGCAGCAGCGTCGCGACGGGCTCGGGGGGTCGGCTCGGGCACGCCGACAGTGTGGTGGCTACAGTGCGGTTCCGTCCGCCGGCTGTCGCCGTGCGGTGATCCGGTCACATCGCGCCATGTTGCGCAGCACGTCCACAAGGGGGCACCACGTGAAGACCAAGGCAGCCATTCTCTGGGAAGTCAACCAGCCGTGGAGCGTCGAGGAGATCGAGCTCGACCCGCCCGGCCCCGGGGAGGTGCTGGTGGAGCTCGCGGCCTCGGGCATGTGTCACTCCGACGAGCACCTGGTCACCGGTGACCTGCCCTTCGCCCTGCCGATCATCGGCGGGCACGAGGGCGCCGGCGTGGTCAAGGAGGTGGGTGAGGGCGTGAGCTGGCTCGCCCCGGGCGACCACGTCGTGTTCGGCTTCATCCCGTCCTGTGGTCGGTGCGCCTCGTGCTCGACCGGTCACCAGAACCTGTGCGACCTCGGCGCCCTCATGGGGATCGGCCGCCAGATCACCGACGGCGGCGCCCGCCATCACGCCCAGGGCACCGACCTGGGCCTCATGTGCCTGCTCGGCACCTTCGCCCACCACACGGTGGTCAACGAGTCGAGCTGCATCAAGATCGAGAACGACGTCCCGCTCGACCGCGCCTGCCTGCTCGGCTGTGGCGTGGTGACCGGCTGGGGCTCGGCGGTGTACGCCGCCGAGGTGACCCCCGGCGATGTCGTGGCCGTGGTCGGCGTCGGCGGCATCGGCGCCAACGCGATCCAGGGCGCCAAGCTCGCCGGCGCCAAGCAGATCTGGGCGATCGACCCGGTCGAGTTCAAGCGCGAGAAGGCGATGGAGTTCGGTGCGACCCACACCGCGGCGTCGATGCAGGAAGCGCTGCCGCTGATCCAGGAGGCCTC
>CAYRXQ010000282.1:0-4128 GCA_964428115.1 uncultured Ilumatobacteraceae bacterium
TACTTCGCCGGCGACGGCGCCAAGCTCGACGCCGACGGCTACCTGTGGCTGCTGGGTCGGGTCGACGACGTGATGAACGTGTCGGGCCACCGCATCTCGACCACCGAGGTCGAGTCGGCCCTGGTCTCGCACCCGGCCGTGGCCGAGGCCGCCGTCGTGGGCGCCAACGACGCCACGACCGGACAGGCGATCATGGCCTACGTCACCGTCCGCGGCGGCGCGGAGGTGTCAGTCCAGGAGCTGCGCGACCACGTCGCCGCCGAGATCGGCGCGATCGCCAAGCCCAAGGCGATCTTCTTCACCCCCGACCTGCCCAAGACCCGCTCGGGCAAGATCATGCGCCGCCTGCTGCGCGACGTGGCCGAGGGCCGCAACCTGGGCGACACCACGACCCTCGCCGACGCGAGCGTGGTCGACGAGCTCGCCCGTCGGGCGACCGAGCAGGCCGCCGAGGACTGAGCCGGGCTCCGTCAACCCAGGCTCAAGACGACCACCGGGTCGGCCGATGATGGATCGTGGACCGCGACGACCCTCCCGGCGGCGCCGGGTTCCACTTCGACCTCGGTGAGGCCCTGGCGCGAGTCGCCAAGGACCCGAGCGCCGCGGTGGTGCCACGGCTGAAGCTGCCGACCTTCGACGACCGACCGGCACCGCCGCCACCGTCGACGTCGTCGACGTCGTCCGCTGCCTCGCCGGCAGCCTCGCCGGCCGCATCGACCGCCGTCGCGGCACCCGACGCGACGATCTCGGACGAGGAGCTCGCGCCTCCGCAGCTCGGGCGCGAGTCGCTCGAGCCCGAATCACTCGACCCCGAGTCGCTGGATCCCGAGCCGCTGGTGATCCGCCCGGCACTGCCCGACGACCCCACGCCCGCACAGGAGCGCGCCGCGCTCGTGACCGGCGAGGCGATGATCGCCGAACCGGCTGCACCGGCTGCACCCGCCGCACCGGCCGCGCCGGCGGCACCCGCCGCCCCCGCCCTGACGCCCGAGGCTCCAGTCCCCGTCCTCGCCGAGCCGGCCATCGCCGCACCGGTGCTCGCCGCGGTCGCCGCACCCACGCCGACCGTCCTGGCCACCAGCGCCGACGCTCCCACGCAGGTGCAGCCGGCCGGAGGCGTGATCGCGCCCGTGCTCGCGCCGGCGCCGCCGCTCCAGGTGACCGCACGAGAGATCCGAACCGAGCCGGCACCACCCCCTGCGGCATCGCCACGAGCGGCCACTCGCCGGTCGGCCCCGCGCCGACGCCGCATCTGGCCGACCGTGCTGGTGCTCCTCGTGGTGATCGCGGCCGCCGTGGCGGCTGCATTCGTCATCGGCGGTCGCATCCTGTTCACCGAGGAGTGGGCGACCGACGTCGAGCCCATCGCGTCGGACCTGGAGCTGCGGGCCGGCCTCGCCTTCGACGATCCCGTCGCCGTCGTCGGTCTCGACCCGGTCGAGCATCGCGATGCCGTCGCATCGGCCCTGGTCGGATCGACCTGGGTGGACGCAGTGCCCCGGTGGCGCGCGCTCGGACTCGCCGAGGGGAACCCCAGCGGTGCCACGGTCGGCGCCGTGCTCGCCTCGCTCCGGCCCGTCGTGTACGACCCGGAAGCCGATCGGGTCGTCCACCCCGTCGCACTCGCCGGTGTCGAACGCGATGCCGCGATCGTCGGTCCGTTGGCCACCGCGCTGGTCCTCACGGCCGTCTCCGAGCCGGTCGTCGACGGAGCGGCCCAGGCTCGTCCCTTCGGGATCGCTCCGGCGGTCGATCTGGTGACCGCCGCGATCGCGGCGCACCACGGTCGTGTGCTCGCCGCCGAGGTGACCGCCACCGCGCCGACGCCGATCGACCCCGCTGCGCTCGTCGGGCTGCCCGCGCCGATCGCGCATGAGATCCTGGCCACCGACGGGTTGGGTGCACCTGCCCTGGCCGCTGCGGGTACCAACGGCGTCGGCGGGCCGTCGGCGGCCGTCCTGGCCGTGCCCCTCGCCGTCGAGCGCCTGGCCGAGGCACCGATGCCCGCGCCCACGCCGACGCTGCCCGCAGGCTTCGTCGCCGACGGGACGGCCCAGCCCATGGGCGCCGACTTCTGGTACCTGGTGCTCGCCGGTCGCCTCCCCGCCGACGTGGCCGGCTCGACCGTGGATGCACTGTCGGGCGACCTGCTGACGCCCGCGGTCTCCTCGGGACGTGCCTGCGCTGTCGCGACGTTCACGGTCGCCGATCCGGCGGCGATCGCCGCCGTCGAGCTGGCATGGATCGCCTGGACGCTCGAGGGAGCCACCGCTGCCGACGCGACGGTGTCGGTCCTCCCCGACGGGGTGGTGCAGCTGCAGTCCTGCGACCCCGGGGCCGGCGAGGCCGGCGTCCGGCGGACCGAGGCTCCCGCCGAGCTGGTCGCCCGGCAGCAGGCGCGGCTGGTGGCCGCCGCCGAGGTCAGTCCCGGAAGTTGATGAACTGCAGCGGGATGCCGAGCTCGGCAGCCTTGAGTGCAGCGATCACGGCCTGGAGGTCGTCGCGCTTCTTGCCGGTGACGCGCACCGTCTCGCCCTGGGTCTGACTCGCCACGCCCTTGGGGCCCTCGGCCTTGATCAGCTTGTTGATCTCGCGGGCCTTGTCGGCCGAGATGCCCACCTTGATCGTCACCGTCTGACGGACGGTGCCCTGGGTGGCCTCCTCGACGGTGCCGTACTCCACGCCGCGCAGCGAGACCCCTCGCTTGACCAGCCGCTCCTCGAGCACCACCCGCAACGCCGCGAGGCGATCCTCGCTCACCGTGCGCAAGGTGATGACCAGGTCCTGCTGCTCGATCGAGGAGTTGGTGTTCTTGAAGTCGAAGCGCGTGGTGATCTCGCGCTGCGCCTGGTCGACCGCGTTGCGGACCTCCTGGCGGTCGACCTCGGACACGACGTCGAAGCTGGGCATGACCGACAGGGTAGCCACCCGCATTCCCGCCCGGCGGGGGAGGGTTCGGCGACAGCGGCGCTACAGTGCGTGCCGCACGAGCGAGGGTCGGTGCCCGAGCGGCCAAAGGGAGCAGACTGTAAATCTGCCGGCGTACGCCTACGGAGGTTCAAATCCTTCCCGGCCCACTCCACGTGCGTCCTCGACTTCCGGGTCGGGGACGACCGCGCCCCGGCGGCGGTCGGCGGCTGCGGTCGGTGGGCTCAGAGCATGCGCTGCATGACGGCGACGTCGAGCCACCGGTTGAACTTGCGCCCGACCTCGCGCTCCACGCCCACCAGCTCGAAGCCGCAGGCCGCGTGCAGCGCCCGTGAGGCCGACCCCCGGGCCTCGATGCGGCCGATGACGGCGTGGAAGCCCGACACGGCCGCGATGCCGACCAGCTCGCCGAGCAGC
This sequence comes from uncultured Ilumatobacteraceae bacterium, assembly GCA_964428115.1. Classification (GTDB taxonomy): domain Bacteria; phylum Actinomycetota; class Acidimicrobiia; order Acidimicrobiales; family Ilumatobacteraceae; genus CAYRXQ01. Next base: position 3,346 of record CAYRXQ010000282.1, read on the forward strand.
AGCCGGCCGATGCCCCGACCGACGTGGTCGCGGTGCACGTACACCGAGTCCTCGACGGTCGTGCGGTAGGCCGCCCGTTCCTTGTACGCGGAGAGTGCGGCGAACCCGAGGACGGTGTCGTGCTCGTCGACCGCGACGATCGCCGCGAAGGCTCCGGTGCGATCCGAGATCCAGGCTCGTTGCTCCTCGAGCGAGCGCGGCACCAGGTCGAACGTGGCCGTGGTCTCGAGGACCTCGCGGTTGTAGATCGCGGCGATGGCCTCGGCGTCGCCGACGGTCGCCCGACGGGTGGTCACACGCGGGGAGTCGGCTGCGGACACGAGGTCGGATGGTACCGGCGAGCAGCACGGCGCAACGCCACGGCACAGGGTCCCGGTGCAGGGCCGCGAGCGCCGGCCGCGAGCCCGTCGAGGGCCCAACGGCATGGTGGGAACGCCCGGTGCGCCGCTATGCTCGTCGGTCGGTCCGCGGCCCTGCCGCGTCCCGAGAACGCCCTCTTAGCTCAGTCGGCAGAGCACAGCCATGGTAAGGCTGGTGTCGTGGGTTCGATTCCCACAGAGGGCTCGACCAACTCGGCCGGCTCTGCTGGTCGGGGCAGGCCTGGCGCCGTAGCTCAGTTGGTCAGAGCATCCGGCTCATAATCGGAAGGTCATCGGTTCGATCCCGATCGGCGCTACTACCCAATCACACCGTTCACCCGATCCCACTTCGGAGAAATACGAGAATCACCATGAGCAAGGCGAAGTTCGAGCGTACGAAGCCCCATGTGAATATTGGGACGAT
>CAYRXQ010000283.1:0-4106 GCA_964428115.1 uncultured Ilumatobacteraceae bacterium
AGCTCGCCGCCAGCTGCAGCGCGATCAGCTGCAGCGTGTCTGACACCGGTGGTAGATGAGGTCGACGGGGGTGCGGGCGGCGGCGCGGGCGGCGAGCTCGAAGCGGGTGACGGGGCGCCAGTCGGGGCGGGGGACCCGGCCACCGCGCAGTCGGGGCTCGGCCTCGCAGACCCGCTCGACCTGCGCGGCGTAGTCCTCGATGTCGGTCGCCACGTGCAGCGTCCCGCCGGGGCCGAGCCGGTCGACGAGAGCCGTCACCGTCGACGGCGACACGATCCGACGGTGCTGCTGGCGGCGCTTGGGCCAGGGGTCGGGGAAGAAGATCCGGATGCCCGCCAGCGAGCCCGGAGCCAGCCGGGGCAGGAGATCGAGCACGTCGTCGTGCACCACCCGCAGGTTCGTGAGCCCGTGGGTCTCGATCTCGTCGAGGACCCGGGCGATGCCGGGGGTGTGGACGTCGGCGGCCAGCACCAGCTCGTCGGGGCGGGCCAGCGCAAGTGCGACGGTGGCCTCGCCGTGGCCGATCCCGATGTCGAGCACCATCGGGCCGGACCGTCCGAACACGGCCTGCGGGTCGAGCGGCGGACCCTCGACCGCGACCGCCCAGGTCTGCATCAGGCGCTCGAAGTCGACCTGGCGGCTCGCCGACAGCGAGCGCCGGCGCGGCTTGAACGTCCGCGGTGGCCGCCCGATCCGGTCCTGATGCACGCCCGCTCCGCTCATGCGCCCAACGCCGAGAGCCGCTTGGCGAGCTTGACGGTGCTCATCGTGATCCGCCCCGCCTTGGCCCCGGCGAACAGACCGAGCCGCAGGTCCTCGAGCTCCCAGCGGATCGACGTCAGCTCCTCGCCGACGCTGCGCCCGGCGCGGCCCTCGACCAGGGTCGCGTACCGCCGCTCGAGGGGGCGGACCTCGGCCATCCGTCGCTGGTCCCTGGCCACCTCGCCACCCAGGTGCGTCAGCCGGTGCTCGATCCCCTCGACGTAGCGCAGCACGTCGGGGAGCCGTGCGACACCGGCGTCGATCACGAAGCCCGGTGCGACGAGCCGATCGAGGTGCGAGCGGGCGTCGGCCACCGTCGGCGCCAGCGCCTCGGCGACCAGGCCGTCGAGCAGCCGGTCGACCCGGGCGACGGCGTCGAGGACGTCGGCCACGGCCCCGAGAGCATCGATCGCCAGGCCGCGGAGCCGTGCGCGGGCCGCTTGCTGCACCGCAGCGAACTGTTCGGCGTCCCAGGGCAGGCCGGACCCGGCGAGGACGGCATCGGCCGCGGCGAGCACGCAGTCGTCGGCCAGCTCGTCCACGGGGACCCCGGCGCGCACCAGCCCGAGGTGCGTGCGACCCGACAGGTCGCGCACGAGGGACGCCGTGCTCGGCGCCGCGGTGAGCACGAGCAGGCGACGCACCCCCTCGCGGTGCAACCGCTCCTGCACCCGGGCGGAGGTGACGATCCGCAGCGCGACCGTGCCGCCCTCGTCGAGCAGGGTCGGATGGCCACGCACCACGTGGTCGCCGAGGTCGGCCTCGACCTCGCGGCGGATGGTGCCGAGGCCCTGGTCCCAGGCCGTGATGCCACGGCGCTCCTCGACCGGGACGGCCGCCGCGATGGCAGCACGGGTCGCCGCGGCGCAGCGGCTGCGCAGCGCGATCGGATCGGACCCCGCGTCGACCACGCCACCGCGACCGTCGATCACCACGAGGTGGACCCGCAGATGCGGGTCGAGGTGCTCGGGATGGAACATGTCGGGGGTGACCGGTACCCCGGCCACCTGCGAGGTGACGGCGGCGAGGCGATCGACGAGCCGTCCCCCGGGCGGGCCGAGGCGCCGCATCACCTCGGCGGCCGACTCGGCGGCCGGGATGAGCGCCCGCCGGACGTCCTTGGGCAGGGTTCGCAGGAGCCAGGCGACCACGTCGGGCCGATGGCCCGGGACGTGCCAGTCGAACCCGTCGCCGACTTGGTTGAGGGCCGTCAGCGGGATGCGCACCGTCACCCCGTCGAGGGGATCGCCCGGTTCGTAGCGGTAGTCGATGGGCAGCCGGAGCCGGCCCAGGTCCCAGGTGTCGGGGTAGTCGGCGAGGCGCAGCCCCTGCTCGGCCAGCACGTCGTCGGTGAGGTCGAGGAGCTCGGGCGTCTCGCGTCGGGCCTGCTTCCACCACCGGTCGAAGTGGCGGCTCGAGGTCACGCCGTCGGGGAGCCGCGCGTCGTAGAAGTCCTCCACGGCCTCGTCATCGAGGAGGTCGCGGCGGCGGACACGGGCCTCCATGTCGCGGACGCGCTCGACGAACCGACGGTTGTGCTCGACGAAGTGGTGGTGGGTGCGCCAGTCACCCTCCACCAGGGCGTGACGGATGAACATCGCGCGGGCGCCGGCACGGTCGACGCGGGCGAAGGGCACGACCCGCCGCTCGACGATCGGCAACCCGTAGAGGGTGACGGTCTCGTCGACGACCGCCGCACCGCGCTGGGCCTCCCAGCGGGGCTCGCCGTAGGAGCGCTTCAGCAGGTGCTCGCCGGCCTCCTCGGCCCACTCGGGTCGGATCACCGCGACCCGCCGGGCGTAGAGGCGGTGGGTCTCCACCAGCTCGGCGGCCATCACCCAGCGGGCCGCGCCCTTGGTGAGCACCGACCCGGGCGCGATCACGAACTTGGAGCCGCGTGCGCCCCGGTACTCCCGACCGGTCCGGTCGCGGACGCCGAGGTGCGAGAGGAGCCCGGCCAGCACGGCGCGGTGGACGCCGTCGCGGTCGAGGTCCTCGGGCGCGACGGGCGCGGTGGTCGTCACGGCTTCGCCACCGGCCCGGATCCCGAGCTCGCCGGCCACCCGCCGCAGCTGGCTGAAGAGGTCCTGCCACTCCCGGATCCGCAGGTAGTTGAGGTGCTCGGCGCGGCACAGCTTGCGGAACTGGTTGGACGAGCGCTGGCGCTGCTCGGCGCGCAGGTAGTCCCACAGCGCCACGATCGACAGCAGGTCGGAGCCCTCGACGTCGAACCGCTTGTGGAGTGCGTTGGCCACCTCGCGCTGCTCCTGCGGGCGCTCGCGCGGATCCTGGATCGACAGGGCCGCTGCGATCACCAGCACCTCGCGCACGCAACCGAAGCGCTCGGCCTCGAGCACCATCCGCCCGAGCCGCGGATCGATCGGCAACCGGGCGAGCCGTCGGCCCACCGGGGTCAGCGAGCGGTCGCCCTGGTCGCCGTCGACCAGCGCGCCGAGCTCCTCGAGCAGCAGCTCGCCGTCGCGGATCGCTGCCCGATCGGGCGGCTCGACGAACGGGAACGCGGCGACGTCGCCGAGCCCGATCGAGGTCATCTGGAGGATGACCGAGGCCAGGTTGGTCCGCAGGATCTCGGGCTCGGTGAACGCGGGCCGGTGCGAGAGCTCCTCCTCGCCGTACAGCCGGATGCAGATGCCGGGCGCGACGCGGCCGCAGCGTCCGGCGCGCTGGTCGGCCGAGGCCCGCGAGATCGATTCGATGGGCAACCGCTGCACCTTGAGCCGGCGCGAGTATCGCGAGATGCGCGCCGTCCCGGTGTCGATCACGTACCGCACCCCCGGCACGGTGATCGAGTTCTCTTCCACGTTCGTGGCTAGCACCACGCGCCGGCCGTGGTGCGGTTCGAAGATCCGCTGCTGCTCGTGGGAGGACAGGCGCGCATACAGCGGGAGCACCTCGGTGTCGCGCAGCTCCAGGGCCCGCACGGCATCCGCGGTGTCGTGGATCTCGCGTTCGCCGCTGAGGAACACGAGCACGTCACCGGGACCCTCGAGGGCGAGCTCCTCGACCGCGTCGCAGATCGCCTGGACCTGATCGCGCTCGTCGTCGTCGGGGGCCTCGGGGTGGCCGCCGAAGGGCCGGTAGCGGAGCTCCACCGGATAGGTGCGTCCGCTCACCTCGACGATCGGGGCCGGCACGCCGCCGGTGTGGAAGTGCGCGGCGAACCGGGCGGTGTCGATGGTGGCCGAGGTGACGATCACCTTCAGATCGGGTCGCCGGGGCAGCAGCTGGGCGAGGTAGCCGAGGAGGAAGTCGATGTTGAGGCTGCGCTCGTGGGCCTCGTCGATGATCAGCGTGTCGTAGCGGCGCAGCATCCGGTCGCGCTG
>CAYRXQ010000284.1:0-4092 GCA_964428115.1 uncultured Ilumatobacteraceae bacterium
GTGGTGGGGATGCCGCACGGGGTGGAGGCCGACGTGCAGCGCATCGTCGCGATCGCCCGCAGCCGCGGCGTGCGCAGCGTCCGGGTGGCGGCCGACGAGGCCGAGCGGGCGCTGCTGTGGAAGGGCCGCAAGTCGGCCTTCGGCGCGATCGCGCGCATCAAGCCGAACTACTACCTCCACGACACGGTCGTGCCGCGAGCGCAGCTCCCGGCCGTGCTGCGACAGGTGTACGAGATCGCAGCGCGCTACGAGCTGCTGGTGCTCAACGTGTTCCACGCGGGCGACGGCAACCTCCACCCGCTGCTGGTCTTCGACCGGCGGGAGCCCGGGGTGCTCGAGCGGGTGCACCTGGCCGGCGACGAGATCGTGCGCGTCTCGGTCGCGGCCGGGGGCGTGCTGAGCGGGGAGCACGGCATCGGGCTCGAGAAGCGCGACCTCATGCCGTTGATGTTCTCCGCGGTCGACCTGGCCGCCCAGGCCGCACTCCGGGACGCCTTCGACCCCGCGGGGTTGGCCAACCCGCACAAGGTGCTGCCGAGCCCGGCCAGCTGCGGGGACGTCCACCAGGTCCCGGAGGGCGCGTGGATCTGACCGCGTTCGCCGACGAGGTGGGCGCGCACGACCCGGTGACCATCGTGGGTGCAGGTACCCGAGGCGGCGGGGTCCCCGAGGTCCGTGTGGTCGCGGCGCCCGGAGGGATCGAGTGGGTCCGCGCCGAGGAGATGACGGTGCGGTGCGGAGCCGGGACGCCGGTGGCCGAGCTCGACGACGCGCTGGCCCAGGTGGGCCAGTCGGTGGTCCTGCCGCCCTCGGGCACGGTCGGTGGCGCGCTCGCGGTGGGCCGCAGCGGCATCCGTCGCCTGGGGACCGGCCACCTCCGCGATGCGCTCCTACAGGCTCGATACGTCTCGGCCGCCGGGGAGGTCGTGCAGGTGGGCGGTCCGACGGTGAAGAACGTGTCTGGGTTCGACCTGTGCCGGCTGCTCGTGGGCTCGTACGGGACCCTCGGCTTCCTCGGCGACGTGATCCTGCGCACCCGCCCGCGAGCGCGATTCGAGCAGTGGTACGTAGGGTCGGGCGAGTACGAGACCGTCGTCGCCGCGCTCTACCGACCCAGCTCGGTGCTGTGGGACGGCTCGACCACCTGGGTCCTGCTGGAGGGCGATCCCCGCGACGTCGAGGCCGAGGCGGCGCAGGCCGGTCTGACCGCGTCGGATCCACCGGGGCACCTGCCCACGGGCGGTCGATGGAGCCTCCCGCCGACGGGGCTGCGCGAGTTGGTGGGAACGGGCCGCTTCGTGGCCGAGGTCGGGGTCGGCGTGGTCCACCACGAGCTGCCGGCACCCCACCGGACGCCAGATCCGGCGGTGGTGGCGCTGCACCGGCGGATCAAGGAGCGCTTCGATCCGGCGGGGCGGCTCAACCCCGGGGTGACGGTGCTCGGTGCCGCTCGCTGACCGGCCCTTCGTCGACACCCCGGTCGGCGATCTCGCCGCGGCACGTGCCCTGGCCGAGCTGGTCGCCCGAGCGCTCGGCACCCCGCCGCCCGAGCTGATCCGCGCCGGGATGAACGCCTCGTTCGGCTCGGGCGACCTGGTGATCCGGGTCGGGCGGCCGAGCGCGCCTCCCGAGTTGGCCGCGACACTGGCGCTGCGCCTGGCCGCCGAGGGGGTGGCCGTGCCGCGACCCGCGGGCGACCCGGTCCTCGGGCCCGACGGCCTGGCCGCGACGTTGTGGGAGCGGCTGGAGCCGAGCGGCGCGCCGATCGCGTGGTCGCAGGTCGGCGCGTTGGTCCGGCGGGTCCACGGGCTCGACCGGGCGACGGTGGTGCCGGTCGGCTACCCGTGCCCGCGCCCGGACCGGTTCCCCTGGTGGGACTTCGACGCGATGCTCGCCGAGGTCGACGACCTCCTCGACCCGGCTGCCCGACAGGGGATCCTCGAAGCGCTCGAGCGGCACGCCGACTGGCGGTCGTCACTCGACGACGGCCCGGTGCTGTGCCACGGCGACGTTCATCCGGGCAACGTGATCATGACCCGGGACGGGGTCGTGCTGCTCGACTGGGATCTGTTGTGCACGGCGCCGCCCGCCTGGGACGTCGGGGCCCTCGCCACGCTGCACCTCCGGTGGGGTGGCGACCCCGCGGTGCTGCCCGAGTTCGCCCGTGGCTACGGCGAGGACCTCACCTGGTCGCCGCGCTCGGCCGCCTACGCCGAGCTGCGCCTGGTGGCCGCGACGTTGCTGCGCCTGCGCGCCGGACGTGGCGACCCGGCCGCTGCCCACGAAGCGGCACGGCGACTGCGGTGGTGGCGCGGCGAGCCCGACGCGCCGGCCTGGACGGCCCAGTGATCGACGCGCTCGGTCAGAGCGCGCGTCGCAGGATGGCCTGCTTCACTCGTCCGTAGGGCGGGTACATCAGGCTCGGGTCGGGGCGGAACGGCTTGTGCAGCACGGGCTTGGCGTGGGAGAAGACGTCGAAGCCGGCCTTGCCGTGGTACGCCCCCATCCCGCTGGGGCCGATCCCACCGAAGGGCAGGTCCGGGGCGGCGAGGTGCAGCAGCGTGTGGTTCACGGTGACCCCGCCGGCGGACGTGTGGCGAACGACCCGGTCGACGACCCCGTCGTCGCGACTGAACACGTAGAGGGCGAGCGGTGTCGGCCGAGCGGTGACGAACGAGATGGCATGGTCGAGATCGGGCACCCGCAGGACGGGCAGGATCGGTCCGAAGATCTCGTCGGCCATCAGCCGTGCGGCCGGATCGACACCGGCGACGACCGTCGGCGCGAGGTAGCGGTCGTCCCGATCGCGGTCGCCGCCGAACACGACGCGCTCGAACCCACCGGCATCGAGCAGCCCCGTCAGCCGGTCGTGGTGCCGTTCGTTCACGATGCGTCCGTAGTCGGCCGAGGCCTTCGGGTCGTCGCCGTACATCGCCCGGACCGCGGTGCGCAGGGCCTCGAGCAGCTCGTCGTGCACGGGATCCTCGACCAGGACGTAGTCGGGCGCCACACAGGTCTGACCGGCGTTGACGAACTTGCCCCAGGCGATCCGCCGAGCGGTCACCTCGAGGTCCGCGTCGCGGGTGACGATGGCCGGGCTCTTGCCACCGAGCTCGAGGGTGACCGGGGTGAGGTGCTCGGCCGCGGCTCGCATGACGATCCGACCGACGGTGCTGTTGCCCGTGTAGAAGATGTGATCGAAGCGCTGCTCGAGCAGCACGGTGGTCTCGGCGACGCCGCCGGGCACGACGACCACGACGCGCTCGTCGAGGTACCGGGGCAGGGCCTCGGCGATCAGGTCCGAGGTCGCTGGTGCCACCTCGGAGGGCTTGAGCACGACGCCGTTGCCGGCAGCCAGTGCGGGCACCAACGGCGCGAGCAGCAGCTGGACCGGGTAGTTCCAGGGGGCGATCACGAGCACGGTGCCGAGCGGCTGGGGCACGAGGCGTGCCGTTCCGGGGCGAAGGGTGAGCGGCAGTCGGACCTTCTGGGCTCGGTTCCACCGCTCGAGGTTCGACAGCGTGTGGTCGATCTCACCGATCGTGAAGCCGATCTCGGTGGTGTAGGCCTCGATCGCCGGCTTGCCGAGGTCGGCGGCCAGGGCCGCGACGATGCGGGGCTCCTCCTCGACCAGGAACCGTCGGAGCTGGTGCAGTTGCGTGCGCCGCTGGTCGAGCGTGGCGAGACCGCCACGTGCCACGCCCTCGCGGACGTGGTCGACCAGTGCGGGGATGGTGTCGATCGCAGTCATGTCGTCTCCTGACCTGGGATTCTCACGACGGCTGGTGCGTGGGGCACCAGTAGCACGTCCGGTTGCCGATCGGACCACGCGAGATGGCGTCTCCGCAGCGTAGGCAGCGATCCCGTCGGTACACGTAGGTCGCCTCCGATCGGGGGATCCGGGCACCACGCGGCAGGTCGAGCTCGGCCCGCGCGACGGTCACGATGCGGTTGGCGCGCACGCCGGCCCGCAGCATCTCGGTGATGGTGGCCCAGAGCTCGTCGAGCTCATCGGTCGTGCAGGCGGCGCCAGGCCGCTCGGGATGGATGCCGTGGACGAAGAGCGCCTCGGCCCGGTACACGTTGCCGACG
>CAYRXQ010000285.1:0-4071 GCA_964428115.1 uncultured Ilumatobacteraceae bacterium
GTGGATCTCGTCGATGAAGAGCACGATGTCGCCGCGCGTCTTGATCTCCTTGAGGACCTTCTTGAGGCGCTCCTCGAAGTCGCCGCGGTAGCGCGACCCGGCTACGAGGGCACCGAGGTCGAGCGTGTAGAGCTGCTTGTCGCGCAGGGTGTCGGGCACGTCGTCGTTGACGATCTTCTGGGCGAGGCCCTCGACGATCGCGGTCTTGCCGACGCCGGGCTCACCGATGAGCACCGGGTTGTTCTTCGTGCGGCGCGAGAGGATCTGCATGACCCGCTCGAGCTCGCGGGTGCGCCCGATGACCGGATCGAGCTTGTGCTCGCGGGCCATCTGGGTGAGGTTGCGGCCGAACTGGTCGAGGATCTGGCTCGAGCCCTTGTCGCCGGCCTCTTCCTTGCCGGGGGCACCGGTGGGTGCGCCGGGCTGCCCCGACTCGGAGCGGCCACCGGCGGCGGCGGGCCCCTGGTAGCCGGAGAGGAGCTGGATGACCTGCTGGCGGACCCGCGACAGGTCGGCGCCGAGCTTGACGAGCACCTGCGCCGCCACGCCCTCGCCCTCGCGGATGAGGCCGAGGAGGATGTGCTCGGTGCCGATGTAGTTGTGGCCGAGCTGGAGCGCCTCGCGCAGCGACAGCTCGAGCACCTTCTTGGCCCGCGGGGTGAAGGGGATGTGGCCCGACGGCGAGGAGCCGCCCTGCCCGATGATCTCCTCGACCTGGTTGCGGACGGCTTCGAGCGAGATGCCGAGGCTCTCGAGCGCCTTGGCGGCGACACCTTCACCCTCGTGGATCAGACCCAGGAGGATGTGCTCGGTCCCGATGTAGCTGTGGTTGAGGAGACGCGCCTCTTCTTGGGCGAGCACCACGACCCGGCGGGCCCGATCGGTGAAGCGTTCGAACATGTGCTGCCCTTTCCACGAGTGGCGGGATTCGTGGGATCACTCTACCGGTGGCCCGTCGGAACGACGGATCGTCCCCCAGGCGCGGTCTGGTGACCTCGGACCGTCGAGCGAGTGGTCACCGGGAGAATCCTGGGTCGATGTTCCCCGAGGGTCCAGGGGGGACGTAGCCTGCGGAGCGTGTCCGACGCCCCCGTGTCGTCCCCGCTCTTCGCACTGCCGGGGATGGACGCGGACCGCGAGCGGATCGAGGCTGCGATGCGGACCTCGGTGGTCACCGCAGATCCGTACCTCACCGAGATCGCGTCGCACCTCATCGTCGCCGGCGGCAAGCGCCTGCGTCCGGTGCTGGCCGTGGTCGCCGCACAGGTGGGCGGCGTGGTGGCCAGCGACGACGTGGTCCGCGGCGGGGTGGCGTGCGAGCTCGTGCACCTCGGCTCGCTCTACCACGACGACGTGATGGACGACGCCACCACACGCCGTGGGGTGGAGACCGTCAACGCCAAGTGGGGCAACCTGCAGGCGATCCTGGCCGGCGACTTCCTGCTCGCCCGGGCCTCGGAGATCGCGGCCTCGCTCGGCACCGAGGTGGCCGGGCTGCTCGCTCGAACGATCGGGTGGCTGTGCGAGGGCCAGATCGAGGAGCTGCGCCACACCTACGACCCGACGCGGACCGAGGCCAGCTACCTCTCCTCGATCCACGGCAAGACCGCCTCGCTGTACGGCACGGCGGCGCGCATCGGCGGCATCGTCGCCGGGCTCGACCGTGACGTGATCGATGCGCTCACCGACTACGGCAACGCCTACGGCATGGTCTTCCAGATCGTCGACGACCTGCTCGACGTGACGGCCACCGAGGAGCAGCTCGGCAAGCCGGCCGGGCACGACCTCGTGGAGGGCGTGTACACGCTGCCCGTGCTGCGCACGCTCGTGCTCGCCGACGGCGCGGCCATCGAGCTGCGCGAACTGCTCGGCGCTCCGCTCGACGCCGTCGGTCGCGACCGGGCGCTCGCACTGGTGCGCTCGGGCCCCGGTCTCGGCAGCGCCATCGCCGCGGCCCGCGACTACGTGGCCGAGGCCGAGCGCGTCTGCGACCGCCTGCCGTCGACACCGGCGGCCGACGCCCTGCGGGCCGCGCCGTCGGCGCTGCTCGCCACGGTGCTCTCGGTCGCCGGCTGAGCCGGCACCTCGGTCTCGCTTCCCGGGTGCCGCTCAGGTGTCGGGGGCGACGCGGCTCGCCGTGAGTGCGAGCGAGTGCAACACGCCGGCCGGGCCGCGGCGATCGGGTCGGATCGCGTCGGTCGCCATTCGGACCATCGCCTCGGCGGCACGTGGGTGGCGTACCGCCAGACGACCCACTCGGCGGACGAGACCGGGGTGCCGACCGGCGCGGTCGACGAAGCGACCGACCTCGAAGGTCGTGCCGAGCTCGTCGCGGACCATCGCCGGATAGCGCTGCAGCGCGGTCGAGCTCTGGGTGGTGAGCGCTTCGTGGAGGACCTCGGCCGCGAGGCGGGCCGTGCGGTAGGCGCCGTCGATGCCCGAGCCGGTGATCGGGAGGGCGTTGCCGCCGGCGTCGCCGATGACCAAGGTCGTCGGCCCGGCGACCGGTCGGATGGAGGCCCCCAACGGGATGCGTCCGCTGACCGCCGGCATGATCGGCGCGGCCGGATCGATGCCCCACCGGTCGGCGAGGGTCTCGGCGAACGTGGCCAACAGGTGAGAGGTGTTGACCGAGGTGAACTCCCGCATCGTCGACACCACGCCGACCCCGACGTTCACGGTGCCGTCGCCCTCGGGGAACACCCAGCCGTAGCCGGCCAGCGGGACGCCGTCGCGGTCGACCAGGTCGACCACCGCCTCGATCACGGGCTCGTCGTGGTACGGCGACGAGTAGTAGGTGCGGATCGCGGTGGCGTACGGCCAGTCGCGCTCGCGGGAGGTGCCGAGCGCCCGACCGAACCGACTGTTCGCCCCGTCGGCCACCACCGTGTAGCGGGCACGAACGGTCTGCTCGGCACCATCGGGGCCGAGCACCTCGGCGCCACGCACGAACCCGCGCTCGATCACCGGCGCGACGGCTTCGTGGCCGACCAGCACCTGGGCGCCGACGGTGGCGGCACGGTCGAGGACCAGCTGGTCGAGCCGGTCGCGGCGTGCCACCAGGGCGTGGTCGGGCAGTGCCGGATGGGAGGGCCAGGCCAACTCGGTCGACCCGCCGTACCCGTGCAGTCGGATGCGGTCGATGCGGTGCCCGAGCTCTCGGGCCTCGGGGCCGAGCTCGAGCCGCGAGAGCTCGGCGAGCGCTCGTGGCGACAGCGCGTCGCCACAGGTCTTCATCCGCGGGGGTACTCGACGTTCGAGCACCACCACGTCGTGGCCGTGCTCGGCCAGGTGGATGGCCAGCGCCGCCCCGGCAGGTCCGCCGCCGACGACCAGGACGTCGGCGGGACCGTTCACTCGCCGGCGGGCGATCCCGGCGCCGGCTCCATGCCGATCGGGATGATGCCGTCGACCGACGACTCCAGCGTCTGCAAGCTCATCGCGCCGCCCTGGAGCCCGGCGAAGATCTCCGACTCCTCGGAGCACCAGGTCTCGAACTCCTCGGCCCACTCGGCGCTCGTGGGGTCGGCACCGCCGAGGGCGTACCGCTCGTGGCAGACCACGGCCAGGATCTGGTAGTCGGTCAGGTCGCCGCCGGCTGCGGAGCCCTGCTGGGGCATGACGCCCTGGGCGCCGGTGACGTGCGGGCCACCCTCGCGATCGGGGTTGCCGGGGATCTCGACCCCGGCCAACTGATAGGCGCCCGTGCCGTAGTAGGTGAAGCGGAGCTGGTCCTCGATGTTGGGGAAGGTCGCGAGGATCGACCCGCCGGTGAAGGCGTAGCCCACGCCGCCGCCGCCGTCACCGCCGTGGCAGGAGGCGCAGCTGCCGTAGACCTCGGCGCCGAGCCCGAGGGGGCCCTCGACCGTCTCGGCCTGGTCGGTGAGCGAGCGGGCGTACATGAACACCCACACCGGCATCAGGCTGAGGGCGGCCATCGCCCAGAACGGGATCTTGCGACGCGACTTGGCCGCGATGACCGTCGGGTGCACCTTGGCCGGGGGCGGCGGTGCGGCCGGGGCGGCGGCCTTGGCGCGCCCGGCGGGGCCGGCGGGCGCCGCTGGGGTGGCT
>CAYRXQ010000286.1:0-360 GCA_964428115.1 uncultured Ilumatobacteraceae bacterium
CCGTGCCGCCACCTTGAGAGGGTGGTGTCCTAGGCCACTAGACGAACGGGCCAAGTAGCGGGTCGGAACGATAGCAGGAGGTCCCCGGGATCACACCCGGGCCGGAACGACGAACGCCGGCCCACAGGGGCCGGCGTTCGTGAGCTGGGGAGAGAGGAATCGAACCCCTAATAACAGAACCAGAATCTGCTGTGTTGCCAGTTACACCACTCCCCACTGGAGTGCGGGCGAGAGTGTACCGGGATCACCCCGAGCGACCACGCAGCCGGTCGAACCCGATGACGCGCCCGAGCGCCACCCCGCCCGCCTCCTGCAGATGGCGGCGCAGCGAGGCCGACCCGGTCACGACGCTGGTCGGGG
>CAYRXQ010000286.1:370-4064 GCA_964428115.1 uncultured Ilumatobacteraceae bacterium
GTCAACCCGAGCTCCTCGGCGATCAGACGGCTGCGCAGCGCGTGGTACGGGTCGGTGACGATGAGGATCTCGTCGAGGCCGCGCGCGTCGAGGAGGTCCCGCACCCCCTCCATGGAGCTGTAGGTGTCGGTTCCGGCGGGTTCCTGCAGGATCGCCTCGGCGGGCACGCCGCGCTCGGCGAGGTACCAGGCCGAGGCCTCGGCCTCGGTGAAGCGGTCACCGGGGAGGTTGCCGCCGGTGGTGATCACGAGCGGGGCGAGCCCCTCGGGCCACAGCGCCACCACGTGGTCGAGCCGGGCCGCTAGCTGGGGCGACGGTCGCCCGTCGTACTGGGCGGCGCCGAGCACGACGATCGCGTCGACCGGGCGGGCCTGGTCGGAGCGGCCCGTCGACCACACCTGGGCCAGCGAGACCAGGTAATACCCGAGCGGGAGCAGCACCACCAACAGGAGCACGGCCAGCACCACCGGCCAGCGACGACGTCGGCGACGGAGCCGAGCCCCGCCGGGGCCGGGCGGGACCGCCTCGGCCATCGGCACGATCTCGACCTCGTCGGTGATCCCGACCCGCCGGGCGACACGAGCCGACCCGGCGCCCGTCGATCCGGCCACCGACGACCCCGACCCCGATGCCCCCGCCGGCGGCGCCGTGGACGCGACCGAGTCCGGGGGCGGCCCGGAGCCCACGGTGGGCGCCCACAGCGGGTCGTCGCTCACGCCGTCACGGTAGCGATCAGTCGTCGAGCGCTGCGTGCAGGCGTCGGAGCGTCTCGTGGCGCCCCAGCACCTCGAGCGACTCGAACAGCGGCGGACCGACCGTCCGACCGGTGACAGCGACCCGCACAGGCGCCTGCGCCTTGCCCAGCTTGAGCTCGAAGCGCTCCATGATCGTCTCGAGCGACGCCTTGAGCGAAGCGGCATCCCAGGTGACCTCGGTGTAGGCGGCGACCACGTCGTGCAGCAGCGGCCGGGCCCATTCGGCACCCATCGTCTTGGCCCAGGCCGCCTCGTCGATCTCGGGGTCGGCGAGGAACACGAAGTCGACCATCGGCGCGACGTCGGCCATCGTCACGACGCGGGTCTGCACGTGCTCGGCCAGATCGGCGAACACGGCGCGGTCCCAGGTCTCGGGCAGCCACTCGTCGCAGGCCGCGGTGAACTCGTCGACCGACAGCTTCCGGATGTACTCGCCGTTGAAGGCGGCCAGCTTCTTGACGTCGAAGAAGGCCGGCGCGTGGTTCACGTCCTCGAGGCGGAAGTCGGCCTCGATCTGCACCCAGGGCACGATCTCGGTGTCGCCCGCCGGCGCCCAGCCGAGGGTCATGAGGTAGTTGACCATCGCATCGGCGAGGAAGCCCTCCTCGCGGTACTGCTCGAGCGCGACCTTGTCGCGCCGCTTCGAGAGCTTCTTGCGCTGCTCGTTCACCAGCACCGGCACGTGGGCCCAGGTGGGCGGCTCGTGGCCCAGCGCGGCCCACAGCATCTGCTGCTTGGGGGTGTTGGGGAGGTGCTCCTCGGCGCGCACCACATGGGTGATGTCCATGCTCAGGTCGTCGACCACGTTGGCCAGCAGGAACACCGGCGTGCCGTTGCCTCGCACGAGCACGAAGTCCTCGATGTTGGCGTTGTCGAACTCCACTCGGCCGCGCACCAGGTCGTCGACGATGGTCGCGCCCTCGGGGACGCGGAAGCGCAGCACCCGCCCGGGGCCGGGCCCGAGCCCGCGGTCGCGCGAGAAGCCGTCGTAGCCCGGGGTGCCCGACGCCTTCGCCCGCTCCTGCACCTGCTCGGGGGTCAGGTCGCAGTAGTACGCGGCGCCGGCCTCGACGAGCCGGGCGGCCGCCTCGAGGTGCGCGCCCGCGTACTCGCTCTGGAAGTACGGGCCTTCGAAGGTCGGGTCGTCGCTCCCGATGCCGATCCACGCGAGCGCGTCGATGATCCCCTGGGTCCACTCGGGCCGGTTCCGGGCCTCGTCGGTGTCCTCGATGCGGAGCACGAACCGGCCGCCGAGCCGCCGTGCGAGCGCCCAGTTGTAGAGCGCGGTCCGGGCCCCGCCGACGTGGAAGAAGCCGGTGGGCGAGGGCGCGAAGCGGAAGCGGGGTGTGGTCGACATGACCGTCCCGACGCTATCCCCGCCGCGCCCGGGCCTCAGCGGCTGACCACCGAGGTCTGGACGAGGTTGCGCAGCTGGCGCAGGGCCACCGACAGCGTCGTGAGGTCGTGGGCCTCGGTCCGTCGGATCTCGGTGAGGATCGACTCGACGCGGGCGATGGTCCGCTCGTTGGTGACCGACCACTCGTCGATCGACCGGTCGACGGAGTCGCCGGCGGCGGTGACCACGGTGTGGGTGAGCGCGGCGAGGACGCTGAGCAGGTCGTCGCGGACGGCCGAACGCGCCTGGTTCTGCCACCGCGTGGCCCGCGGCAGCGCGCCGATGCCCTCCCACAGCCACATCAGGTCGAGCCGGTGGAACAGGTGCCAGTACGCGGTCGCCGTCCCCGCGAGGGGCACGTCGGCTCGGTGTGAGATCTGCACCAGGTCGAACCCGGTGTGGAGCAGCCGCCACACGCTCGAGGCTCGGGCGAGCGCCGCTGGGATGCCGGCCTCGCAGCGTTCACGCTCCATCGCGGCCACGGCGTCTGCCATGTCGCCGAGCAGGAGCGGCTGGAGGTGCTCACCGAGCCAGCGGACCGGTCGTTGGAGCTCCTGGACCGTGGCCTCGATCTCGAGCGGCGGCCGCCGGTTGCGCAGCAGCCACAGCACGCAGCGCTCGGCCATCCGCCGTGCGTCCATGAACAGGTCGAGTTGGGCGGCGAGGGGGACCGAGGTGCCCAGGTCGTCGATCGATGCCCACTGCCGGTCGAACCCGAGGATCTCGCGGACCGCCAGCCACGCCCGGGCGACGTCGGCCACCGAGGCGCCCGTCTCCTCGGTCATCCGGTGATCGAAGGAGATCCCCGACAGGTTGACCATCTGGTTGACGAGCCGAGTGGTCACGATCTCGCGCCGCAGCCGGTGCCCGCGGATCGCGTCGGGGAAGCGCTCGCGCAGGGCACGCGGGAAGTAGGCGGCGAGGTCGGCATCGAGCGCAGGATCGTCGGGGACCTCGCTGGCCAGCAGCTCGGTGACATCCGCGTTCTTGGTGTAGGCGATCATCACGGCGAACTCCGGTGCACGCAACCCGCTCCCCTGCGCCTGCCGGTCGGCGATCTCCTTGGGGCTCGGCAGGTCCTCGAGGGTGCGGTCGAGCCACCCCTCGGCCTCGAGCAGGTCGAGGTACCGAGCGTGCACGTCGACCATGGCGAACGACTGGTGACGGGCGATGACGAGCGCCAGGGTCTGTGCCTGGTTGTCGTCGAGCACGAGTTCGGCGACCTCGTCGGTCATCTCCTCGAGGAGCGCGTTGCGGTCGGCCGGATCGAGGGCGCCCGACGCGATCGCGTCACCCAACAGGATCTTGATGTTGACCTCGTGGTCGCTGCAGTCGACCCCGGCCGAGTTGTCGATCGCGTCGCTGTACACGAGCCCGCCGGCCAGCGCGTACTCCACCCGGGCGCGCTGGGTGAGCCCGAGGTTGCCACCTTCGCCGACCATCCGGCATCGCAGGGCCGACGCATCGACCCGCACGGCGTCGTTGGTGCGGTCACCCACCTCGGCGTGGGTCTCGGCACTGCCCTTGACGTAGGTGCCGATGC
>CAYRXQ010000287.1:0-4041 GCA_964428115.1 uncultured Ilumatobacteraceae bacterium
TGGGTGCGGGCCGAGTCATCAAGATCCTCAAGTGACCTGACGAGACGAGAGAGAAGAGACCCCCATGGCACAGAGCATCCGCATCCGTCTCAAGGCGTTCGACCACGAGATCATCGATCAGTCGACCAAGAAGATCGTGGAGACGGTGAACCGCACCGACGCCACGGTCCGCGGCCCGATCCCGCTGCCGACCGACAAGCACCGCTACACCGTCATCCGCGGCCCCCACGTCGACAAGGACTCCCGCGAGCACTTCGAGATGCGGATCCACAAGCGGTTGATCGACATCGTCAACCCGAATGCGAAGACGATCGACAGCCTGCAGCGCATCGAGCTGCCCGCCGGCGTCGACATCGAGATCAAGATCCAGGCGAGCTGAACCGCCGCCAGGACCGCACGACGGCCCGCCACCCAGCCCGAACCGGGGCAGGGTGGCGGGCCGTGTCGCGTGCGCCCCGGGATCGGCGCTCGCCTCGCCCGCCTCGCAGGAGGACCCAGCGGCGCGGTGACTCCCGAGCTGCGGTGGTCAGCGAGCGGAGCGGCGCTTGTCGCGCAGGCCCCACAGGAAGCCCGTGGCCATGAGCAGCACGCTCACGATGAGCACGGTCGTGGCCAACACGTTGACCTGCGGTGGGAAGCGCACTCGGAAGCTGCCGTTGATGTACAGCGGGAACGTGCTCAGCGAGCCGGCGTTGAACAGCGTGATGATGAAGTCGTCGAGCGAGAGCGCGAACGACAGCAGCGCGGCGGCGAGGATGCCGGGCAGGATCAGCGGGAAGGTGACCTTCCAGAAGGTGCGCAGCGGGGTGGCGCCGAGGTCCTGAGCGGCCTGCTCGAGCGTCCAGTCGAAGCCTCGGACGCGCGCCCGGACGGTCAGCGCCACGAAGCTCACCTGGAACATGATGTGGGCGATCACCACCGTGGTGAACCCACGGGTCACGTCCCAGTCGAGGAACAGCGTGGCGATCGACGACCCGAGCACCACCTCGGGGGTGGTGAGGGGGAGCACGAGCAGGAAGTTCAGCGGCCCGCTGCCGCGGAACTGGTAGCGCGACAGCGCCAGCGCGATC
Organism: uncultured Ilumatobacteraceae bacterium; assembly: GCA_964428115.1. Taxonomy (GTDB): domain Bacteria; phylum Actinomycetota; class Acidimicrobiia; order Acidimicrobiales; family Ilumatobacteraceae; genus CAYRXQ01. The sequence continues at coordinate 1,071 of CAYRXQ010000287.1, forward strand.
AGCGTGCCGAGGACCGTGGCCACGGTGGTGGACAGCGCGGCGATCTTGAGGCTCTCGATGAAGGCGTCGGTGAGGGCCGTCTCGCCGAAGGGGTCCTGCCAGTTCGCGAGCGTGAACCGGTTCCACTCGACGTTGTACGACCGGAGCGGCTCGTTGAACGAGAAGACGACGATCCACGCGATCGGCACGAACAGGTACATCAGGGCGGCCGCGGCGTAGAGGTTGAGACCCCAGGTCGCCAGTCGACCGCGGGTGGAGGTGGGGCCGCTCATGCGAGGTCGTCCGTCCCGAAGAACCGGCTGTAGATGATCACGAACACCGTGATGATCGCCATCAGCACGAACGACATGGCCGAGGCCAGCGGCACGTTGTTCTGGACCAGGAACTGGTCCTGGATCGAGTTGCCGATCATCGACGTGTTCGGGTTGCCGAGGTACAGCTGGTTGACGAAGTCGCCCGAGGCGGGGATGAAGGTGAGCAGCGTGCCGGCGAACACGCCGGGCAGCGAGAGCGGGAGCACCACCTTGCGGAACGCGGCGGGGGTGCTCGAGTAGAGGTCGCGGGCGGCGTCCACGAGTCGGGGGTCGATCTTCTCGAGGCTCACGTAGATCGGCAGGACCATGAACGGCAGGAAGTTGTAGGTGAGCCCGCCGATCACCGCCGCAGGCGTGCTGAGCAGGCGACCGTTGTCCATGATGCCGACGGCGTCGAGCACCCGGGAGATGCCGAGGGCGTCGAGGGAGCCGACCACCGGGCCCTGGTCGGCGAGCAGGCTGCGCCACGCGATCGTGCGGATGAGGTACGAGGTGAAGAAGGGGATGACCACGAGCCCGAGCAGCAACGTCTTGGCCCGCCCACCGCGGAACGCGATGACGTAGGCGAGCGGGTACCCGATGAGGATCGTCAGCACCGTCGCGATCCCGGCGTAGGTGAAGGCGCGCTGGAACTGCGGCCAGAAGTCGGTGAGGGCGGTGGTGTAGTTGCCGATGTTCCAGTCGAACTCGGCGTCGACGGCGAAGCGGCTCGGGAGCGTCGACAGCGAGAGTCGCAGGAGCGTGACGAGCGGGGCCAGGTAGAACAACGCCAGCCAGAGCATGCCGGGCTTGAGGAGCCCGTACGGGGCGAGCTGTCGGCGGGCCTCGGGCCCGCCGGTGATCGCCGTGATGACGAGGCCGACCACCGCGGCCAGGACCAGCGCGAGTGCGACCGTGGCGAGGGGCCCGGTGACCCACCGGGCCCCGACCGCCACGAGCAGCAGGCCCGCACCACCGAGTGACGCGGGACCGAGCAGCTCTGGCCGCGCCCAGAGGGCGACGGGCCGGAAGTGCTCGGTCCTCACGTCGAGGTCGCTCATGCCGGTGCCTGGCCGCGACCGATCACGCGCCGACGATCTGCGAGAACGCAGCGTCGAGCTCGGCCTCGACCTCGTCGCTCACCGACGCGAACCCGTAGGTCCGGGCGAGCGTCTCGTCGTCGGGGAAGATCAGCGGGTCCTCGGCGATCGACGGGTCGATCTCGGCGACGAAGTCGCGCACCCCGGCGACGGGGGAGACGTAGCCCACCCAGGCGGTGATCTGCGCCGCCTGCTCGGGGTCGTAGACGAAGTTCATCCACTGCGCCGCGGCCTCGCGGTTGACGGCGCCCTTGGGCAGCACCATCGTGTCGGCCCAGCTGGTGGCGCCCGACTCGGGGAACAGGAACCGGACGGCGTCGCTGCCGATCTGGGGGATGTCGCCCGACCAGCCGATGGTGATCGCGAGGTTCCCGTTGGCGAGGTCGTCGAAGTAGTCGTTGCCGTGGAACCGGCGGATCTGCCCCGAGGCCTTGGCCTGCTCGATCCGCTCGAACACGGCGGCGAGGTCGTCGAAGCTGGTGATCGAGGTGATGTCGACGCCCATGCCGAGCGCGACCACGCCGATGGTGTCGCGCATCTCGGTGAGCATGCCGACGCGGCCGGCGAACTCGGGATCGAACAGGTCGTCGACGCTGGTGATCTCACGGCCCGTGGCCTCGATGTTGTAGGCGATGCCACCGAAGCCGGTCTGCCACGGCAGGGAGAACTCGCCGGTCGGGTCCCAGGCAGGGTTCTTCAGATCGGCGCGCAGGTTGGCCGCGTTCGGGACCAGGTCGAGCGGCAGCGGGTCGACCCAGCCCAGGTTGATGAGGCGGCCGGCCATCCAGCTGGTGGGGGCGATGATGTCGGGCTCGATCGTCTCGCCGCGGCCGAGCACCGGCTGGATCGTGGCGAAGTACTCGTTGTTGTCGTTGTAGGCCTCGGTGTAGCGCATGTCGATGCCGGTCGCGGCCACGAAGCGGTCGACCGTGCCGGTGGCGCCGTCCTCGGTGGGGTCGATGTAGGCAGGCCAGTTCTCGAAGAACAGCGAGTTGCCACCGCCCCCGGCCGGCGTGGTGCCCGTGGTGCCGGCCGGAGCGGTCGTCGCACTGCTGCCCTCGTCGTCGTCGCCCCCGCAGGCCGCGAGCAGCGCGGGGAGGGACATGCCGGCGGCGCCGAGCGCGCCGGCGCGCAGGAACAGCTGCCGACGCGAGAGCGGGATGGGTCGGCGGCGAGGCTGGGGACGGGAGGTCATGGTGTGCCTTTCGGGAATCCGTGCGGCGCTGTGCGCAGCACGGGTCGGGGTCGACGCGACGGCATCGAGGTCACAGGGAGGCCTCGATCGCATCGACGTCGGTGGTGGTTGCGCCGGCGTGGTCGGGCCACCCGGCGATCAGGAATGCCGATCCTGGGTTCCAGGCGAGATGGATCTCGTCGCCGGGTCGCAGGAACGGCACCTCGGCATCGGTGCCCACGTGGGTCACGACATCGGTCCCGTCACCGAGTCGGACTGCGAGGCGGGCCGATGCCCCCTGGAAGATGAGGTCGTGCACCGTGCCGGGGAGGCTCCGCCCGTCGGTGCTGGCGGCCATGGCGACGTGCAGCCGCTCGGGCCGCAGCATCACCGACACGCGATCG
>CAYRXQ010000288.1:0-4023 GCA_964428115.1 uncultured Ilumatobacteraceae bacterium
CGGTGGTGCCGCTGGTGTACAGCAGGAACAGCAGCTGCTCGGCGTCCATCGGCTCGGCGGGGCACACCGGGTCGGCGGCCGCCACGAGCTCGTGGTACCAGTGGTCGCGTCCCTCCACCATGGTCACGTCGTTGCCGCCGCGCTTGACCACCACGACGTGCTCGATCGAGGGGGTGTGCTCGATGGCCTCGTCGGCGGCGGGCTTGAGGGCGAAGACCTCGCCGCGACGGTGGCCGCCATCGGCGGTGACGAGCACCTTGGCCTCGGCGTCGTTGATGCGGTCGGCCAGGGCCTGGGCCGAGAACCCGCCGAACACCACCGAGTGGGCGGCGCCGATGCGAGCGCAGGCCAGCATGGCCACGGCCGCCTCGGGGATCATCGGGAGGTAGATGTTGACGCGGTCGCCGCGGCCCACGCCGAGCGAGCGCAGCACGTTGGCGAAGCGCTGCACCTCGTCGAGCAGTTCGGCGTAGGTGACGGTGCGGGTGTCGCCCGGCTCGCCCTCCCAGTGGATCGCGACGCGGTCGCCGATGCCGGCGGCGACGTGCCGGTCGAGGCAGTTCTCGGCCACGTTGAGGGTGCCCCCCACGAACCACTTGGAGAACGGGAGGTCCCACTCGCACACCGTGTGCCACGGCTCGTGCCAGGTGATCAGCTCACGGGCCTGTCGGGCCCAGAAGGCCTCGGGGTCGGCCTCGGCCTCCTCGTGGAACGACCGGTCGGTCACCAGGGCGGCGGCGGCGAAGTCGGTCGGGGGCGGAAAGATCCGCGCCTCGGCGAGCAGGTCGTCGATCGTGTCGTGGGTGCCGTCGGTGCTGTCGGCCATCGGAAGCCCCTCTCGTGATGGTTGCGCACGGTGGTCGCGGTCGCGGCGACTCTAGGCGACCGTCGCGGACGGACACCGGGGCGGGGCGCCGGCAGCACCACCCTCGCAGTGCCCGGGGGTTGGTGGAGGGGCCGCCGGTCCCGCAGACTCGGCCGGTGACCACCCAGCGGACGCCCGACGACACCGGCCTCCGCTTCGGTCCGCCCGAGTGGGGGCTCACCGCAGTGATGGCGTTGGTGTGGGGATCGAGCTTCCTGCTGATCGCGATCGCCATCGACGACGTCGAGCCGGCCGTCGTCCCCTTGGCCCGCGTGAGCTTCGGCGCTCTGGCCCTCGCGCTCGTCCCCCGGGCACGCCGCCTGCTCCCCCGCCACGAGTGGCCACGGGTCGTCACGCTCGGCCTGGTGTGGATGGCGATCCCGTTCCTACTGTTCCCGCTCGCCGAGCAGACCACCTCGAGCGCCGTCGCGGGCATGATCAACGGGAGCCTGCCGGTGATGACGGTCTTCGTCACGGCGCTGTTCACCCGGACACGACCGTCCGGGTATCGGATCGCGGCGGTCACGATCGGCTTCGTCGGGATCGCGCTGATCTCGATCGGATCGCTCGGCGAGGGTGGCGGCGCCGATGTGCGAGGCATCGTGTACCTGATCCTGGCGGTGCTGAGCTACGCCGTCGCGGTGAACATCTCGGCCCCGCTGCAGCGCCGATACGGGGCGCTGCCGGTGGTGCTCCACATCCAGATCGCGGCGATCCTGTGGACCCTGCCCGCCGGTCTGCAGGGGCTCGAGGAGAGCACCATCACGCTCGAGGCCGTCGCCGCGCTGGCCGTGCTCGGCGCGCTCGGCACCGGCGTGGCGTTCGCGGTCTACGGGGTCCTGCTCGCCCGCACCGGTCCGGTCCGCGGGATGATCGGCACCTTCTTCACCCCGATCGTCGCCACCGTGCTCGGCGTCGCGTTCCGCGACGAGCGCCTGGGCGCGCTGGCCGTGGTCGGCATGCTCGTGGTGATCGCCGGCGCCGCGATGACGAGCCGACCCGAGTCGGTCGGGGGCGGCTCGACGGCGATCGGGCCCGTCAGCCGACCCGCCACCCGGCCACGGTGAACCCACCGAGGCCCGACGGGTCGAGCAGGGCCTCCGACTCGCTCACCCGGCTCCGCATCCGCAACGCCTCGAGACCCGGCCGCGCCGCCTGCTCGGCCCACACCCGGCGCCCCTCGGCCACCAGCTCCTCGATCCCCCACCGTTGCAGCCACTGGGCCTGGGTCCGCACCGCATCGGGCGCCGGCAGCTGGTCGAGCGCCACCTCCACGGTGACGTCCTGCCCGCCCGGATCCGCGAGGTAGTGCCCGCCCCGCTCGTGCCCGCGGTAGGTCCGCAACCACTCGCGCCACGGTCGACCGGCGAGCATCGCCGTGCGCGCCACCGCGTAGTCGACGACGACGACGCTGCCCTGGGCCAGCAGCCCCCGCGCCGCCTCGACCCAGTCGTGGGCCGCGGTCTGGATCGGGGCGCGGGCGCCGTGTGCCGGTCGCGCCGGCAGCCCGGCGGGCGGTGGGTCGAACGGTGCGCTGAGCACCTCGGCCAGCGCCCCGTCGGGACCCTCCACCACGAACGCCTCGCGCCAGCCGCCGTCGAACACGGCCAGGCGGAACGGCAGGTTGTCGAGCAGCTCGTTCGCCAGGACGACCCCGGTGAGCGGGTCGCCGGGAGGCTCGGCCAGCGCGGCGACGTCGGTCAGCTCGGCGATCGGATGCACGCCCTCGGGGTGACGGGCGCGCTGGGCGGCCGAGACCTCGACCGTCACGTACCGCAGGGCGCCGGCTCGCGCCACCTCGGGTGATGCGGCGAGGACGGATCGGGCCAAGGTCCCCGGTCCGGCGCCGGCCTCGACCAGGGTGAACGTGTCGGGCCGACCGAGCCGCCCCCACTCGGCGTCGAGGAACCGCGCCACCACGGCGCCGAACAGCGGGCCGACCTCGGGCGAGGTCAGGAAGTCGCCACGGCGCCCCGCAGCGCCGCCGCCCTCCTCCGCGGGCCGGGTGTAGAAGCCCTGCTCGCCGTACAGCGCGAGGCCGAGGAACTCGTCGAAGCCGATCGCGCCGCCGGCGACGGTGATCGCCCGACGGATCTCGGCCAGCGCCGGGCCGCCGTTCGGGGGCGGCACGTCGGCTCAGCCCCCGAGAGCGCCGGTGAGGTCCTGGAGATCGCCGAAGCGCAGCACCAGACCGGGCAGCACGCCGAGCAGGATCGTGCCCGCCGCGGTGATGCCGAGCGCAGCCATGATCGGCGCCGGGGCCCGCACGGGCGTGGTGTCGCCGTCGGGCACGGGTGCCATCCACATCTGACGGAGCACCTTCATGTAGTAGGTGGCCGCGATGACCGTGTTGACCGCTGCGATGACGGCCAGGACGTAGGCCGAGGTCGTGTCGGCCTGCAGCACCGTGCGGAACGCGTTGAACTTCGCGATCCAGCCGCCCAGCGGCGGGATGCCCGCCAGCGAGGCCAGGAAGATCGTCATGAGCGTGGCCAGCCCGGGTGCGTAGCTGAACAGGCCGCCGAACGACTCGATCTCGCCGCTGCGGGTCTTGCGGGCCACGGCGATCACCACGGCGAAGGCGCCGAGGTTCATGAAGGCGTAGATGACCAGGTAGACGACCACGGCGCGCAGCGCCGAGTCGGCGGCGTCGCCGGTGCCCGACACGGCCAGCGGCATCAGGATGAACCCACCCTGGCTGACGCTCGAGTAGGCGAGCATGCGCACGAGGTTGGTCTGGCGCAGGGCGACGAGGTTGCCGATGGTCATCGTCAGTGCGGCCAGCACCCACAGCATCGGCTCGTAGACCTCGGAGGCGGCGGGCAGGGCGACGAACAGCAGCGACATGATCGCGACGAACCCGGCGGCCTTCGAGGCGACCGACAGGAACGCGGTGACCGGGGTCGGTGCGCCCTCGTAGGTGTCGGGGGCCCAGGTGTGGAACGGCACCGCCGAGATCTTGAAGGCCAGGCCGGCGAGCACGAACACGACCGCGAGGACCTGCATGCCCATCAGCTCGCCCTCGACCAGTGCCGCGCCGATGTCGGTGAGCTTGGTGGAGTTGGTGGTGCCGTAGAGGAAGCTCATCCCGTACAGCAGGACCGCCGAGGCGAACACGCCGAGCAGGTAGTACTTCATGCCGGCTTCGTTGCTCTTGG
>CAYRXQ010000289.1:0-4012 GCA_964428115.1 uncultured Ilumatobacteraceae bacterium
CGATCTGGACGGCGGTCACCACGAAGGTGCCGGTGCCGTCGTCGTCGAGCTCGAAGGTGAAGCGGCCGATCTGCAGGTCCATGGTGAGCGGCAGCTACTCGTCGCCGCGCCGGGCGAGACGGGCGTCGTCGCTCAAGTCGGACTCGGGGGTGCCGATGAGCGCGCTCGCACGCTCGCGGAGGGTGTCGGCGCTCACGACCTCGACCCTGCCGGGGAGCTCGACGGTGACCGAGCTGATGAGGAAGACGCCGGTGCCATCGTCGTCGAGCTCGACGGTGAAGCGGCCGACCACGAAGTCCTCGGTGAGCGCGAAGGACTCCTCACCGCGACGGCCGACCCGCCACGACGGGTCGACGCCGGTCTCGGGAGTGCCCAGGATCGACGCCGCACTCTCGAGGAGGGTGTCGGCGTTCACGACCTGGACGCGGTCCTCCAGCTCGACGGTCACCTCGACCACGACGAAGGTGCCGGTGCCGTCGTCGGCGAGGGTGAGCGTGGCGCGGCCGGGCACGAAGTCGGTGGTCAGCGGGAGCTGCTCGTCGCCGCGGGCGCCGATGCGCGCGTCGCTCGGCAGGTCGGCCTCGGGGGTGCCGAGGAACGATGCCGCGTTGCGTAGGGCGGCGGCGACGTCGAGGGCGCCGGGTTCGACGATGGGTGCGTCGCCGGCAGGCTCCTCCACCGGTGCTTCCGGGTCGGAGTTGCCGGGTGAGGTGGGGTCGGCAGGCGATGTCGCCGGCGGGTTCGTGGCGGCGGGTGCGGCCGGGGTCTGGGTCTCCGGGTCGCCGCACGCAGCGAGGGCCAGCAACGAGAGGGTGGCCAGCCCGAGGATCCGATGGGTGGGACGCATGGCGATCTTGCTCCTTGCGGGGGATGAGTGTTGCCGCTTCCGACGACGCTGTGAGCCCCTCGGTTCCCGACATCGGACGACTTCCTCGATCCGCTCGATCCATTCGCTCGGTGACGATCGACCGCGACATCGACCTGCGCGTCCAGACCGTCGAGCGCCGGCTCGGCGAACGCCGCGCCGGATGCTGACGTCCGACCTCCACCCCCATTGACGGGGCGAGGCAGCGTGCTCATACTCCCGCGATGCGCACTGGTCGATCGTGGGTTGCCTGTGCCCGGCGGAGCGTCGTCGTCGTGGTGGCGATGTCGATGCTCGCCGCGTGCGCGGGCGGTGGCGGATCGGATGACGCGGCCCGGTCGACCGACCCGTCGTCGCCAGCAGCCAGCGCGGGTGAGCAACCGACCGGTTCCTCGACGCTGACGACGGAGCCGGGCGAATCGACCGACACCGTCGAGGAGCAGGGCGAGCGCGTCGCCGGCCTGCGCGTCGTCGAGGTCGAGCCCGGCCCGGCGCCCGCCATCCCTGCCGCGCCGACCCCGTTCCCGGCAGCAGACGACCCGATCGCTGCCGCTGCGGAGCTCGCCGCAGCGACGACCACCGAGGACGCTCCCGCCGCATGGCTGACGGTCTACGAGCGCGCCGGCGTTCCCGTCGTCGGACGCAGTGAACCCTCGGCGGACGACGACCCGGTCGGGCCGGAGTGGTGGTTCGTGTGGGCGGTGTCGGCCGTGCCAGCGGGGACGGGGATCCGCCTCACGGAATGGATGCTGCCGTGGACGGAGGGCGACCAGGAGGCGGCCCGCTCGATGGCCTCGGCGTTGCTCGACGACCTCGGACGGCTGCAGGACGGTGACGAGGTCGCGGCGTTCACCGTCGCGTTCCTGCAGGCGAAGGCCCAGCAGGCGGGCACCGATCTGCTGGCGGGCGAGGATCCCGACCAGGTGGTACTCGACGCCCCGACCGGCCATCTGCTCACCTGGCTCGTCGCCCGGATGGCGGTGCAGGCCGCCGTCGACGACGCCGTGGCCACCGGCGAGATCCAGTCGTTCCGCCGCGTCGTGCAACCACCGTCGTCGCTGGTACGTCAGGCGGCGGGGACGCCGTGCTCCGAGATCCTCGGTGGGGCCACTGCGACCTCGATCGCGAACTTCGTGATCGGCAAGGCCTTCGGCGGTATCTCGATCGGTACCGGCGAGGCGTTCAAGACCATGAGCGTTGCGAACGTCCTGAAGGAGTACTTCCCTCGTGCCGAGCCACTCGTCGAGCGGTTCTCCCGGATCGTGTCGCGGGTCAACGTCGCGGCGGCGCTCAGCGCCTTCGTGACGCGACTCGCCCAGCTGCAGGTCTTCGGCGCTTCGGCCGACAACCTCGAGCGGACGCGGCGGTCGGGTGCGCCGGGCGCGCAGGTGACGGTGCGCTTCGACCTCGCGTTCAACGCACCGACGAGCGACCCCGATTCCCCGAACCCGACGGCGTTCGACCCGACGAATCCGGCGGCATGCCTGGGGCTGATGCTGGTGAACTTCGCAGGGATCACGGTCGACGTACCGATCGGGCCTGCCAAGGGTGTCCAGGTCGTCGCGCAGGGCGGCAAGGGGTTCCCGTCGCGAGTGCTGTTCGGCAACTACGAGCGCCAGGGCCGCCAGGACGCCGACGAGAGCGGCAGCGTCTTCATCGACGTCGTCGGAGCGCCGCAGCCACGCGACCTGCCCGACGATGTGCCGCCTCGCACGTGGGACTACGGGATCAGGCTCGAGGCCTCCCTCGCGCCGCTCGACGGCGACTCCGTGTTCAACACCGCCGTCGACAGCATGGTGGCCTGGAGCACCCGACAGCCCTCGGACTTCGCGCTCGCCGTGCTCGACATCCTCAAGGTCGTCCATTACAGCCTCGGCGAGCAGATCATGCCGATGACCGACTGGGGTGGCGCCTACGCGATCGACTCCCTGTGGGGTGACTTCGCGATCCGCGGGACGATCTGCGCGCCGGATCGCAGCTTCGTGCTCGAGGCCCAGGCGCCGTACGGCCAACTCGTCATGACGTTCAGCCCGACGACCGCGACGACGGGCACGATCGACTTCGGCGGCGAGGTGGAGGAGGCCACGATCACCGGGACCGGGACCTACGAGCTGGTCCTGAGCGACGGTGGCGGCACGCTCAAGATCAACACCGAGGGACGGGGCGACTACGACGGGTTCGTCGTCCCGAGTTTCGTCGACGTCACCTCGTTCCCGCTGACCACGACCAACGCCTGCGAGTGATGGATGGTCGACGGGCCGCCGTGCGTGTCGACCCTCGCCCCCTCACCCGTCCGCAACGTCGAGGTGTCGTCGCATGACCGCAGCCAGGGCCCGGGCCCCGGGCGCGTCGGTCGCCTCGAGCCCGTCGAGCACGCCGCGGCGGTCGGCCTCCGATCGGTTCTGGCTCGCCTTGACCTTGGCCTCGACACGCTCGACGAGCAGCTCGATCCCCACGATCGCTCGCAGCATCGACTCCACGTACTCGTCCGGCGCGTCGCTCACCTGCCACGAGTCGGGGCGCTCCCGTTCGTGGCGATCGGTGAGGGCGGTCACGACGTCGCGGAGCCAGTCCGCATCATGGTGGACCCGGACCGGCCCGCTCAGGTGGACGGCGAGGTAGTTCCAGGTCGGCACGACTCGGCCGTGTTCGGCCTTCGCGGGATACCAGCTCGGCGACACGTAGGCCTCCGGGCCACCGACGATGCAGAGTCCCGGTGCGCCGTCCTCGATCGAGCGCCAGTGCGGATTGGCCTTCGCGACGTGCGCGATGACACGGTCGCCGTCCCACACGATCGGCACGAGCGTCGCCGCGGGGACAGCGTCGGCCACGGTCACGAGCCAGCCGCTGCCCTGGGCCTCGACCAGCGCACGCGCCTCGGCCTCGTCGGTCACGACCATCGAGGGCGGCGTGTACATGTGGCCGAGCGTAGGTGGCGGTGGCCATCCCTCACCGAGGGGTTCGAGGTCCGCGACGACAACGGCACCGGCGACCCCCGGAACCCACCCCGACCCACCCGAAAAACACAACGACCCGAACCCTGACGGGGGTTCGGGCCTTGCCGATGTCTCGCGACATCACATCGTGGAGCTGGGGGGAATCGAACCACCTTGCACGAATCTTCCCCCGCCCTGGTCAGAGCGTTGC
>CAYRXQ010000290.1:0-1253 GCA_964428115.1 uncultured Ilumatobacteraceae bacterium
CGCCGTCGATGGCCACCAGGAACGGGGCGTGACCGGCGCGTCGCTTGAGGAACGAACCGAGCTCGGCCTCGGGAAGGGCGGCCGCGAAGGCGAGCACGCCCTGCGGGGCCTCGCTTCGGGCCTGGCGGTCGAGCCTCGACTTCGACACGTAGCTGACCGGCACCCGGTTGGCAGCCGCCAGCCCGACGATGTCCTCGACCGACTCGTCGCCCTGCAGCTCCCCGGTGATCCAGATCTCGTGGACGCGACGGCGCTGCGCCAGCAGGAGCTCGCGCAGGGCCTGGCGGCCCTCGACCTGCTCCCCGCCGAGGGTCTTGGGTGCGGACGTGCCGGGGGACCCGGGGCCGCCCGGCTTGATCGGTCCGGTGCGCCCGGCGCCGCGGCTGCGCGGTGCCGACGACCGTCCGCCGCCACGTCCGGCCGGTCCCGACCGCGAGCTCGACCAGCCGCCGCCCGAGGGCCCACCGCGACCCGATCCGCTGCCGCTGCGAGACCCGGACGATCCGCCGCCGCTACTGCTGCCGCGAGACCCCGACGACGATCCCCCGCCGCCGCTGCCACCGCGCGACCCCGACGACCCGCCGCCACGGGACCCGGAGCTGGACGATCCGCTCCGTCCGCCGCTGCGCCCGCCGGTGCTGCCGCCGCTCCCGCGGCCGCCTGCGCTACCGCCCTTGCCGCCGCCAGGGCGACCGCCTCGTGATGTGCTCATCGTTCCGTACCGTTCGTCGTCATCCGGCCGACCCACCTGTGGGGCCGAACCGCACGAGCACGGTACTGGCGAGGCCCATGATGCCCTCCTCGCGACCGAGCGCACCCATGCCTTCGGCCCGCCGCCCGGTGATGCGGACGGGGGCACCGACGGCTGCGGCGATCGCGGCCTCCATCTCGGCGCGACGCGGCGCCAGCTTCGGCCGTTCGCACACGACCGCACAGTCGACGTTGCCGACGGTCCACCCCTGCGCCCGCACCCGTGCCGCGACCTCGGCGAGGAGACCCATCGAGTCGGCACCGGCCCACTGGGGGTCGGTGTCGGGGAAGAGCTGGCCGAGGTCACCGATCCCCGAGGCGCCCAACAGTGCGTCGGCCACGGCGTGTGCCACTACGTCGGCGTCGCTGTGCCCGGCGAGCCCACGCTCCCCGGGGAAGCGGCAACCGGCGAGCACGAGCGGTCGCGCCGGGTCGTCGGTGAAGCGGTGCACGTCGACGCCCTGGCCGACCCGGATCTCGGGGAGTGCCGCCGTCACGCCGAC
>CAYRXQ010000290.1:1353-3958 GCA_964428115.1 uncultured Ilumatobacteraceae bacterium
ACGTCACCGGGCACGACCACGATCACGCCACCGGCGGCCTCGACGAGTGCCGCATCGTCGGTGCCCTCGCCCCCGGCCGCGTGCGCGGCCCGCAACACGTCGGCCCGGAAGGCCTGCGGGGTCTGGACGGCCACCAGTCGCGACCGGTCGGGCGTGTCGACCACGGTGCCCGCGCCGTCGATCAGCGCGTCCACCATCTTGATGGTGTCGGTGACGGGGATGCCGGGGATCGCCCCGTCGGCCCCGGCCAGGACCGCGTCGATCACCGATCGGTAGAGCTCGATCGTGGCGAGCGGTCGCGCGGCATCGTGCACGCAGACCACGGCAGCATCAGCGGGCACGGCGGCGAGACCGTTGCGCACGCTCTCGGATCGCGTCGCTCCCCCGGCGACCGCACCCTCGTGCTCGGCGTCGGCCGCCGGCACGACCACCACGACCCCGTCGCTCACGGCCCGGGCCACCGCCACCGAGTGATCGATGATCCGGCGCCCGGCGACTTCGTCGTACTGCTTGGGTCGGCCGTAGCGCTGCCCCGACCCACCGCCCACGACCACCGTCCACACGGGCCCGCGGGCCGCACCGATCTGGACGGGCACCACGGGCGACGAGGGTAGTACCGTCATCGCCGAGATGGCCGACCACACCGAGATCCTCGCCTCCACCGACTTCTTCGCCGACGCGCCCCTCGACGTGCTCGCCCCGATCGCTGCCGCCGGCATCGAGCGTCACCTCGTGCGCGGCGACGTGCTCTACCACGAGGGCGACCCGCCCGACTCGCTGCACCTCGTGGTGCGCGGTCGGTTGGCCATCGCGATCGCCAACCCGATCGACCGTCGCGAGAGCGTGGTCGCGCTCATGGAGCCCGGCGACCTCTTCGGTGAGCTCGGCATGCTCGACAACGGTCCCCGGTCGGCCATGGCCCGGGCCCTCGAGCCGACGGTGGTCCTCGAGATCCCGTACGCCCCGGTCCTGCTGATGCTGCGGGAGCACCCCGAGCTGCTGTGGAACGTGACCCGCCTGCTGGCCCAGCGCCTGCGGGCGATGGACGAGGCGTTGGCCGATTCGGTGTTCCTCGATGTCACCGGCCGCACGGCCAAGCGGATCCTGGAGCTGGCCGAAGGCGCCGACGAGTTCGTGCTCCCCGTCACGCAGGAAGAGCTCGCCGGGATGGTCGGCGCGTCGCGCGAGCGGGTCAACAAGGCGATCGCCAGCTTCATCCGCCTCGGGTGGCTCGAGCAGCACGACCGGCACTACCGCATCACCCAGCGCGACCGCCTCGAACTCCGCGCCCGCTGATCCCCGGCCCCCGCACCACCCCGATCCGGGCGCGCACCGCCGCGGCATCCGCCACCCACCGCGCCCAGATCCCCGGACGCCCCGCCCACCAGCCGCACCAACCCGGCCCACCCCGTTCGGGGCGCGCACCGCAGCGGAATCCGCCATGTCTCTTCTCGGGACATCGGTGACGGGTCATGTCGCGCAACATGGGTGACACCTGAGGGTGGGAGTGGTCGCGTGAGCGGTCATGGCCCGGAAGGTGACATCGATGAGGGTGATCGCAGCAGTGACGGCGTTCGTGGCAGGTGAGCCGGTGAACGTCGCCAAGGTGTGCGCGCAGGCAGGTGTGTCGCGCAAGACCTTCTACAAGTGGGCGGCCCGCTATCGCGAAGGCGGGTTACCGGCGTTGGAGGAACGGTCGCGGCGACCGTTGTCGTCGCCGTCGAGAACTCCCGAGCACGTGGAAAGCGCGATCGTGGCGATCCGTGCAGAACTCGCAGCGGCGGGACTCGACCACGGAGCAACCACGATCCAATGGCACCTACGGCAGCGTCAGCCGTCGTGGCAGGTGCCATCGGTCGCGACGGTGCACCGGGTCCTGGTTCGCCGTGGCCTGGTCGAGCCGCAACCAGCGAAACGACCAAAGAGCTCGTGGAAACGGTTCGAGGCACCAGCCCCGAACGAGTTCTGGCAGATCGACGCAACGGAATGGGCGATCGAGACCGGTGTCGTGACGGTGTTCAACATCATCGATGACCACTCCCGTCTGCTGGTTCGTTCCCGAGCGGTGAACCACGCCACGACGCACGAAGCATGGACGACGTTCTGCCAGGGCAGCCGCCAGTGGGGTCTGCCAGCCGGAGTGTTGTCAGACAACGGTCTGTGCTTCTCCGGCAAGCTCCGCCGGTTCGAGGTCACCTTCGAAGCGAACCTTCGCGACGCCGGCATCCGACCCATGACCGGTCGCCCGTTCCATCCCCAGACCACCGGCAAGGTTGAACGCTTCCAGCAGACCCTCAAGAAGTGGCTGCGCCGCCAGCCGCTCGCTGGGGATCTCGTCGGGCTGCAACACCAACTCGACCGGTTCTGCCACACCTACAACCACGAACGACCCCATCAGGGCATCGCACGGATGACCCCGATCGCCCGATGGCACGCCTCCCCGGCCGCTCGTCCCGCCGGCACACCCCTGGAGCATCCGGTCTTCGCTCGGCCCGTCGTGCGCGAGGTCCGGGTCTGCGACCAGGGCAAGGTGTGGGTCGACCGGCTCAGCGTGCACATCGGCGCACCGTTCATCGGTCAGGCCGCCACCGTGATCGTCGACGGC
>CAYRXQ010000291.1:0-3945 GCA_964428115.1 uncultured Ilumatobacteraceae bacterium
GGCCGGCCGCCGTGCGATCTGCCGCCAGGTGAAGTGGAACACGAGGTATCCGGCATCGAGGAGGTCGAGATCCCGCCGGGCCCGGCGTTCGTCCTGCTCCCGGGTCCGGCCGTGGAAGTCCCATCCGTCGCACTCGAGCACCACCCGGGTGCCCACCACCAGGAAGTCGACCTCGTACCCGGCGATTCGTGGCGGGTGGAAGACCACCGGCGGCAGGGCGTAGCGCTGGATCAGCCGGGCCATCCGGAGCTCGAGCTCGGAATCCGCCGGCCTGTCCTCCAACGGCCAGGCCGCCAGCGCCCGTCGGAGCGCTCCGACCCCCGACCGCCCCGGTCGTGCGTGGCGCTCCAGCAGCCGGTGGAGCACCGTCGGGGTGACCGCCCCCGAGGTGATCGCCGCAGCAACCGCGTCGTCGACCGACCCGACCACCGCCCCCAGATCCACCAGGGTCCGCAGCAGATTGGTCGACGGGATCGTCCCCGCCCTCGTGCTCACGCCCAGGTCGCGGCGGTCCCGGGGGCGATGAACGACGACACCGGAGAGGCGGAGGCGGGTGACCGAACGGCTCACGACGATGTCCACGGGGTCGGCGTCGGGTCGCTCGATCCCCCAGAGATGGGCCGCCGATCGGTGCGAGGCCATCGCGGTCCGGCCAGCTGCCGCCACCGCTGCCGCGATCCGCTGCTCGGGGGTGATCGGAGCGCCCGCCATCCTCGCCACGCCTGGGTGCACCTCGATCAGCAGCTCCTCGCGAGCCACCGCCCGGTACCAGGCGGACGGCGACCATCCCGCACCGACCGCCGCCGACCGGGTGACGATGCCGTGGTGAGCTCGCGCCCAGCGGTCGAGTGCAACGAGGTCCATGATCTCGTGGGGACATCGAACGGGCTTCGGTGGAAAGCGGAGTCCCGGGCGCTCGGTCTGGGCTGCAGGATCGATCACCGTCGACCGAATCTGCAGCCCAGAGTCGGTCACGGCCGTGCGCCTCCGCACACCGGGGCGGGCCGTGGTCGCCGGGCAACGGGTCCGCCTCGGCGATCCGACAGTGTCTGGGCTGCAGATTCGGTCAGATCTGACCGAATCTGCAGCCCAGACATGGGTTCATGCGGCGCCGCCCAACCGCCGCCGCCAACCGGGCCGGGCCGGGGCCGCAGCCGGCGGGCGGGGTCAGTTGCGGGAGGTGTAGTCGGCGATCAGGGCGTTGGACTGGTTGGCCGAGGCGGTGAGGGCAGCAGTGACGTCGCCACCGTTGAAGATCTCGGCCACCGCACGGGCCGTCACCGAGCGGACCTCGCGCAGCGGGCCGAGCACCGGACCGAAGGCCGACGGATCGTCGGAGGAGGCCAGCAGCTGGTCGTAGGCCACCCGGAACCGGGGGTCCTCGGTGTAGGTCGTCGCGACCGGCTCGAGCGCCAAGGCATCATCACGCACCGGCACGTAGCCGGTGGCCGAGGCCCAGGTCGACTGCGACTGCGCCGACACCAGGTACTGGATGTAGTCCCACGCGGCCGCGGTCTTCGCGTCGCCCTTGTCGGCCACGATGTAGAGCGAGGCACCGCCCACGAGCGCACCCTGCGCATCACCGGGGCCGGGCATCGGCCCGACGCCCAGGTCCTCACCGGTGATGCCCTGGATCAGACCGCCGTCGAGCACCGCGGTGACCGTGCCGAGCGCGGCCGAGGTCCCGATCGTCATCGCGGCGGGCGACGCCTGGTCGGCCATCTTCAAGAAGTTGTCCTGCCCGCTGGCGTTGTCGCCCACGGTCACGGCGAGACCGTCGAGGATCATTTGTTGCACGAACGACAGGAGCTCCACACCGAGCTCACCGTCGTACAGCACCCGGGTGGCAGGCGCCTGACGACCGTTGCCGTTGTCGGCGTAGAGCTCGCCGGCACGGGCGAACCACTGCTCGAGGAACCAACCGCCGCCCGAGTCGGCACCCGAGTCGAGCGCGATGCCCGTGGCCGCGGCCCCCGAGTCGACGATCGCCTGCGACACGGCACGCAGCTCGTCGAGCGAGACCGGCGGATCCTCGGGATCGAGACCGGCCGCCTCGAAGACGGCCTTGTTGTAGAAGAGGACCGGGTTCGACACGTTGAACGGCATCGACCACTGGACACCACCGGTCTCGTACGCCCGCAGGATGCGGTCGAGGAAGGCCGAGGTGTCGAAGCCCGAGGCCTCGATGCAGGCACCGATCGGGACGACCGTGTCGGAGTCGGCGAGCAGCTGCACCGTGTACTCGGGGAACTGCACCATGTCGGGGCGGCTCGACTGGCTCGACTGGATGTACTTCTCGATCGTCTGCTCGTAGCCGATCTGGTTCTCGAGCCGCACCCGGACCCGATCCTGCGAGGCGTTGTAGGCGTCGGTGAGCGAGATCAGTGCGGTCTCGAGCTCGTTCGACATGCCGTGCCAGAACACGACCTCGACCGTGCCCGACTCGGCGTCGAGGGCGTCGACCGGGCAGGGCGGGAGGGAGTCCAGTGGGGTGGTCGTGGTGGTCGGCAACGCGGTCGTGGTCGTGGCGGCATCGCCACCGCCGTCGGTGCTGTCGGTGCCGCCGTCGCCCGATCCGGAATCGGGGGTGGTCGCCGCCGGTGCAGTCGTGGTGGTGGCGGTGTTGCCGGCGTCGAGGGCGGAGTCACCCGAGCTGCAGGCGGCAGCGACGAGCGACATCCCCACCAGGCCGGCGATCAGCGCCGAGCGACGACGGCCCGGACCGCCGGGACGGGCACGGCCGGCCGAGGTGGCCGAGCGGGCGGAACGAGAAGGGGAACCGGAGGGGGCGAACATGGGGATCATCCTTTGACGGCGCCCGCGGTGAGCCCGCGGACGAGTTGACGCTGGAACACGAGCAAGACGATGAAGATCGGGATCGCGGCGATCACGGTGCCGGCCATCACCAGGTTGGGCTGGTCGAGGTTGGTGGTCGACAGCAGCCGCAGGCCGCTCTGCACGGTGTGCATCGACGACTCGGTGGTGACCAGGTTGGGCCACAGGTACTGGTTCCAGGTGGAGAGGAACCCGAACAGGGCGAGCGCGCCGAGGGTCGGCTTGACGAGCGGGACCGCGACGTGGCGCAGGAACCCGAGGTGCCCGACACCGTCGATCGCGGCCGCGTCGCGCAGGTCGCGCGGCATGGTCAGGAACACCTGGCGCATCAGGAACGTCCCGAACGCTGTGGCCAGGAACGGCGCCGCCAGGCCCTGGTACGAGTTGAGCCAGCCCAGCGCATCGACCGTGCGGCGGTTGACGACGAGGGTGACCTCGAGCGGCACCAGGAGCGTGGCCACGAACACGGCGAACAGCAGGTTGCGACCCGGGAAGTCGAGCATCGCGAACGCATAGGCCGAGAGCACCGAGGTGACCACCTGCGCGACCGTCACGATGATTGCGACAACGAATGAGTTGAGCAGGTACCGGCCGAGTCGACCCGAGGTCCACGCGTCGCCCAGCACCTCGAGCGTGAACGGGCCCGGCCGCAACGGCTCGTTGAGCACCTCGTTGCCGGGCTTCAACGCCGCCACGACCGTGGTGTAGATCGGGAACAGCACGATGAACGTGAGGAACAGCAACAATGCGTAGCGGCCGTAGAGCCGCCAGCCGCGGGGACGGTCCCAGGTGTTGGCCAGGCCCTGCTTCGTGGGATCGCCGGGGCGACGACCGCCCGTGCCCCCGACGCCCGTGGTGGCGCCGTCGAGATCGAGCATCGCGGCCGCGGGTGCCGCTGCGTCAGTCGCCATAGTGCACCCGCTTGCCGATGCCACGCAGCTGCAACGCCGAGAGCGCCAGCAGGATCACGAACAACAGCACCGCCGCCGTCGCCTGCAACCCGATGTTGTTGCGAATGATCGACTGGCTGCCATAGATGAAGTAGGTCAGCGTGGTCGTGGAGTCGTACGGCCGCGGGCCGCCCTGGGTGAGCAGGTCGATCTCGCCGTA
>CAYRXQ010000292.1:0-3945 GCA_964428115.1 uncultured Ilumatobacteraceae bacterium
AGCTCGTAGGCCTCGGACTCGACCATCATGACGGCGTCCCTGGTGCCCGCGACGATCAGGTCGAGACGCTGCTCGGGATTGTTGCGCAGGTCGTGCATGTCGTCGATTTCGGGATTGAGGATGTATTCGCCATCCGCATATCCCACGCGGCAACCCGCGATCGGGCCCATGAACGGCGCGCCCGAAATGGTCAGCGCGGCGCTTGCGGCGATCATCGCGACGATATCGGGGTCATTGACCAGATCGTGCGACAGAACCGTGCACATCACCAGCGTTTCGTTCTTGAAGCCCGGCACGAAAAGCGGGCGGATCGGACGGTCGATCAGACGCGCGGTCAGGGTTTCCTTTTCCGAGGGGCGAGCCTCACGCTTGAAAAAGCCCCCAGGCACCTTGCCTGCGGCATAATACTTCTCTTGGTAGTGAACCGTGAGGGGGAAGAAATCCATCCCCGGCTTCTGTTCCTTGGCGAACGTCACGTTCGCCATGACGCTGGTTTCGCCCAGCGTCGCAATGACCGAGCCATCGGCCTGGCGGGCAACCTTGCCTGTTTCCAGTGTCAGCGTCTCATCGCCCCACTGCATTTCTTTCTTCGTCACATTAAACATCTATGGTTTCCTATATGGAAGCACTCCCGGGCGTTCCCGGGTCTTCCGTTTCTAGTGGCGGCCCCATTGCCGCCGACCCCAATCCTTTAGCGTCCGCCGGGGTCCTAGCGTCACGTCTCAGATTGCGCGCCTATATACGGGATTCCGCCGAATGAAAAGCGGCGATGAAGCCGGTCGATCCGGGCCGGGATGGCCTGAATCGGGCCGGTGTCCACATGTGGACAAATTGCTAAGCCACTGAAATCCATAGAATAGAGGTGTAGACGTTTACCCTTTGTTAGCTTTTTTCAGGGCCGTACGGAGGGGGTAGACACAAGATGTGCGGAACGCAAAACGCGCCCGGATGGGGCGCGTTTGTCTTGTTCGGGTCGGGGCGGGCCGGCTTAGCGGCGCAGGCCGAGGCGCTCGATCAGCGACTGGTAGCGGGCTTCGTCCTTGCCCTTCACATAGTCCAGAAGCTTGCGGCGCTGCGCGACCATCATCAGCAGGCCACGACGGGAATGGTTGTCTTTCTTGTGGGTCTTGAAGTGTTCCGTCAGCGTCGCGATGCGGCTTGACAGAACCGCGACCTGAACTTCCGGCGAACCGGTATCGCCTTCTTTCGTGGCGAAGTCCTGCATCAGGCGCTGCTTTTCTTCAACTGTGATCGACATCGGGGTCTCCTTTTCAGATCAAGAGGTTAATGGCGCAAGCCGGGATGTCGTCCAGCAGGGCCCGTGGAGAGTGTCCGGCCAAATCCGTGGCGCGGATGCGGGCATATAGGGGGATTCCCCGTCAAAGGAAAGCGTTTTCGGCCTATTGGCTGGACCGGATCTGTTCCGCGATCTGTGCAGCCCAGTCGCCGATGATCGGGACAAAGTCGATATTGGCCAGCAGCAGGAGCAGAATAGACACAAGCACCGTCGCGCCGACGACCGTTCCCAGACCCATCGCAAGGCCGCGCAGGAACTGATACCATATCAGGCGCGGCAGCGAATTGTGCACCCGAATGAACTTGTGCGAGTTCAACCGCTCGAGTTCCTGACGCAGCCCGGCAATGTCACTCTGTCGCTTGGTCGGGGTATTATTGTTTTTTGTCATGTGCTTATTCCTATCACGACATGACAGGCCGTCAATCCGACTGGAAGAACGGCAGGAAGGCGTCGATTACCGCCTTTGGGTTTTCCTCCATCACGAAATGACCGCTTTCACAGCTTGCATCCGAAACCTCCGTCGCCCAGTTGCGCCACACCTGCGCCGGATTGCCCGACTGCGCGGGAAATCCGCCCTTGGCCCACAGAAAATGCAATGGTGCCTTGATCTTGCGCCCTGCGGCCCGGTCTTCTTCGTCGAGCCTTCGGTCGGTTGTCGCGCCGGCCCGGTAATCGGCGCATATCGCGGCGATCCGCAGCGGGTCGGCCGCCTGGGCGCGGTAGCTGGCCAGCGCGGCGGCGGGAAAGACCGACAGTGATTTTCCCAGCGTCCAGGCGGCGAGCGTCCAGTCCAGATAGGCGATCGGGTCGGCGTTGATCATCCGTTCGGGCAACGGGCTGGGTTGCGCGAGAAAGGTCCAGTGATAGGCCTTCAACGCAAGCTCGGCGTTCCATGCCGCCCAGAAATCCCCGGTCGGAACGATCTCGATGATTCCAAGTTTGGTCACCCGTTCGGGCGCATCCAGCGCCAGCCGGTAGGCGACCCGCCCGCCCCGGTCATGTCCCAGGACATGCGCCGATTTCAGATCGAGATGCTTCAGCATCGCCACGATATCACGGGCCATCCGACGCTTGGAATAGACCGAATGTTCCAGGTCGTCCTGCGGCGCGCCGCTGTCGCCATAGCCGCGCAGGTCCGGGATGATAACTTGAAAATGCCGGGCGAAATCCGCCGCCACACCTGCCCAGCACAGATGGTTCTGCGGATAGCCGTGCAACAGGACAAGCGGTTGTCCCGACCCGCCAAGATGCGCCGAAATCTCCACGCCGTCGCCCGGAACCCGGACCTTCTTGAACCCCTCGATATCGGACATCATCGCGCGCTCCCGTTGATCCGTGCCGCCAGCGGGTAAATGTTAGAGGGCATTTGGAGAGAATTGTTAATACTTACCGCGATGTTGCCAGGATGTTCCGTGCTATGACCGCCTGGGGAATTGGGGAAGGGTGCGGCCATGCTCTATGCGTTGTTGATACTGGGTTTGATACCGGCGGTGCTGTTGCCCGACTTCCTGGCAGAACAGGACGACGGCGCGGATCGGGGCGACCATCCGGAGGAGCCGCTTGATGTGCCGGCAAACCTGCTCGACGATCTGCCCGAGCCGGTGGAAGAGGTACTGATTCCTCTCGACGAAGATGACCTTTCCGGCGATCCGGGCGATGACGAGCCGGCGCTGCTCCCGCTCGACGAGGATGATGTGCCCGAACCCGAAGTCACGGTCCTCGACCCGGTGATCGAGGATGATCAGCCCTCGACCGCGCCGCCCGACGATCCAATAGAGGTTCAGGAGCCCATCATCGAAGACGACACCGATCAGGGCTATGCCGATCCCGATCCCGACGACGTCCTGCCGCCGGTGATCGAGGATGATGTCGCCTCGGACGCTGCAGGACAAGAGCCGCTGCCGCCGGTGCATGAGATCGAGGCCTCAGAGCACGGGGCCTGGCTGGACGCCAGCGATCTGGCATCCGGCAGCTATGCCGAGATTTCCGGCTTCGAGGTCGGAACGGATGTCTTGCACATCACCTTCGATCCGGACCACGATCTGCCCGATCTCGACGTGACGCTCCGCGCCTCGGAAGATGGCGAAGACAGCGAGATCCTGATAGGCGGCACCCTGATCGCCGTTCTGCTCGACGCGGCGGATGTGCCGGTCGAGGATATCATCGTGACGATCGAGCGGCTTCACTGATGCGGCCAGGGCACCGGCTGTTGCTGATAGCCGATATAGAGCGGGTGTTTCGGATGCCCGGCCCGGGTCAGCCCCAGGCTGTAGAGCGGCGTGTCGGCGTTGCGCAACAGCGCCTCGACCGCCGCGCCCCGGTCCAGATGCGCGCCGTGCGTGCCCCAGGCGCAGACCACCTGGTCGGCCCACGCCACCGCCGCAAGGATCGCCCGGTCATTCTGGGGACCGACCGGATCGGACGCCGCGCGCATCGCCCGCGGATCGGTATCGCGCCAGGCGAAGATGTTGGTCACCTGAAACGCCCCGAAGCCCAGCACCCGGGCCCGCCTTTCGCAGCGCTCGACCGTCGGATCGTTCTGCATCTCGGTTGCGGTCGAGGGGTTCAGCATGATGAATGCCGCCTTCGGCCCGCCCGCATCCCATGTCCGCGTCAGGCTGTAGCGATACCGCTCGCAGTCGGAATAT
>CAYRXQ010000293.1:0-3935 GCA_964428115.1 uncultured Ilumatobacteraceae bacterium
GGTGGCGGCGACCGTCACCGGTGCGCTCAGCGCCCACGACGTCCGCCGCGTCGCAGTCGGGTCGACGCGGCTGATCGCCCACCGTCGCCTCGGGCGCCAGTCCGCCGCCGATCGTCCCGCCGATCAGTACGCCGATCAGCTCGCTGATCAGCCCGACGATCAGTCCGACGATCAGTTCGCTGATCGGTGCGCGGATCTGCCCCCCGATCCGCGCACCGATCTGCCCCCCGAGCAGTCCCGAGAAGGAACATCATGACCACGAACCGCATGACCGCGACTCGACTCGAGCCGAGCGAGATCGAGCACCGACGGCGTCCGCACATCGGCGTGGTGATCCCGACGCGCAACCGCTGCGATCTGGTCCGGGTGGCGCTGGCCTCCGTCCTCGCCCAACGCGACGTGGCCGTCGAGGTCGTGGTGGTCGACGAGGCATCGAGCGACGGAACCGCAGCGGTGTTGGCCGCGTACGGCGACGAACGGGTTCGCGTGATCCGCAACCTGCGACCGATGGGGCCGTCTGCGGCCCGCAACGCCGGGGTCGCGGCGCTGACGACCGAGTGGGTCGCCTTCCTCGACGACGACGACGTGTGGGCACCCGAGCTGCTCTCGTCCCACCTCGAGGCCCTTGCCGGCCGTCCGGCGGCGAGTTGGTCGGTCAGCGGGTGCGTCGCATTCAACGCGTCCGGGAACGAGGTGGACCGACTGGTCGGACACCGCTCGTTGAGCGAGGCGCAACTGCCTCACCTCGGCGACCTGCTCCGACAGCACAACGTCGTGCCCGTCACCTCGGGGGTCATGGTTCGGCGCGAGCTGTTCCTCTCGGTCGGCGGCTTCGACGCGTCGCTGTCGGTCGCAGAGGACTGGGACCTCTGGATCCGTTTGGCCGACCAGGGTGCGCCCGCACTCGTCGATCGTGGCCTGGTCGGCTATCGCGAGCCCGCGTCGGGCCAGGCGAACCTCTCGGCCGACACCCTGGCGATGGCCGCCGGGCGGATCGAGGTCCGCCGACGGCACGGGCGCCACGGTGAGATCGGCGGGCGGCACGCCGAGGCCGACCACCATCGCTACCTCGCACGAACGGCGATGCGCAGCGGGCTCGAGCGCCGAGCGGTACAGCACCTGATCCAGGCGGGATGGCACTCGCGCTCGGCGGCTGATCTGGGGAGGGTGGGGGGTGGTGCTGCGTACCTGGTGGCGGGCCACCCGGTCCAGTGTTGAGCGCATTCGAGAGGCTCGGCTTCATCGAGCAGCTGATCCCGCTCGAGGGCGCCGCCATCGAGTGTGGTGGATGCGGCACACGATCGGCGGCGACGGCGTTCGACATCGAAGGTGCCCGTCGGCTCGAGGGCGCGTCGGATCCCGACGACACGGTCACGGTGATCGCTGCGCGGTGTCCGCAGTGTCGCGAGGTCGGCACGATGGTCCTCGGCTACGGCCCGATGGCTTCGGAGGTCGACGCCGGCATCTCCCGAGCGCTCGGCGCGGCGCAGGCCGCCGACGTCGCCGAGGGAGACGACTACGAGGATCGCGGCGACCGAGCGTGGTTCGGTGGCCGCGACCGCTGAGTCAGCCCTCGACCTCGGTCGGGCCGTCCAGCCCGACCATCACCCCGAGCTGTCCGGTCGCTGCGATCCCGACGCGATCGATGCGACTCTGTCGAACGAGCCTGTCGGCCTCGATGTCATCGCCTCGGGCGAGCGCTTCGCTCCAACGATCGATGGCGACGCGTCGGGGGGTGCGCCGATCACCAGGGCTGCTCATCGGCTCGGTCACGTTGCACCTCCCTTGGCGGGGTCGGGCGCAACCAGGGTCCGGAGCGGCGCAATGGGGAGCGGACGTGCTCTCCGTGATCCAACCTAGCCCCCGGGCGCCTCGCATCCAGCGGACGAGCAACGATAGGTTCGACACGAGAGTTGCTGCTCCGGACCTCGGCCGTGCCTCCCACTCAGTCTCGACTGCGAGGAGTTGACCATGGCCGGTTTGGCGATCATCACCGAGGCGTGCATCGGCGTGAAGGACCGAGCGTGCGTCGATGTCTGCCCTGTGCAGTGCATCTACGAGTTCGACCCAACCACGAACCTGCTGGTGTCCGAAGTCGAGGCGGGGAGTGGGGTGATCGAGACGACCCACACCCCGAACCCCGACGCGATCGCCGTGTTCGGCGACAGCCTGCTGTACGTCAACCTCGACGAGTGCACCTCGTGCACCGCCTGCTACCAGCCCGACGTCTGTCCCGTGGGCGCGATCTACTCCGAGGAGAACCTCCCGGACGGATCTGCCTCGGGCGCCAAGTACAACAAGGCCGACCCGAACACGGGCCACGATCACACCTTCTTCGTGCAGCACAGCCGCGACGTCTTCGCCGACTAGCGACACGCTGCGTCGGACGGTCGGTGTAGCCGGTGCGGTGCACGGGACCGGCAGCGACACCGGTGCGTTCAGCGTGTTCGACTTCGGCGAGAGCCGGCGAGGTTGCTCGGGCCGGACTGGACGAGGTCGGCGAGGGCGCGCTCGACCTCCTGGGCGAGGATGATGCTCGACATCTCGCGGGCGATCGGGCGCAGGGCGCCGATGGCGGTCTCGAGCTCACCCACCGATGCCCGCCCGGCAAAGCCGGTGCCGGCCCGCTCGAGGAGCAGCTTCACGGTGTCGTCCACCGCCTTGGCAAGTCGTCGACGGAGCAGGTCGCGCACCCGCGCCGTGATGTCGATGTCGATCCCGGCAGCACGTAGCCGGAGGGCGAACTGCAACAGGGTGGGGCTGGCCGCTGTCCACCCACCGTCGGGCAGTGGCTGCAGATAGCCCGCCGCTTGCAGCTCGCCGATGACCCCGGGGCGGTCGGCCCCGAAGCGTTGGAGCTGCTCGGCGAGCTCTTCGTGGGTCATCGTCCTCGGCCGATCGTCCGACCAGGGCGCCGTCAAGGTGGCGTCGATGCCGAGCCACTCCGAGACCGTCGTCGTCGGCGAGTCGGAGGCGACCAGCTCGCGGATGGTGTGCAACGTGAGGCCACGATCCCGCAGCTCACCGACGAGCGCGAGCCGCTCGAGGTGCTCGTCGGTGTAGATCGCCTCCCGCCCCTTCTTGCTCGGGCGCGGGAGCAGTCGTTCGGCCTGGTAGTAGCGAATGGTGCGCTCGCTGACGCCGCTCGCCGCCGAGAGCGCGTGCAACGTGTAGGTCGCGTCGTCATCGAAGGCGGGGTCATCGGGCACGCGAGCAGTCAACCACAACCTGGACGAAGGTGACAGCGTTCACTGTCAGAATATGTTGACAGTGATGACTGTCAACGTCAGGATGGGTGCATGACCCGTGCCCTCGCCACCCCGCGCACCACGCTGCGCGCCGAGCAGCTGATCGCCGCCTCCGAACGCCAGACGCGTGATCCGTTCGTCGACATCACCTGGGACATCTCGATCGACGACACCGCGTTCCACCTGCCGCCCGAACTCCTCGCGCTGTACGCCACGCCGCTGTGGGAGGCGATGAGCGAGCCCGAGCAGATCGCCTACAGCCGACACGAAGCGGCCGCCACCTACGCCGCCGGGATCTGGTTCGAGAACGCGCTCATGCAGGTCGTCCTTCGCCACCTCACCGACATCGACGTGACCGATCCGATCCACCGCTACCTCCTGATCGAGGTCGCCGACGAGTGCCGTCACTCGGCGATGTTCGGCGAGTTCATCCGCCGGGCCGGCACCCCGTCGTACGCGCCCCAGCGGCCGATCCTCCTCGACGAGACCGACAGCGGACGGGCCCTGTCGTATCTGCTGATCCTGGCCATCGAGGAGCTCCTCGACCACGTCAACCGGGCCACGATGCGCGACGAGCGCGTCCACACGGTGTCGCGCCAGATCGCACGCCTCCACGTGCTCGAGGAGGCGCGCCACGTGAGCTTCGCCAAGTCGTACCTGGCAGAGGTGTGGCCGGCTCTGGACGCG
>CAYRXQ010000294.1:0-2366 GCA_964428115.1 uncultured Ilumatobacteraceae bacterium
TCAGGTGAGGTAGGCGGAGATGACGTCGCGCATTGACACGATGCCGACGATCTTGTCGCCCTCGGTGACCACGACGTGACGGACGTAGTTCTCCATCATCTCCTCGGCCACATCCGCGACCGTGGTGTCGCACGACGTGTACATGAGGTGCTTGCTCTCGAGATCACCGACCAGGGAGGCATCCGGGTCGCCGCCTGCACCGACGAACCGCACGATGTCTCGCTCCGACACGATCCCCTCGACCGACGCGATCGAGCCGACCAGCACGCAACCGACGCTCGCCGAGTCGATCAGCTGTGCGGCCTCTCGAACGGTGGATCCGGCCGAAATCGTGACCAGCTCGTTGGTGGTGTAAGTGGAGATGCGAGCGGTGGGCCCCGTCACCCGCTCCATGTGGGCCGCGGGCGGGGTGCCGCCGTCGGCTGCCGTGGCGGTGTCAGACGTGTCGCTCATGTCTCCATCATGGCCGCCGGTCGGCCCGGTTGCGAAGGCCACGCTTCGGTGTAGGTGACCTGGACGAGGTCGGCACCCCGCCGGCCGACCATCCACCACAGTCCCGGCCGCCACGGGATGCCGACCCGGCGGGGCACCAGCACGCCGAGCGGCTCCCCGTCGTGGGGTGAACCGGTGGCGGCAACCAGCCCGCGACCCGATCGGCGGACGGCGGCGGTCCAGTGTCCGTGACGGAGGTGAGCGGCATCGCTGCGGAGTGCCACTGCCAGGGTGACCGAGGCGGGGAGGACCTCGAGGGCCGCGGCGACGCGACCCAGTGGATCGTCGATGCGATCCGCGTCATCCACGACCACGAGGAGCGGCTCCGTCGCCTGAGCGGCGCGCACGATCACCGACACCAGTGCATCGGTGGGTGACGTCGGGACCTCCACGCGACGCCCGACGCCAGGGGCCGCGGCGCTCGCCACCGACGGGACGATCTCCACTGCTTCGTTTCCATATCGAACTGTCCAGCCGGCGGCGATCGAACGGAGCGCCGTCGTCCTGCCCGATCCGCACGATCCGACGACCGCGAGGTGGTCACCCGGCCGGATCTCGAGAGGAGCGGGCTCGAGGTCGTCGGAGCGGAGCCCGATGCACACCTCACCCGCAGGTCGACCCGGGGACCCGTCGCCGGAGCGGACAACTGAGCGGGCGACCCCAGGGGTGTCATCTCCCGGGCGGACACCTGGTCGCAGATCCTCGCCCGGGCCGGGAACCGGGGGCAGGACCTCGTCTGGGCGGATGACCGCCGGGAGGACCTCGACCCGACGCGGCCGCCGGTCGACGGGGAGGTCCACGTCGGCCGGCGCCCGCACCGCCAGCTGCGCGGTGAGCCCGGTGGATGCGACCACGATCCGCCCCGGCACCCTCGGCGGCACGGCACGGGCGGGCACACCGAGGGTCGGGCCGTCGGCGGGATCGTCGAGGTGGAACACCCATCGCTCGGCGAACCGGCCGATCACCGAGCCGTTGGCGGTCGCGGGGTCGAGCACGGCGACGCTCCGGATACCGACCCCCGGTCCGTCGGCCAGCACCCGATCGAGGTGGGCGAGGGTCTCGGCACGATCCGGGTCGTCGAGTGAGCGACGGAGCTCGCCCAGCCCGTCGATCAACAGGACGGCCGCCGGCGCAGCTGCCGTCGACGGACCAGACACCGATGGACCAGACACCGACGGACCAGACACCGACGGGCCGGACGTCGACGGGCGCGTCACCCGCGCCGCCAGCAGGCGCAGGCATCGGTCGACCCGCTCGGTCTCGTGGACCCGGATCACGCCGGCGCACGACGGGAGCAGGTCGAGCCGCTCCAGATCGGCGTCGCCACGTGCGTCGAGCACGTAGAGGTGCGCATCCGTCGCCCGGGTCGCGGCGATGGTGACGAGGGCGGTCGTGGTCCCGGTGCGGCGGCCGCCCACGAGCGCCAGGTTGCCGACGGTCGGATCCCAGCGCAGGTCGATGCGGCGCTGGTGCTGCGGGTCGTCCACCATCCCCACCACCGACGGGTCGAGCTCGGACGCGCCGACGTCCGCCGGGAGGGGCGGGAGCCAGGGTCGGTGCGGATCGTCGCCACCGCGGTCGCGATGTGCCGCAGCCACGAGGTCGACCAGATGGCGCAGACCCTCCTCTCCACCGTCGACCGCAGCGACCTGGATCAGTCGGAGCGCCGGGCCATCGGCGGTGGCGCCGGCGGTCCGCACCGCCGCCCGCCCGGGTGTGCGCCGCGGGATCGTCGCCGCGACCGGGTCGCCGAGCACGTCGACCGAATCGGCGACGTCGGCGAGGCGGAGGGCGATCCGCAGGTCGGTGTTGGCACGGATCGCATCGTCGACGACGCCGGCCGGGCGCTGCGTGGCGAGCACGAGGTGCACGCC
>CAYRXQ010000294.1:2466-3928 GCA_964428115.1 uncultured Ilumatobacteraceae bacterium
GGCTCGGCGGGCGGGCGGGCCATCGACCAGAGGTGGGCGAGGTCGACGGCACCCGCATCCCGCAGCACCTGCTCGCGGCGACGCAGCTCGGCATCGAGGCCCGTCACCACACGCCCGACCTCGTGGCCGTCGAGGTCGGTGAGCATGCCGACGGTGTGCGGCAGGCGGGCACAGGCGTCGAACGCGGCGCCGCCCTTGAAGTCGACGAGCGCGAAGGTGCAGCGCTCCGGCGGGTGGGCCAGCGCCATCCCGAGCACCAGCGATCGCAGGAGCTCGCTCTTCCCCGCGCCGGTGGTCCCGGCGACGAGGGCGTGCGGGCCGTCAGCGACCAGGTCGATGCCGAACGAGTCGACGCCGTCGGCGCCGAGCACCACCGGGAGACCGTCGATTCGGCTCGGCCGTGCGGCCCACCTCGCGACGACGTCCTCGGGAGTGCGCGGCAACGACAGGAGCTCTCCGAGTCGGATCGAGGCCGGGATCGGGTGGAGGGGCGCGGTCGGGTCCTCGGGGTCGCGGTGGCGTGCGAGCGAGCAGGCCAGTAGTTCCATCGGCGCAAGGGCGAGCCCGGCCACGTGCAGCCGTCGGACCCACGGCACGACCTCCGCGCCCCGCGATTCCTCGGACGCGACGCCGTTGGCGCGGTCGGCGCGGTTGGCGCGGTTGGCGCCGCCATCGTGGTCCGCCCGGTCATCGTGGTCCGCCCGGTCATCGTGGTCCGCCGGGTCAGCGCGGTCCGCCGGGTCAGCGCGGTCGGCCCATGACACCACGGAGACGGCGGCGATCCCGTCGTCGCCGTGATCGGCCCAGGTCGCGCGTCCGGCGGTGCCGAGCTGGAGGACCGAAGTCGCGATGGCCGGGACGGTCGTCGGATCGTCGACGGTGAGGAGGACGACGGTGTCGGGCCGGCGGTCGAGGAGGCGCCGGAGCGGACCGGTGCGGTTGGTGAGGAGCTCGGCCCGGTCGGTCACGACCACGAGACGGCGGCCATCTCGGTCGACCGGGTGCTCACCGAGTCCGTCGAGGAGATTCGCCACGGCAACGACATGCCCGGCGTCGACCACCGCGGTGCCGTCCGCCGACGCGGGCCGCTGCGCGTGCGGGAGGAGGCGCGCCCACCGACGCGTCGCCGGGTCGGCGGCGACCACGGCGAGCCGCCAGTCGGCCGGGCCGGTGCCGACTGCGAGTTGGGCGATCAGGCCACGGACCACGTCCCCCGGAGTCGGTGGAGCCGCCTCGTCGGGACGACCGACCACCACGAAGATCTCGCCACGACCAGAGGGACGATCGAGCCGGACGACGAACGGTGCGTCGGGGAACCGGGCCAGCTCGGTGATCGGTAGCGGGTACGCCGGAGCGTGGACGCCCACCCGGCCCAGCTCGGTGGTCGGCGCCGGGTACGCCGGAGCGTCGACGCCCACCCGGCCCGGTGCGGTGGTCGGCGCCGGGCACACCGGCGGGTCGA
>CAYRXQ010000295.1:0-3909 GCA_964428115.1 uncultured Ilumatobacteraceae bacterium
TCGCCGTC
Source organism: uncultured Ilumatobacteraceae bacterium (assembly GCA_964428115.1). GTDB lineage: Bacteria > Actinomycetota > Acidimicrobiia > Acidimicrobiales > Ilumatobacteraceae > CAYRXQ01. The sequence goes on from CAYRXQ010000295.1 coordinate 9, forward strand.
ATGGCCAGCACGGTGGCCACCACGGCGAAGCCGGTCCCGCCCCCGATCATCGCGGCGGGCACGCCGGGCTGGGGCTCCTCGCCGGTCAGCTCGCCCGCCCCGTCGGTGGTGCGGCGATCGCGACGGAACCACCACCACAATCCGACGCCCCACAGCACGAGCAGGCCGCCGACCACGATCACCACCGGGGTCGTGGGGAAGGCCGCCACCAGCACGAACCCGGTGACGAACGTGCCGACGAGCGCGCCGGCGGTGCCGAGCGCCGACAGGCGCCCGACGACCTGGCCGGTGTCCGCGAGGTCGCGCAGCTGGACCTTGACCACCAGCGGGGAGGCGGCGCTGAGCACGGCCGAGGGCAGGAAGAAGGCGAACGTCGTCAGGGCGACCACGGTGAGCGGGCCGGCGCTCGGCGTCCCGGGGCCGAGCAGGCGGATGATCGGCACGGCCAGGATCGACAGCCCGCCGCCGAGCACGAGCGTGGGTGGCAGCAGCCGGCGCGGGTCGATGCGGTCGGCAAGCAACCCACCGACCCATGTGCCCGCGGCGATCGCCGCGAGGACGACGCCGATGATGGCGGTGAAGGTCTCGAGCGTCACCCCCACGTAGGGCGCGAGGAGTCGGCCGGCGAGGATCTCGAGCACCATCACGGCGCCGGAGGTGAGGAAGACCAGGAGCGAGGCGAGGAGGGCGGGCATGTGGTCGGGGCCGGGACGATTCGGGGTCGTTCGGTTCGGTGTCGTTCGGTTCGGTGTCCGTCAGTCCGCGGTCGGGCGCGGGTCGAGGCCGGCGGCCCGGTAGCAGGCGTCGATCAGCTCCATCGTGGCGATCGAGTCGCTCCCGCTGGTGGGCGGCGCCACCCCGGTCCGTACCGCATCCAGGAACGCACGCAGCTGGTGGCCGTAGGTGGTGGTCCGCTCGACCGGGATCTCCTCGCGGCCCGCAGCATCCTCCACCACGAGGGTGGAACCGCTCTGCGGCGCGAGCGGATTCGAGACCAGCATCCGACCGGCACTGCCGCGGACGTCGAGGCGGATGTCGGGCCGGCCCTCGGGCTCGATCATCGAGCAGTGGATCGACCCGGTGGCCCCCGACGGCCAGGCCAGTTCGGCGGCGAGTCGCCCGTCGATGCCGGGCACCGGACAGTCGGCGGTCGCTGAGGTCACCGCGGGCTCGGCCCCGGCCACGAAGCGCACCCACTGCGCCGGGTAGCAGCCGAGGTCCATCAGCGCCCCGCCGCCGAGCGGGAGATCCCAGCGGATGTCGCCGCGGGGGATCGCTCCCTCGGGCAGGTCGAAGCACGCCTCGATCCGTTCGATTGCGCCCAATCGACCCGACGCGAGGACCTCGGCCATCTGGCCGACCAGCGGGTGATAGCGCCAGTGGAAGGCCTCCATCAGGAGCCGGTCTGCAGCCACCGCGGCCTCGACCATCGTGCGTGCGTCGGCGGCGTTCGCGGCCAGTGGCTTCTCGCACAGCACATGTCGGCCGGCCGCGAGTGCCCGGAGCGTGGGCGCTCGGTGGAGGGCGGCCGGGGTGGCGATGTACACAGCGTCGACGTCGGCGCGGTCGATGAGCTCCTCGTACGACCCGTAGGCCTCGGCGATGCCCCACTCATCGGCTGCGATCTGGGCTCGCCGCAGGTCTCGGGCCGCCACGGCCACCAGCTCCACGCCGTCGACCTGGTGCCCCTCATCGCGACCCGTCCCCAGTACCGGGTCGACGATCGCCGGTCCGGTGATGCGGGCGGCGGCCACCAGGCCGAGTCGGAGGGGGCGGTCGGAGCCGGTGCCGGCCCGGTCGGGGGCGGACTGGCGGTCGTCGGTCGGGCGGTCGTCGGTCACCCGTGCATCTTCGCAGCACCAGCGCCGATCCCGCCTCGCGGCGGCCGGGCGCCGCCCCTACCATGCCGGCCATGGCGACCCACGAGACGATCCCGATGGACGACGCGACCCGCGAGCTGTTCGATGCCGCGGTGGCCGTCCAGCCGAACGGCTGGGTGCCGTACTCGGGCTTCCACGTGGGCGCTGCGATCCGAACCGCGACCGGCGCGGTCTTCGCCTGCTGCAATGTCGAGAACGCGGCCTATCCGCAGAGCGTCTGCGCCGAGGCCGGCGCGGTGTCGATGATGGTCGCGGCCGGCGAGCGACAGATCTCCGAGGTCCTCACGGTGTGCGACGGCGAGATGCTGTCGACCTGCTGTGGTGGATGCCGGCAGAAGATCCGGGAGTTCGCGACGCCGGCGACGCGGATCCACGCATGCGGCCCGGATGGGCTCCGCAAGACGTACACGATGGACGAGCTGCTCCCGGATTCGTTCGGCCCCGAGAACCTGGCCTGACGAACGGCCGACGGATCTCCCGCGAGATCTCAGCGGGGTGCGAGCTCGAGCGCGGTGAGCCCGCGGATCACGAAGGTCGGGTGGTACTCGGGTTCGGCCACGAGCCGGAGGCCGGGCATGGCGCTCGTGATCGCCGCCAGGCTCACCTCGATCTCGAGCCGGGCGAGTGGCGCCCCGATGCAGAAGTGGATGCCGCCGCCGAACCCGACGTGTGTGGCATCGCCGCGGCCGATGTCGAAGGTGTCGGGACGGTCGAAGTGCCGGGGGTCGCGGTGCGAGGAGCCGAAGAGCATGGCGATCCGTTCACCCACGGCGACGGGCTGCCCGCCGATCTCGACCCCCTCGTCGAGGATCCACCGCTCGAACAGTTGGAGCGGCGCGTCGAAGCGGATCATCTCCTCGACGGCGGTGCGTGGCGTGACCTCGCCCGTCACGAGGCGCGCCCATTGATCGGGATGGTGCATGAGGGCACGGGTTCCGTTGCCGAGCGTGTTGACGGTGGCCTCGTGGCCGGCGTTGAGCAGCACGATCGTGGTGCAGATGATCTCGTCGACGGTCAACCGGTCGCCGGCCTCCTCGACGGCGACGAGCTGCGAGATGAGGAGCTCGTCGGGATCCCGACGCTTGGCCTCGATCAGCGCGGCCGTGTAGTCGATGAACTCGCGGGCCGCCCGGTCGGCCTCGACGCGCTGGTCGTCGGTGGTGGTGAGCTCGTACATCTTCACGATGGCGTGCGACCAGCGCAGCAGGAGCTGGGTGTCGGCGTGGGGCACGCCCAACATCGCGCAGATCACGGCGACGGAGTACGGCTGCGCGTAGTCGGCGAGCAGATCGAAGCGCTCGCGGTCGACCAGTTCGGCCACGTGCGTTGCGGCGGTCGCCTCGACCATCGGTCGGAGCGCGGCGACGGCCTTCGGGGTGAAGACCTTGGTCAGCAGGGTGCGGATGCGGGTGTGGTCGGGCGGCTCGAGGTTGAGCAGGCTCCAGCGCTCGCTCTCCTCGAACGATGCCCAGCGCGGGTCGGGCTCGGGCAGGCCGAGCTCGGCGGCCGAGTAGCGGTGGTCGTAGATGCGGCCGAGCCGCTTGTCGCGCAGGGCCGCGTGGATGAGGTCGAACCGGGTGACCAGCCACATTCCGGCGCGCTCGTCCCAGGCGATCGGCGTGGCGTCGCGCAGCGCTCCGAGCGCGGGATAGGGATCGGCGATGAAGGCCGGGTCGTCCGGCCGCAGGCGCGCGAGGGCGTCCGCCACCTCGGGCCGGGGCTCGGGTGCGGTCGTGGGAGTCATGCGTTGATTCTCGCCGCGCGGCGCGGCTCGGCACCAGGTCGCGCCTGGGCCTCACCTCGCCGTCGGTCGTCACGGGGCGTCGACCCGCGCCGCCTCGGCCGCCGTGCCCGGGAGCAGCTCGCGGTCGGTATGGGGCGCCGACCCGCGCCGCCTCGGCCGCCGCGCCGCCGAATCCCGCGGCGCGGTGGGGGCCGGCGGTGGGCCTCGGCCGCGCCGGGCGTGTGACCCGCGGTGGGCGAGGCCCGCTGCGTGGCCACACCCCCCGCGGGGGCGGCGG
>CAYRXQ010000296.1:0-3901 GCA_964428115.1 uncultured Ilumatobacteraceae bacterium
CACGAGGGGTTCGCCGGGCTCTTCATCACCCACTCGATCAGCGAGGCCGTGTTCCTGTCGACCCGGGTCCTCGTCATGTCGGCACGGCCCGGTCGCCTGGTCGGCTCGTACGACATCCCGTTCCCCTATCCGCGCGAGCCGGAGCTGCGGTTCGACCCCGAGTTCGCCCGGCTCAGCGGCGAGATCAGCCACAGCCTGCGAGGAGCCCACGCATGAGCGACCTGGACGAGGTGCACCACATCACCGAGGCCGAGGCCCGGCACGAGATCGTGCACGAGGCGCCGGCGGTGATGGGGACGATGACCGGCGTCCACGCGACCAAGCGTGACTCGGTGTGGAGCGTGGTGCTGCCGCCGCTCATCGCCGGCGCCGTGATCATCGCGTTCTGGTACTTCGTCAGCTACCAGGTCCTCGAGCCCTCGCGGCAGTTCCTCCTCAAGCCGCCCCACGAGGTGCTGCAGGTCGGCTTCCTCACCTGGGAGAACCTCTCCGAGATGCTCGAGGGCCTGTGGAACACCGCCCAGGTGGCGATCATCGGGCTCATCGTGGCCACCATCATCGGCCTCGGGCTCGCCGTCGTCATGAGCCAGTCGAAGCTGATCGAGCGGGCGATCTTCCCCTACATGGTGATCATCCAGTCGATGCCGATCCTCGCGATCGTGCCCCTCATCGGGTTCTGGTTCGGCTACGACCGCACCTCGCGCGTCGTGGTCTGCGTGCTCATCGCCGTGTTCCCGATCCTGGTCAACAGCCTGTTCGGTCTGCTGTCGGCCGAGCAGGGCATGCACGACCTGTTCACCCTCCACAGCGCCAACCGGTGGGTCCGCCTGCGCAAGCTGATGTTCCCCGCCGCGCTCCCGGCGATCTTCACCGGCCTGCGCATCTCGGCCGGGCTCGCCGTGATCGGCGCGATCGTCGGTGACTTCCTCTTCGGCCAGGGCCCCGTCGGCATCGGTCAGCTGATCAAGCTCTATGCAGCTCGCCTGCGCGGCGAGGAGCTGCTGGCCGGCGTGCTGGTGGCCTGCGCCTTCGGTGTCGCGGTGTTCGCGCTGTTCGGGTGGATCTCCAACAAGATGATCGGCAAGTGGGCCACCGAGTCGCGGTCCTGAGCGCCGGCACCTGAGCCTCGGCCTCAGGCCACGCCGGCCCGTTCGATCAGCACCTGCAGCAGCACGTCGGCACCGGCCCGCAGATCCTCCGGGGCGGTGTCCTCGGCCAGGTTGTGGCTGAGTCCGTCGATGCTGGGCGTGAAGATCATCGCCGTCGGGCAGGCTCGGGCCAGCATCTGCGCATCGTGCCCGGCGCCGCTCGGCAGCCGCATCGTGGTGTGCCCCAGCCCGATCGCGACGCGCTCCACGGTGTCGACCATGCCGGGGTCGAACTCGACGGGTTCGAACCGCGCCAGTGTCCGCCGATCGATGGTGACGTGCTCGTCCTGGGCGACCTGCGCGCACAGCTCGGCCAGCAGCCCCTCGGCCTCGCGTAGCACCGCGTCGTCGGTGTGGCGCAGGTCGACGGTCATCGTGACCGTGGACGGCACCACGTTGACCAGGTTGGGGTGGATCTCCATCCGACCGACCGTGGCCACCTGGTCGCCACCGAAGCGGCGGGTCAGATCGCGGACGAACGTGGTGATCACCGCCGCCGCATAGAGCGGATCGCGGCGCAGCCGCATCGGTGTGGTGCCGGCGTGCGACGAGCGACCGCCGATCGTGAGCTCGGTCCACGAGATCCCCTGGACGCCCTCGACCACACCGATGGTCACGCCGGCCTGCTCGAGCACCGGGCCCTGCTCGATGTGGAGCTCGACGAAGGAATCGGGGAACGTCGCCGCGGGGCACGGCAGGGGGCCGGCGAAGCCGATCCGGTCCAGCTCGTCGCCCAGGCGGGCCCCGTCGACGGCGATCACGTCGAGTGCGGCCTCGAGGGGCATCCCGCCGACGTGCACGAGGCTGCCGAGCATGTCGGGCTGGAACCTGGCGCCCTCCTCGTTGGTGAAGAACGCGACGGTCAGGGGGCGCACGGTGCGGATCCGGTGGGCATCGAGCACCTCGAGGACCTCGAGCCCGGCGAGCACGCCGAGGTTGCCGTCGAAGCGTCCACCGGTGCGCACGGTGTCGATGTGGCTGCCGGTCATCACCGGCGCCGCGTCCGGGTCGGTCCCCGGTCGAGTGGCGAACACGTTGCCGATCGCATCGATCGCGACCTCGAGGCCGAGATCGCGCATCCAGGTGACGACCAGCTCGCGGCCCGCGCGGTCCTCGTCGGTGAGCGCCAGGCGCGCCGAGCCACGTTCGCCGGCCGGGCCGATCACCCGCCCGACCTCGCCGAGGGCCTCGATCCGCGAGAGCAGGCGGTCGAGATCGATCCGCAGGTCGGTGTGGTCGATGTTGGCGGTGTTGGCGGTGTGGTCGGTGTCGGCGGTGCTGGGGGTGTTGGCGGTGTGGTCGGTGCTCATGGGCGCTCGGGCAGCTCGAACGCCCGGATCTCGGTGAGGGCTTCGGCGAAGGCGGTGACGGCCCCCTCGAACAGCTCGGCACCGCGGGCCGCCGAGGCCGTGGTGGGGTCGCCGATGTGACCGTCGGGGCCGAAGTCGTCGGACATCCAGCCGAAGCCGACCGCCCCACCGAACCGGACGTACCGGTTGGCCGCCAGCTGCTCGGGGACGTTGCGCGTCGCAAGCGTCATGTCGACCAGCTCGGGTGCCAGGTGCAGCACGATGGAGGTCTCGTCGGTGCCGCCGTGGATCCCCATGCCGAGCTCGGCGGCCGGTGAGGTGCCCCCCTGGTCGGGTGGTACCCCGGGGTGCGCGAGGAAGGTCATCAGGCCGTGGTGCAGCCGCAGCTCGCGATTGGCCACGCCCACCAGCGCCGAGTTCCCGCCGTGGCCGTTCATGAACACCAGCTTGCGTGCCGACGTGGTGGCGACGCACCGACCGATGTCGTCGAGCACCGCCAGCATGGTGGAGGCCGACAACCAGATCGTGCCCGGTGACCAGGCGTGCTCGTTCGACTTCGTGTACGCCAGCGACGGCAGGAGCCACACGTCGAGCTCCTCGCCGACCCGCTCGACCGCCGCCTCGGCGACGCGCTCGGCGATCAACAGGTCGGTGCTATAGGGCAGGTGCGGCCCGTGCTGCTCGATCGCGCCGAGCGGCTGGACCACGATGCTGTCGCGGGTGATCCGGCGGGCGAGCTCGGGGGCACGGAGATCGGCGAGACGACGCGAGGCTGACATCGACGGTGCACGCTACCGCTGGGCGAGAATGAGGCCCATGCCGACGCCCTCCGACGCCACCCGCCGCACCGCCGACCACGACGCGATCGTGATCGGGGCGGGGCACAACGGGTTGGTGACGTCGGCCTATCTCGCCAAGGCCGGGTTGCGCACCCTGCTCGTCGAGGCACGGGCCTCGGTCGGTGGCACGGCGGCCAGCGAGCCGTTCGGTGGTGCGACCGTGAACATCTGCAACTGCGACCACATCACCTTCCGGACCACCCCGGTGATGGAGGAGCTCCACCTCGCCTCGTTCGGGTTGGAGTACCTCGACATCGACCCGGCCCAGCACAACCTGGCCTGGTCGGGCGGCGGTGCCTGGCAATCGCACCACGATCTCGACGCGACCCTCGACTCCCTCGCCCGGGTCGCGCCCCGAGAGGTCGAGCCCTACCGCCGCTACGTCCGAGCGGCCGCACCCGCCGTGCGCCTGGTGCTCGGCGCCGCGGCCGAGCCCCCCACACCGGTCGGCCTGACCCGGCACGCCCTGCGGCACCGCTTCGGCGGGGTCTCGACCCTGTTGCGCTGGAGCCGTCGGAGCGCGGCGGACGTCCTGCGCTCGTACTTCTCCCACGACGCTGTCGCCGGCCCCGCGGCGGTGACGGGACCGATGGTGTGGGGGGTG
>CAYRXQ010000297.1:0-3895 GCA_964428115.1 uncultured Ilumatobacteraceae bacterium
TGGGGCCCGATCCGAGGATGACCACCTTGGGACGATCCGACTCGCGCACCTCGCTCTCGTCCTCGTAGGTCGAGTAGTGGTACGGCGTCTGGGCGGCGAACTCCGCCGAGCAGGTGTCGACGGTCTTGTAGGTCGGGACGACCCCGTGCGCCTCACGAGCGGCCCGCACCTCGTCGTCGGTGGCGCCCCACAGGTGGGCCAGTTGGGCGTCGGAGAAGCCGAGCCGCTTGGCCCGGCGCAGGGTGCGGCGATCGACCTCGGCCACGTCGAGGCCCTCGAGCGCGGCCCGCTCCTCGACGATCATCAGCATCTGGTCGAGGAACCACGGGTCGATCCGACAGGCCTCGTGGACCCGCTCGATCGACACGCCGCGGCGCAGCAGCTCGCCGACCTGGAAGATCCGGTCGGGGGTGGCGACCGCCACCGAGGCCAGGAGCTGCTCGTCGGTCTGCTCGAGGAGCTGCTGCTCGGCGGGGTCGGCGTTGAGGCCCGCACGACCCTGCTCGAGTGAGCGCAGCGCCTTCTGCAGGCTCTCGGGGAAGGTGCGCCCGATCGCCATCGCCTCACCGACCGACTGCATCTGGGTGCCGAGGATCCCGGTGGTGCCGGGCAGCTTCTCGAAGGCCCACCGCGGGATCTTGGTGACCACGTAGTCGATGACCGGTTCGAAGCTGGCCGGGGTGGCCTTGGTGATGTCGTTGGGGATCTCGTCGAGGGTGTACCCGACGGCGAGCTTGGCGGCGATCTTCGCGATCGGGAAGCCGGTGGCCTTGGACGCGAGCGCCGAGGACCGCGAGACGCGCGGGTTCATCTCGATGACCACCTGGCGACCCGTGGCGGGGTCGACGGCGAACTGCACGTTGGAGCCACCCGTCTCCACGCCGACGCGCCGGATGCAGGCGATCGCGGCATCGCGCATCTGCTGGTACTCGACGTCGGTGAGGGTCTGGATGGGGGCGACCGTGATCGAGTCGCCCGTGTGGACCCCCATCGGGTCGACGTTCTCGATCCCGCAGATGATCACGCAGTTGTCGCCGCGGTCGCGCATGACCTCGAGCTCGAACTCCTTCCAGCCGGCGATCGACTCCTCGATGAGGATCTCGCCGATCGGGCTGGCCTCGATGCCGAGGCGGGCGAGGCGCTCGAACTCCTCGGGCGTCGAGGCGATGCCCGTGCCGCGGCCGCCCAGGATGTAGGCGGGACGGATGATGATCGGCAGGCCGATCTCCTCGCAGACGACCCGGGCCTGCTCCATCGAGTGGGCGGTCCCCGACCGGGGCACCTCGAGGCCGATCTCGATCATCGCCTGCTTGAACTGCTCACGGTCCTCGGCGGTGGCGATCGCCTCGGCGTTCGCCCCGATCATCTCGGGCGCGCCGGGCACGCCGATGATGCCGCGCTCGAACAGCTCCATGGCGAGGTTCAGCGCGGTCTGTCCGCCGAGTGTGGGCAGGACCGCATCGGGGCGCTCGCGCTCGATGATCGCGGCGATGGTCTCCCACGTCAGCGGCTCGACGTACGTCGCGTCCGCGAAGTCGGGGTCGGTCATGATCGTGGCCGGGTTCGAGTTGGCCAGGATCACCCGGTAGCCCTCGTCGCGCAGCACGCGGCAGGCCTGGGTGCCCGAGTAGTCGAACTCGCAGGCCTGACCGATCACGATCGGTCCCGATCCGATGATGAGGATCGAGGTGAGGTCGTCGCGGCGTGGCATCAGCGGGTCCCGTCCATGAGCTGGGCGAAGCGGTCGAACAGATAGGTGGAGTCGTGCGGACCCGGCCCGGCCTCGGGGTGGTGCTGGACCCCGAAGGCCCGCTCCCCCGTCACGTCGAGCCCCTCGCAGACCCCATCGTTGAGGTTGACGTGGGTGACCGTGGCCCGTCCGCCGAGGGTGGACGGGTCGACGGCGAAGTTGTGGTTCTGGCTGGTGATCTCGATGACCTCGGTGGTGAGGTCCTTGACCGGGTGGTTGCCGCCGTGATGGCCGAAGGGCAACTTCACCGTCCCGGCGCCGATCGCTCGACCGAGGAGCTGGTGGCCGAGGCAGATGCCGAAGATCGGGACCTCCCCGAGCAGGCCGGCGATCGCGTCGACGGCGTACGGGACCGTGGCCGGGTCGCCGGGACCGTTGGAGAGGAACACCCCGTCGGGCCGTCGGGCGAGGACGTCGGCCGCGCTCGTGGAGGCCGGCACGACCTCGACCGCGCCGAGCGTGGCGAGGTGGCGCAGGATCGTGCGCTTGATGCCGAAGTCGTAGGCCACGATGTGCCGCGGGCCATCGCCCACCAGGTAGGGCGACGCCGTGGTGACGGTGGCGACCAGGTCGATGCCGTCGGTCCCCGGTTCGGCCTGCGCCGCCGCGTGCAGTGCCGACTCGCCCAGGTCGGCGGCGCCGAAGGCTCCGGGGATCGCCCCGGTGTCGCGGATCCGTCGGGTGAGCCGGCGGGTGTCGATGCCGGCGATGCCGGGCACACCCGTGCGCCGCAGGAACGCGTCCAGGCCCTCCTCGGCGCGGTGGTTGCTGTGGCGACGGGCCAGCTCACGCACGATCACGCCCCGACAGAACGGTCGACGCGACTCGTCGTCGGTGCCGTTCACGCCGTAGTTGCCGATGTGCGGAGTCGTGAAGCAGATGATCTGCCCCGCGTAGCTGGGATCGGTGATGACCTCCTGGTAGCCCGACAGCACCGTGTTGAAGACCACCTCGCCGGTGGCCATCGGGCCGACGGCCACCGGCCCGGCGGGGTCGGCGCCGAACAGCTCACCTTCGAACACCGTGCCGTCGGCGAGCACGAGCAGGCCGTCTCGGGGGGCGGTCGAGCTGCGTGACCCGCTGGTCGACGCGATGGAGGACTCGGCAGACATCTGCATGATCATACGGCTTTCTGCATCACTATTCACTTCTGGGCGACCCGATCGACGACCACCGGCATGCCACCGAAGACGGTGTGGCGCACGCGGCCGCGCAGGGCCATCCCCACGTACGGGGTGTTGCGGCTGCGGCTGGCGAGCTCGTCGGCCCGGACCCGCCACTCGGCCTCCGGGTCGAACACCACCAGCTGGGCGGGCTCCCCCGGGGCGACCGGTCGACCCTGTCGGTCGTCGATGCCCGCGATCCGCGCCGGCGCGAGCGACAGCACCTCGACCAGGCGCTCGATCGGCAGGTCGAGTGCCGCACCGAGCACGCCGAGCGCGGTCTCGAGGCCGAGCATGCCGGGCGGCGCCTGGTCGAGGGGCAGCTCCTTGGTGTCGGGCGGGTGCGGCGCATGGTCGGTCGCGACCGCGTCGATGGTCCCGTCGAGCAGGCCGGCCTTCAGCGCGGCGATGTCGGCGGGGGTCCGCAGCGGCGGGTTCACCTTGAACGTCGCGTCGAACCCGGCCAGCGCCTCGTCGGTCAGGCTCAGGTGGTGCGGGGTGACCTCGGCGGTCACCGGGAGCCCGTCGGCCTTGGCGCGACGCACCAGCTCCACGCTGCCGGCGGTCGACAGGTGCAGGAAGTGCATCGGTGCGCCGGTGAGGCGGACCAGCTCGAGGTCGCGGTGCAACATCAGCTCCTCGGCGAGCGCCGGCCAGCCCGGCACCCCGAGGCGGCTGCAGCACGCGCCCTCGTGCATGACCGCGCCCTCGGTGAGGCGGGCGACCTCGCAGTGCTGGGCGAGCGTGACGCCCAGACCCCGGGCGTACTCGAGCGCGCGGCGCATCAGCAGTGGGTCCTGCACGCCGGTGCCGTCGTCGGTGAACAGCCGGACCCCGGCCGCCGCCAGCTCCCCGTACGGGGCGAGCTGGGTGCCGGCACGCCCGACGGTGATGCAGCCCGACGGGACCACCTCGCACAGCCCGGCTCGCACGCCCTGGGCCCGCACGAAGTCGACCACCGCCACCGAGTCCTGCGCCGGAT
>CAYRXQ010000298.1:0-3891 GCA_964428115.1 uncultured Ilumatobacteraceae bacterium
GACTCGATGTCGCCGACGGTGCCGCCCACCTCCACGAGGATGAGATCGTGGCCGAGGGCGCAGGCGCGGATGGCCTTCTTGATCTCGTCGGTGATGTGCGGGATGACCTGCACGGTCTTGCCGAGGTAGTCGCCACGGCGTTCGGCGGCGAGGACCGACTGGTAGATCGACCCCGTCGTCGCGTTCGAGTTCCGCGACAGGTTCTCGTCGATGAACCGCTCGTAGTGACCGAGATCGAGATCGGTCTCGCCGCCGTCGTCGGTGACGAAGACCTCACCGTGCTCGAAGGGGTTCATCGTGCCGGGATCGACGTTGATGTACGGGTCGAGCTTCTGGAGCGTGACGCGCAGGCCCCGCAGCTTGAGCAGACGCCCGAGCGAGCTGGCGGTGAGCCCCTTTCCGAGGGAGCTCGCCACCCCTCCGGTCACGAAGATGTGCTTCGGCATGGGACCTCCGTCTTGCGGGCATCGGCCGGTGCCCAGGGGCGCCGGAAGGGCGTTGCCGGGCCGTTTCGGAGCGATCCGATGACGACACCACGACGGGAGATCACCATACCCCGACGAACCGGCCGTCGGCGCGGATCAGCGACGATCGAGGAGCTCACGGGCGTGCTCCCTGGCCGCCGGGGTCACCTCGCCCGACAGCATGCGGGCGATCTCGTCGACGCGCCCGTCGGCGTCGACCGGGGTGGCCGTGGCCGTCGTCGAGTCGGCCGTCACCGACTTGGACACCACCACCTGGCGGTCGGCCAGCGCGGCCACCTGCGGGAGGTGCGTCACCACCAGCACCTGGTGGCGGGCGCCGAGGGCGGCGAGGGCCTCGCCGACGGCGATCGCCGCGGCGCCGCCGATCCCGGCGTCGACCTCGTCGAAGACCAACGTCCGCTCGTCGAGATCGGCGATCGTCCGTCCGTCGAGGCCGGCCAGCACGAGGCGCAGGGCCAGCATCGACCGGGCCAGCTCGCCGCCCGACGCGACGCGCGACAGCGGCAGCGGCGGGGACCCGGGGTTGGCCGCCAGGAGGAACCGCACCTGGTCGCCGGGATGGTCCTCCTCGTGTTCGCCCACCTGCACCACCACCGCAGCGTGGGGCATCGCGAGCGTCCGCAGCCGATCCTCCACCGCGGCCGCGAGCCCGGGCGCCGCGCGCCGACGGGCGCGACCGACCGCTTGCGCCGCGACGGCCGCCTCGGCGACCGCGCGCTGGCGCTCCCGGTCGAGGTGGGCGGCCCGCTCGTCGAAGGCCTCGAGCTCCCGGAGTCGGTCCTCGACCTCGGCGTGGTACGCCATCACCGCGGTGAGGTCGTCGCCGTACTTGCGACACAGGTCGCGCAGTGCCGCCCGGCGAGAGCGCACCGCCTCGAGGCGCTCCGGGTCCTCGTCCACCCCGTCGAGGGCGTGTCGCAACTCGGACACCACGTCGTCGACCTCCGCGACCACGGCCGCCAGTCGCTCCACGATGCCGCGGAACGGTGCCCGCTCACCCAGCACCGACAAGGCGCGTCGCAGCACGTCGGCCGCGGCGTCGTCTTCGGACAGCGCGGCGAGCGCTGTCGCCCCGGCCTCGCGGTGCGCCACCGCGTCGGCGAGCACGTCCTCCTCGAGCGCCAGGACCTCGTCCTCACCCGGGTCGGCGAGGCCGGCCCGGTCGAGCTCGGCGACCTGGTGCCGGAGCAGGTCGAGCTCCCGGGCCCGCGACCGCTCGTCACCGCCGAGGGCGGCCAGCTCCGCGTCGATCGCGACCACGGCAGCCCGGGCGGCGCGCAGCGGTTCCAGGTCGACACGACCGAATCGGTCGAGCGCGGCCCGCTGGGTGCCGGGCGACAGCAGCGACTGGTGCGCGTGCTGCCCGTGGAGGTCGACCAGGTCGGCGGTCAGCTCGGCGAGGGAGGCCACCGTGGCCAGTCGTCCGTTGACGTATGCCCGCGAGCGCCCCGACACCGGGACCACCCGAGCGATCACGACCTCGTGCTCGTCGTCGCTCGACGTGACGAATCGGCCCTCGACCCGAGCCTCCTCGGCCCCGGACCGCACCATCGTCGGGTCGGCCCGTCCACCCACGAGGAGCTCGATGGCCTCGACCAGCATCGTCTTGCCGGCACCCGTCTCGCCGGTGAGCGCCGTCAGCCCCGGCCCGAGCACCAGGTGCAGGCGCTCGATGATCCCGAGGTCCTCCACCACCAGTTCCACCAACACGATGTCCTCCGCCGTCCTCGATCAACGTCGCCCGCGGGCGCTCCCGGGCGCTCGTCACCGGTCCATCAGGCCGAACTTGGCCTTCAGGATCTGGTGGTAGCGACGGTCGCCGAAGCGTACGAACCGCGCGGTCCGACTCGACGGGCGACAGCACACCGTCGCCCCGAGCCCGAGCACGCAGACCGGCTGGCCGTCGATGACGAGGTGGGCGTCGCGGTGGCCGAGCACCTCGAGCTCGACGGTCTCGGAGGGGTCGAGGACCAACGACCGGTCGAAGAGCATGTGTGCAGCGACCGGCGTGAGCAGCAGCGCACGGTGGCGTGGCGAGACGATCGGGCCACGGGCCGACAGCGAGTACGCCGTGGAGCCCGTGGGCGTCGACACGATGAGCCCGTCGGCGGCATAGGTGGTGAAGGCCTCGCCGTCGATGCGAGCGAGCAGCCGGACGGTGTGGCCGGCCATCCGCTTCTCGACCACGGCCTCGTTCAGGGCCGTCCACGCGCCCAGGAGCGTGCCGTCGGGATCGTGAGCGTCGGCGTGCAGCATGAGCCGCTCGTCGAGGTGCCAGCCGCCCTCCTCGGGCCCGACCAGGAAGCGGTCGAGGGCATCGGTCGCGTGGGATGCCTCGACCTCGGTGAGGTAGCCCAGCTGGCCGAGGTTCACGCCCAACAACGGCACGGGAGCGCCCTCGAGCAGCCGCACCGCACGCAGCATCGTGCCGTCGCCGCCGAGGCTCACCACGAGATCGGCCGAACGCGCCGCCTCGGTATCGTCGAGGGTCGGGTCCACGAGGTCCTCCGCGCCGACGGCCCGGGCGTCCACGGCGGTCATCCGGCATCGCCCGCCACGGTCGGCGGCCCACCGCGCGATGTCGCGGACCAGGTCGAGGGCCTCGTCGCGCACGTGGTGCGTCACCACCAGCAGGTCCGGGCTCACGTGGCCCGCGCCTGTCCCGGGACCCGCAGCAGGAGCAGGTACTCGACGTTCCCGTCGGCGCCCGTGATCGGCGACTCGGTGTGCCCGATCACCTCGCACCCGCGCTGTCGATAGGCGTCGGTGACCTCGTCGAGCACACGTCGCCGGATCTCGGGATCGGTGATCACGCCCCGACCGCGCGAGACCTCGGCGCGGCCGGCCTCGAACTGTGGCTTCACGAGCAGCACCATCGACGCGCCAGGTTGGCACACCGAGACCAGCGCGTCGGCGACGAGCGCGAGGGAGATGAAGGAGAGATCGGCGACGACGAGGTCGACGTGACCGCCGATCGCCTCGGCGTCGATCGCCCGCACGTTGGTGCGCTCGAACACGACCACCCGGGGGTCGGCACGGATCCGCTCGTGCAGTTGCCCGTGACCGACGTCGAGGCTCACGACCTCGCGGGCGCCCCGTTGCAGGAGGCAGTCGGTGAACCCACCGGTGGACGCACCGGCGTCGAGGGCGCGCAGCGCGGTGACGTCGATCCCGAAGTGGTCGAGGGCGTGCTCGAGCTTGCGCCCGCCCCGACCCACATAGGCCGAGCGGTCCTCGACGAGCTCGATCGCGTCGGCGGGGGCGACCAGGCGGGAGGCCTTGTCGGCCATCGCGCCGCCGACGAGGACCCGGTGATCGGCGATCAGTGCTTGGGCCTCGGCGCGGCTCGCGACACGGCCGCGTCGCACGAGCTCGATGTCGAGTCGTCGGCGTGGGGCCACGCCCG
>CAYRXQ010000299.1:0-3890 GCA_964428115.1 uncultured Ilumatobacteraceae bacterium
GCCTGGCGCATCTTCGTGACGACCTCGTCCAGGCTCGCCGCGGGGACCTCGACCGGGATCTCGGCCGCCGACCGCTCCAGCACCCTGCGTGCGCTCGCCGACGACACGATCGGGCCCGAGGCGTTCAACCGGCCCGGCCACGTCTTCCCGCTGCGCGCCCGGCCCGGTGGTGTCCTCAAGCGGGCTGGGCACACCGAGGCGGCGGTCGATCTGGCGCGACTTGCCGGACGGACCCCCGTGGGTGTGCTGTGCGAGCTGGTCCACGACGACGGCCGGATGCGGCGCGGCGTGGCGCTGCGCGAGTTCGCCGACGAGCACGGTCTGCCCCTTGTGTCGATCGCCGACCTGATCCGGCACCGACGCCGTCACGAGCGACTGGTGGTCGAAGCGGCGCGGGCCCGCGTTCCCACCGAGTGGGGCGAGTTCACGTGTCACTCGTTCGAGTGCGAACTCGACGGTGAGACCCATCTCGCCTTCGTCACCGGCGACGTGACCACGGATGCCCCCGTGCTCGTTCGGGTCCACAGCGAGTGCCTCACGGGCGACGTGTTCCACAGCGTCAAGTGCGACTGCGGACCGCAGCTGCACGAGGCCATGCGACGCATCGCCCACGAGGGGCGTGGGGTGTTGGTGTACCTGCGCGGGCACGAGGGACGCGGCATCGGCATCACGCACAAGCTTCGGGCCTACGAGTTGCAGGACCGGGGCCTCGACACGGTCGACGCCAACCTCGAACTCGGCCTCCCGGTCGACGACCGGGAGTACGGGGTCGGCGCCCAGATCCTGGCCGAGCTCGGCGTCCGGCGGCTACGGCTGATGACCAACAACCCCGACAAGTACACCGGTCTCACGGGGTTCGGGCTGACCGTGACCGAACGGGTGCCGCTGCAGGTGCCGGTGCATGCCGAGGCGGTGCGCTACCTGCAGTCCAAGCGAGAGCGCCTGGGCCATCTGACCGACGAGCCGGAGCTCGTTGCGAACCCGTCGTCCGTTCGTACCGTCGCCCCGTCGACCGAGGGATTGCCGTCATGACCGAAACGTTTGATCACACCGGAGCAGCCCGTCCCCTCGACATGGTCGACGGCACGGGCCGTCGCGTCGCGCTCGTGCGCAGTCGGTTCAACGAGTCGGTGGTGGATCGCCTCGAGTCGGGAGCTCGGGCGGCACTGGAGGCCTGCGGGGTCGACCCCGCCGACGTGGTCACGGTGCAGGTTCCCGGCGCGCTCGAGATCCCGATCGGCGCGATGGCGGCGGCCCGCACGGGAGCCTTCGACGCAGTGGTGGGGATCGGGGCGGTGATGCGCGGAGCCACCTACCACTTCGAGGTCGTGTCGGATCAGAGCGCCGCCGGCCTGCTGCGGGTCGCGCTCGACACCGGTGTCGTGGTCACCAACGGGATCATCACGGTCGACACGGTCGAGCAGGCCGACGAGCGATCAGGTGAGGTGGGGAACAAGGGTGGTGAGGCGGCGATCGCCGCGTTGCAGACCCTTGCAGCGCTCGACCAACTGACCGGTGTCAGACACGCTGCAGGTTGACGCGCTGCAGCTCGACGCGCCGCAGGTCGAGGTGTCACGTAACTACCACTACATGGTGGCTAGATGGCACCATGTAGTGGTAGCTTCGTGGCGTGGAACCGTCGCCCTTTCCGCATCACGGGCCGCTGAGTCCGGAGCAGGTGTTCGGTCGCGACGACCTGATCGACGATCTGGTGGGTCGGGTGTCCGCGCGCCGACCCACCGTGTTGGTCGCGCCTCGCCGGTTCGGCAAGACGTCGGTCCTCGGTCGCCTCGAGGCCGAGCTCGACGAGACCGTCACCGTCGTGCGGGTCGACCTCTACGAGCTGCGGTCGTGGGCCGATCTCGCGGCGCGGCTCGACGATGCGCTCGCGTCGGTGTCGGCAGCGAGACGATGGGGGCTCGACCGGGTCGCTGCCGGGCTCGAGGTGAACCTCGGCGTCGTCAAGGCGCAGTTGGCCCGCGCTGACCGGCCGGCGCCGGAGCCGACCGTCGATCGTCTCCTCGACGTGCTCGTCGCTCACGCCGGCTCGACACCGACCGTCGTCGTGTTCGACGAGTTCTCCTCGATCGTCCGGGTGGAGGGCGCGGCGGGGCTGCTGCGCACCAAGCTGCAGCACCACTACCAGCAGATCGGGCTGGTGTTCGCCGGGTCGGAACCCTCCACGATGCGGATGCTGTTCACCGACGTCGACCAGCCGTTCTACGCGCAGGCCGACCTGGTCGAGGTGCCGCCGCTGAGCCTGACGGGCTTCACCGACATCGTCGACCAGGGCTTCGGCGGTCGACCGCCGGCCGGCCTGGCCGGGCGCATCCATGCGCTGACCGGCGGGCACCCGCAGCGCTGCATGCAGTTGGCCGACGCAGCCTGGCTCGCCGAGCGCGACGGCGTGGTGGACGAGATGGTGTGGGCCGAGGCGCTCGAGCGGTGCCGGGCGGCGACCGCCGATGCGCACGAGACACGGTTCTCGGGCCTCCAGCCCGCGGATCAGGCGGTGATGCGGCTCGCCGCCACCGACGGGACGCTGTTCGGTCGCGGTGCCGAGCTGCTGTCGTTGTCGCCGTCGTCCGCGCAGCACGCGCGCTCCCGACTGCTCGAGCGTGGGCAGATCGCCGAACGTGGCGGTCGTGTCGCCGTGGTCGACCCGCTCTACGCCGACTGGATCCGGCGGCGCTTCCCGATCTGATGCCCTGCACACGGTTCGACGAACGGATGGACGTAGACCACCCTCGGTAGGGTGACAGCGGTACAGCTCTTGTGCCCAAACGGCTGGAGACGCCGGATCGGGTGTGCACGCCACGGCGCCACACCCGCTCGACGGCCCTCGAGCGAGAGGAACGCCATGAACGGCGATCGGCCAGTGAGTGTTGACCTCGGGCAAGCCTTCGGGGCTCGAGCAGCGGCCTTCGATCGGCTCGGTGCGTGTGCGGTCGTGCTGGACGGCGAGGGGATGATCGTCGACACGAACCAGGCCTGGCGGTTGTTCGCACACCTCAATGACGGCCCGAGCGACACCACCGGCGTCGGGTCGAACTACCTCGACGTGTGCGATCGAGCGGCGGCGGCCGGGGTGGCCACGGGGGCGACCGTGGCGGGCGGTCTGCGTGAGGTCCTCTCGGGCGAGCGCGAGCACATGGATGTCGAGTACCCGTGTCCGTCTCCGACCGAGGATCGCTGGTTCCTCATGCAGGCGTCGGCGCTCCCGGTCAGCGACGGCGCCGGGGCGGTGGTGTTCCACATCGATGTCACCGCTCACAAGCAGCTCACCGATCGGCTGGTGGTCCTCGCCGACCACGATGCCCTCACCGGTCTTCCCAACCGACGCGCCGCCGTCGCACATCTCGACGAGCAACTGTCCCTCGCCCGCGCCGCCGACGAGGTGGTCTGGGTGCTGTTCATCGATCTCGACAAGTTCAAGGCGGTCAACGACACCTTCGGCCATCACGTCGGTGACGAGCTCTTGGTGAAGGTGGGGTTGCGCGCCCGTCGTGCGCTGCGCGACAGCGATCGCCTGTGCCGCTTGGGTGGTGACGAGTTCGTCGTGATCTGCCCGGGTCTCGACCGCACGCGCGCTCTCCGACTCGCCGATCGGCTGCGTGCCGTGATGTCGGATCCCTTCCAGATCGGCGAGGTCGAGGTCTTCGGCCGCGTGTCGGTCGGATTGGCGGGCAGTGATCCGACGTCGACGGCCGAGTCGCTGCTGCGTGCTGCCGACTCCGAGATGTACGTGGACAAGCGCCGAGCGGGTCCGTCGCCCGAATAGGGCGCCGCGGCCGTTCGGGATCGCTGACTCCAACCCGGTGGGGCCCGACGACGTCGGAAACGCCGTGATGTACGCGATCGGATTCGTCGTGAGCGGGTGGCGGTGGCTC
>CAYRXQ010000300.1:0-3880 GCA_964428115.1 uncultured Ilumatobacteraceae bacterium
CGGTTGAAGTCATGAGCACGGGTTCTGCCACGAGCGCGCCGGGCGCGCCGAGCATGTGGACGACCATGTGGACCGAGGGTGCGCGCGCGGTGGACGACGGTGTGTCATCCACCGAACCACATCGCCGGTATTCGCGCGCTGTGGACGACGGCGCGGTCGCGTGTGGACGCCGCCGACCGCTCTACGCTGCGACGACGACCCGTCGTCCACAATCCACAGCACCTACTACCACCACTATTGAGAAGCATCACTCCACGAGGAGAAGGGCAACCCTGTGAAGTTCCGTTGCGAGCGAGAGATCCTGGCCGATGCGCTGGCCACCGCCGGGCGTGCCGCCACGAGCCGCACCGGCACGTTGCCCGTCCTGTCGGGCGTGCGCCTCGAGGTGCGTGGTGACGAGCTCACGGTGACCGGTACCGACCTGGAACTGACCATCCGCCTCACCGTCCCCGTGGCCGGTGACCGTGATGGTGCCGCCGTGGTACCGGCCCGCCTGGTCGCCGACATCGTCAAGGTCCTGCCCAACGGTGGGGTCGACGTGTCGCTGGGCAGCGAGTCCGAGGAGATGAGCATCAGCGCCGGCCGTGCGCAGTTCTCGGTGCGGCCGCTGGCTCTGGCCGACTACCCGAGCCAGGTCGAGTCCGACGTGGCAGCCGTGACGCTCTCGTCGTCGCAGGTGGCCGACGCGCTGCGCCAGGTGGTGCGTGCGGCGAGCACCGACGATGCCCGCGCCGTGCTGACCGGCGTGCTGATCGCCGCGCACGACGACGGCGTGAAGATGGTCGCCACCGACTCCTACCGACTCGCGGTCCGCGACCTGCCGCCGAACTCGATGCTCACCGCCGGTCAGCAGGTGCTGGTGCCCAGCCGGGCGCTCAACGAGCTGGGTCGGATCCTGGCACCGGGCGAGGAGCTGGCGGTGCGCCTCGGGGCCCACGAGGCCGTCTTCGAGGCAGGGAGCACCCGCCTCACGACCCGGCTGATCGAGGGCGAGTACCCGAACTACCGCAACCTGCTCCCGTCGTCGTATCCGAACACGCTCACCGTGGGACGCGACGCGCTGCTCGACGCACTGCGCCGGGTGAAGATCCTCGCTCAGGACTCCACCCCGGTCCGGCTGACGCTCGGCGGCGAGACGTTGCAGCTCACCGCGATCACCCAGGACGTCGGCAACGCCGCCGAGGAGATCGACGCCAGCTACGAGGGCGCCGAGATGACGGTGGCGTTCAACCCCGACTACCTCGCGTCGGGGGTCGATGCCGTGGTCGGCGACGAGATCACCCTGCAGACCATCGACCCGATGAAGCCGGCGGTGCTGCGCGGCGTGGGCCACGACGACTATCTGTACCTGCTCATGCCGGTCCGGGTGCCCTGATCGACGCACCGGGCGTGCCGGTGGCGCGGTGATGGCGCGGTGATGGCGCGGTGATCGTCGAACACCTCGAGCTCGTCGAGTTCCGCAACTACGAGACCGCCCGGTTCGACCTGACGGCCGGCGTCACCGCCGTGCTGGGCGACAACGGTCAGGGCAAGACCAACCTGGCCGAGGCGCTGTCGTTCCTGGCGACGCTCGGGAGCTTCCGTGGTGCGCCCACCGAGGCGCTGGTGCGTGCCGGGGCGACCGCGGCGATCGTGCGGGCGTCGGTGCGCGAGGACGACGGCCGCACCACGCTGGTCGAGGCCGAGATCCCCGCCATCGGCCGCATCCGCGTCCAGGTCAACCGGCAACGCCTCGGTCGGATCCGCGACCTGCTCGGCGTGGCCCGCGTGACCGTGTTCTCGCCCGACGACCTCGTGTTGCTCAAGGGCGGGCCGGGCGATCGACGCCGCTTCCTCGACGACACCCTCGTGGCCCTCGCCGTCAAGTACGACGCGCTGCGCCTCGAGCTCGATCGCATCGTCAAGCAGCGCAACACCCTGCTCAAGCAGGCCGGCGGCCGTCTGGACGACGAGATCGAGGTCAGCCTGGACGTCTGGGACCTCAAGCTGGCCGAGGTCGGCGACCGATTCGGCCACGCTCGGGCGACCCTGGTGGCACGCTGTGCCCCGATGGTGCAGGAGGCCTACGAGCAGCTCGCCGGCCGGGCGACCCCGGTGGAGCTGACCTACGAGCCCGAGTGGCGACGTGCGGGGCTGGCGGCGGCCTTGGCCGAGTCCCGCCCGCACGACGTCCGCCGCGGTGTGTCCACCGTCGGGCCGCACCGCGACGAGCTCGGCATCGTGCTCAGTGGCATGCCGGCGCGGACCCACGCCTCCCAGGGGGAGCAGCGCACCCTCGCGCTCGCCCTGCGGTTGGCGGCCCATCGGTTGGTGGCCGAGCGCACCGGTTCCACGCCGCTGCTGGTGCTCGACGACGTGCTGTCCGAGCTCGACGCCGGTCGGGCCACCGCCCTGCTCGCGCACCTCCCGCCCGGGCAGGTGGTCATCACCTCGGCCTCCGAGCTGCCGCCCGCCGCACGACCCGACCGGGTGCTGCGGATCCGCGCCGGGGCGGTGGAGCCGTGAGCCGCGATCGGGATCGCGACCCGATGCCGTTGACGACCTCGCTCGACGAGGTCGTACGGGCCCTGCGCGGGCCCGACCGCCAGCAGGTCAGCGGGGTCTTCGGCCGCTGGGAGGAACTGGTCGGCGACCAGATCGCCGCGCACGTCCGACCGATCAAGCTCGACGACGAGGTGCTGTGGGTGGAGGTCGACGAACCGGCCTGGGCGACCCAGGTGACGTTGCTGTCGGGCACGCTGCGCGAGCGCCTGGCGACCGGTGCCGGCGTGACCGTGGCGCGCATCGAGATCCGGGTCGCGGGCGCCCGCGAGCGTCGGCGCTGAACCCGACTCGACGGGTCGTCGAGTCGGTCGACCACCGCGGATCGGACCCGCGACCTCCCCCGCCGCGTCACACCCCGCTGGTAGGCTCGAACACGTCGCGAACCGCTCCGATCGCCCCCTTCGTGCCCGCTTGTGGGCATCTCGTCCTGGTCGTGCGGACGGGGAGCGCTGAGCCGTCGCCCATCGGTTCGACGAACATCCAACGTCTCGATCACCCACTTCTCGATCACGAGGTACGAGTGTCCACAGGTACCACCGGTCAGTCCGGCACCACCAGCTACGGCGCGAAGGACATCCAGGTCCTCGAGGGGCTCGACCCGGTCCGCAAGCGCCCGGGCATGTACATCGGCTCCACCGGCCTGCAGGGGTTGCACCACCTGATCTGGGAGGTCGTCGACAACTCGGTCGACGAGGCGATGGCGGGCTACTGCACGCGCATCGGCATCACCCTGTTGGCCGACGGCGGCTGCCGGGTCGACGACGACGGTCGCGGCATCCCGGTCGACCCGTACCCCTCGGGCCCGCACAAGGGCAAGAGCGCCGCCGAGGTGGTGCTCACCGTGCTCCACGCCGGCGGCAAGTTCGGCGGCGAGGGCTACAAGGTCTCCGGCGGCCTGCACGGGGTCGGCATCAGCGTCGTGAACGCGCTGTCCGAGTCGCTCACCGCCGAGGTGCGCCGCGACGGCGGCGTCTTCCGCCAGACCTACGCCATCGGCGTCCCGATGGGCGCCATGGAGCGCGTGGGCGACGCGACCGACACCGGTACCACGATCAGCTTCATGCCGGACCCCGACATCTTCGAGGAGCCGGATTTCGACTTCGACACGCTCGCCCAGCGCTTCCGCGAGACGGCGTTCCTCACGCGCGGGCTCGTCGTGCGCCTGGTCGACCGCCGGGGCGAGGGCCGCGAGGTCGAGTACCACTACGAGGGCGGGATCGAGGACTTCGTGCGCCACCTCAACACCGGGCGCGACCCGGTGCACAGGGACGTGGTGTACCTCTCCGCAGAGGCCGAGGAGGGCAGCCTCGAGGTGGCCCTCCAGTGGACCGAATCG
>CAYRXQ010000301.1:0-3870 GCA_964428115.1 uncultured Ilumatobacteraceae bacterium
CTCGATCATCGGCGACATGAAGCGCATCACCCAGGCCGACCAGGCCGAGCTGTTCGAGTGGGCCAAGCGCCTGCAGGCGCCGCTGCCGCTCGTGCAGGAGGTGGCCGAGACCGGCTGGCTGCCGGTGCCGCTGTTCTGCGCCGGCGGCATCGCCACCCCGGCCGACGCCGCCCTCGCGATGCAGCTCGGCGCCGAGGCGGTCTTCGTCGGCTCGGGCATCTTCAAGAGCGACGACCCCGCGCCGCGTGCCCGGGCGATCGTCGAGGCCACGGCCCACTTCCGCGATGCCTCGATCCTGGCCAAGGTGAGCCGCGGGCTCGGCGCCCCCATGACCGGCATCGGCATGGACCAGGTGACCGAGCACTACGCCGAGCGCGGCTGGTGACCTCGGGCATCGACGCCCCCGGGCAGAGTTGAGGAGATGACGACGTGCGTGGATCGGAGCCCCCAGGTGGATGCCACCCCGGTCTCGTCCGCGCCCGTCGTCGGGGTCCTCGCGTTGCAGGGGGCCTTCGCCGCGCATGAGCAACGCCTGAGCGGGCTCGGCGCCCGCACCAGGCAGGTCCGCGTTCCTGCGGACCTCGACGGACTCGACGGGGTCGTCATTCCCGGCGGCGAGAGCACGACCATGTCGATGCTCCTCACCTCGAGCGGATTGTTCGACCCGTTGGCGCAGCGCCTCGACGAGGGGTTGGCGGTGTTCGGCACCTGCGCGGGGATGATCCTGCTGGCCACCGAGGTGCTCGACGGTCGCCCCGACCAGCGCAGCTTCGGTCGCCTCGACCTGCGCGTGCGTCGCAACGGCTACGGCCGCCAGGTCGACAGCTTCGAGGCCGATCTGGCGGTGGCCGGCCTCGACGACGGCCCCTTCCACGGGGTGTTCATCCGAGCGCCCAAGGTCGAGTCGGTGGGTGCCGAGGTCGAGGTGCTCGCCCGTCACGACGGCGTGCCGGTGCTCGTGCGAGCCGGCACCGCGATGGCCGCCTCGTTCCACCCCGAGCTGATCCCCGACGGCCGCCTGCACGCCATGTTCCTGCACCTGATCACCCATTCACGCGAGTTGGAGACCACCTGATGTCCGGGCATTCCAAATGGGCAACCATCAAGCACAAGAAGGGCGCGGCCGACAAGGCACGCGGCAAGCTGTTCGCCAAGATGGCCCGCCAGATCGAAGTGGCCGCGAAGGCGGGTGGCGGTGACGTCGACGCCAACCCGACCCTGCGGACCGCGGTGCAGAAGGCCAAGGCCGCGCAGATGACCAACGACGCCATCGAACGCGCCGTCAAGCGCGGGACCGGCGAGAACGACACCAGCACCTACGAGTCGATCACCTACGAGGGCTACGCGCCCGGCGGTGTTGCACTGCTCATCGACGTCCTCACCGACAACCGCAACCGGACCGGGTCGGAGATCCGCAACATCTTCTCCAAGATGGGCGGCTCGATGGCCGAGCCCGGCGCAGTCGGCTGGCAGTTCTCACGGCGCGGCGTCCTGCGGGTCGACGGTGCGGTCGCCGAGGACGATCTGATGATGGCCGCGATCGAGGCCGGTGCCGACGACGTCGCCGACGATGGCGGGACCTGGCGGATCACCTGTGAGCCGTCGTCGACCTTCGACGTCCGCCAGGCCCTCGAGGACGCCGGGTTCTCGGTGCTCGAGGCCGACACGCCGCTGGTGTCCGACAACCTGGTCCCGGTCACCTCCGTGGAGGACGCCAAGAAGGTGCTCCGGATCCTCGAGGCCATCGAGGACAACGACGACGTCCAGGACGTCTACTCGAACTTCGACATCGCCGACGACGTCATGGAGGCAGCAGCCGAATGAGCCAGATCTCGATCGGTGACACCGCACCCGACTTCACCCTGCCGGGCACGGGCGACCGCACCTACACGCTCCGGGAGTTCCGCGGGCGGCCGGTGGTGCTGGTGTTCTACCCGGGCGACGACACCCCGGTGTGCACCAAGCAGCTCAACAGCTACAACGACGGCCTCGACCAGTTCACGGCACTCGACGCCCAGGTGCTCGCGATCTCCGCTCAGGACGTGGCGAGCCACGACGAGTTCTCCGACAAGCACGGCTTCGAGTTCCCGCTGCTGGCCGACGTCGACAAGGCCATCGCCTCGGCCTACGGCACGCTCGGTCCGATCGGGTTCCCGCGTCGCAGCGTCTTCATCGTCGATCGCGAGGGCATCGTGCGCTACGCGCACCGGGCGATCGCCGGGCTCACCTACCGACCGGTGAGCGAGCTCGTCGAGGCGCTCAACGGACTCGACGCCTGAGCCCCGCCGGCGGTCCACGACCGCCGGTCGGTGGACGGGTAGAGTGCGAACCTGTGTTCGTTCCAGCCGGGTCACCATCGGGTCGCATGCGCGTCCTCGGCATCGATCCGGGCCTCACCCGGTGCGGCTACGCGGTGGTCGACGCACGCGGACCGAGCGCGGCGGTCGCCGTGTCGCTCGGGGTGATCCGCACCCCACCCACCGATCCGCTCCCGGCCCGTCTGGCCGCGCTGCAGCGCGAGTTCGCCGCCCTGCTCACCGAGTTCCGACCCGATGCGGTCGCCGTGGAGCAGGTCTTCTTCCAGGTCAACGTGCGCACGGCCATGAGCGTGGGGCAGGCCAGCGGGCTGGCCCTGGCCGCGGCGTGGGCCGCCGGATGCGACGTCGTGCAGTACACCCCCAACCAGGTGAAGGACACCGTGGCCGGGTGGGGTGGCGCCGACAAGGCGCAGGTCCAGAAGATGGTGCAGGCACGACTCGGGCTCGAACGTCCGCCCCGACCCGCCGACGCCGCCGACGCCGCGGCGCTCGCGCTGTGCCACCTGGCGATGGCGCCGATGCGCGAGCGGATCGCAGCGGCGGGGGGTGGCCGATGATCGGCTCGCTGCGCGGGCAGGTGCTCGAGCGCGATCCGGCCGGCAGCGTGCTGCTCGAGGTGGGCGGGGTCGGCTACCTCGTCACGGTCACGCCGCGGACCCTGGGCGAGCTCGAGCCGACCACGACGGCCTTCTTGCACGTGCACCATCACATCCGCGAGGACGCCCAGGTCCTCTACGGCTTCGCCAGCCGTGAGGAGCGATCGACGTTTCAGGTGCTGCTCGCGACCCACGGCGTCGGGCCGGCCATGGCCATGGCGATCCTGGCCACCCACACGCCCGCGGCCCTGGTCGACATCGTCGCCGGCGCCGATCTCGGTTCGCTCACCCTCGTGCCCGGCGTGGGCAAGAAGACCGCCGAACGGCTTCTCGTGGAGCTGAAGAACCGGCTCTCGGTCCCGGTGCTCGATGCACTGCCGACCGGCGTGGCCGGTGGCCCCACCTCGGCCGTCGCCGACGTGCGCGAGGCCCTCGCCGGCCTGGGCTACGGCCCCGAGGAGATCCGCGACGCCCTGCGCGAGCTCGCGGGCTCCGCGCCCGACGCGTCGTCGGGGATCGCGTCGGTCGACGCCTCGACACTGCTGCGCGACGCGCTCAAGCTGCTCGGAGCCCGTCGTGCGTGAGGAGTTCCTCGACCCCGGGGTCGGCGGCGACGTCGAGGAGGTGGTCGAGCTCGGCCTGCGCCCACGGGCCCTCGACGAGTTCGTCGGCCAACGCGAGCTCAAGGCCCACCTCGGCATCGTGCTCGAGGCCGCCCGACGTCGTGAGCAGGCCGTCGACCACCTGCTCTTCGCCGGCCCGCCCGGGTTGGGCAAGACCACCCTGGCCGGCATCGTCGCCACCGAGATGGGCGTCCGCCTGCACGTGACCTCGGGGCCGGCCCTCGAGCGCGCCGGCGACCTGGCGGCCATCCTCACCAAGCTCGACGAGGGCGACGTGCTGTTCATCGACGAGATCCACCGGCTCTCGCGGGCCGTCGAGGAGATCCTCTATCC
>CAYRXQ010000302.1:0-3848 GCA_964428115.1 uncultured Ilumatobacteraceae bacterium
GCAGAACCGTTTGACCAGCGGAAAAGCCTGCCGGGGCGACAGGGCGACGGCGAACAGGATGAACGGCCCCGCCCCCAGAAAGAGCAGGGTCCAGCAGAACCAGACGTAGAGCGAAAAGAGCATCGTGTGCCATCCGATCGCCGGCGAGACCTATCCGCAAGCCGGGCATCATCAGTTACAGTATAGTAGGGAAATTGGAACGCATGGCGTCATGGCGCCAGGCTCACAGAGTATGAGGAGTTCACCGTGGCGATCGCCGTGAACTGGCCGGCAGGCTGGGGATCTCGGAGCGCACGCTGTACCGGAAGCTTCGGCAGATGGACGCCCCGGGTGGTGGCGACCACCGGCACTATCACGGGCAGCTCCCGCAGGTCGCGCGACGGTGCCGGCGCACCGACCGTGACGGTCATGTGCGACGACCCCGACGCGCGCTGCTGGCGAGCCCGACACCGAGCTCGACGGCACCGGCGCGCAGGAAGGGCCGCCAGGGCAGCCGAGCGACCATCCGAGCGTCGCGCGAGAGCGTGGTGTCCTCGTCGAGGAACGAGAGCACGTCGTCGATCGGCGTCGTGCGGAACAGCCGCTCGAACACCGGTCGCCCGAGCTCGGGGTGCTGGTGGAGGATGTTGAGCAGCGTGCGGTCCGCGAACCCGTACCGCCATGGCGGCCTCGGCAGCGGCGACGGAGTGCCGTCGGTCGCCCATGCGGACACGAGATGTCGCGTCTGGGCGTGGATCCGCTGGAACGTGTACCCGGTGGTCGGCTTGGTCATGCCGCCGACCGTGCCGATGTTCCACACGTGGTCGCCCCACCGCTGGTGGAGCGGGCGATCTTCCATCGGGATCGACCCGTACTCGGTGCGGGTCACGGTGATCGCGCCGGCACCGAGTTGCTCGAGGTGGGCGCGTACCTGATCGTCGTGGAACTCGCGTCCCCGGGGCTGGGACGAGAACATCGTGTGCTCGACCAACGCCCGATCGGGCGCCTCGGGCAGGACGTAGACGAACGCGGTGGCGTCGTGCTGATCGGTGTCGAAGTCCATCAGCGTGACCGCTCTCGGGTCGAACACGGGGCGTTCGGTTCGCACCTCCCACCCACCGAAGTGCTGGCGCAGCGGATGACGAACCCGGGCGTCCCGATCCGCCGGTGACAGCTGTGCGCTCTGCAGCACGAGCGGCGCTCGGAGCTCGCCCTCGGGAAGCGTCACCACCGCACCGTCGGCCTCGTCGCGGATGCCGACGATGTCCTGGGACACGAAGCGCACGTTCGGCCGACCCATGGCGTGGTCGAGCACGTGCTGGTCGTAGGTGCGGCGGCGGACCCGCATGTACGTGCGGCGGCCTGCCGGCGAGCTCCCGTTCGGACGCTGGAGCCGACCGGTGGTCTCCCAACCGGGGAACCGGACCTGCACCTGGTCCCACCGTCGATCGGCCAGGTGGGCGAACGGGGCATCGGCGGCTCCCCAGAACGCCCAGGTGCGGTCGTCGACGGGCTCGAAGCTGCGGTCGACCACGATGATGCGACGATCGCGCGCCGAGCTGTGCAGCGCATGCCACAGCGCGCTCAACCCGGCGCAGCCGGCGCCGGCGATGATCAGGTCGGCATCGGGTCGAGACATGATCGAGGGTGCACGGCCGTGCGGGCGATCGAGCTGGCGAGGGGCACGAACGGGACGAGCGAGCGGACCGATCCGGTGGCGAAGCGGAGTGCGCCCACGCCCCCGATCTCGAGCAGGTTCTTCAGGTCGACGAGGTCGTGCAACAGCGGGGGGACGAGGTCGGCGATCGGTTGTGCGAGCACCAGCGGACCGAGCTGGGCGAGCCCACGCCGACCACCCAGGTCGAGGACCCAGCCGAGCTGCTGGAGATCGGCGGGCTCGGCGGGTTCACCGAGCACGATCCGAGCGGCGTTGCTGCCGGCCAGGGTGCCCGCACGGACGGCGACCTGCGCCGACATCGGCAGCGGCGCGCCATCGCGATCGACGTGCGCCGCGATGTCACCGGCGGCGAAGGTGCGCTGCATCCCCGCGACGCGGAGCTCCCGGTCGACCAGGATCCGGCCGTCGTCCGCAGTCGGGACGCCGAGGCGTGCGGCATCGGCGGTGAACCCACCGGCCCAGACGACCAGGCCGCGGATGACGTCACCGTCGAGCACGACCCCACGGGCGGTGATGCGGTCGACACCTCGCCCCAGATGGACCTGCACGCCGCGGTCCTCGAGGATCCGCGCGGCGCCGTCGCCGAGGCCTGCGGGGAATCCGGCCAGCAGTCGTGGCGTCGCCTCGACCAGGTGCACGTCGACGTCGGGGTGAGCGTGCGCCACGGCCCCTGCGAGCTGGACACCGGACGCACCGCCTCCGACGATCACGACCGACGACGCGGCATCGATCCGGTCCCGGAGTGCCAAGGCGTCGGCGCCGGTGCGCAACGGCACGGCGTGCTCGATGCCGTCGATCGGCGGCCGGGAGGGCACGGCGCCAGCGGTGACGACGACCGCATCGGCGGTGACGCGACGACCATCGGCGAGCCGAACGGCACCGTCGGTGACGGAGACGACCGAACCGACCTCGACCTCCGCGACGAACCGGTGGAGCGGCTGGCCGGCGTCGTCCGTTGGCGCGGTGCCACCGGCGACGGAGGCGAGGCGGGTGACGAAGTCGTGGTCACCGGTGCGATCGATCACCGATGCCCGCACACCGAACCGCTCGATGGCTCGCACGGCGTGCAGACCGGCGTAGCCACCGCCGACGACGAGGACACCCTCACGGTGCTCGGTTCTGGGTGCTTGGCGACTCATGGTGGACCTCTCGATGGTGGACGTTCCGTTTAACACGTTTCAGTCTTGATTATTCCGGCAACGTTCGCTGAGTCGACGGCCAGGACCATCAGCGGCGCGCGTGGGTCTTTCGCCCCACGACACGCCGCGCCCCGGATGCGAGCCTGGAGGGCATGGAAGCGCCGCAATTCGTCCGACATCCGCAACTCCGCACCTGGGTGGCCGAGATGGCCGCACTGTGCAAGCCCACAGACATCCACTGGTGCGACGGCACCGACGAGGAGTACGACGAGCTCTCCGAGCAGCTCGTGCAGGCCGGAACCTTCACCCGACTGAACGAGGAGAAGCGGCCGAACAGCTTCCTCGCGAGGTCGGACGCCAGCGACGTCGCCCGCGTCGAAGATCGCACCTACATCTGCAGTCGGGCGCCACAGGATGCGGGGCCGACGAACAATTGGATGGACCCGCGTGAGATGCACGGGATCCTCGATGGCCTGTTCGACGGGTGCATGCGCGGCCGCACGATGTACGTCATCCCGTTCTCGATGGGCCCGCTCGGTTCCGACATCGCACAGCTCGGCGTCGAGATCACCGACTCCCCGTACGTGGTCGTGAACATGAAGATCATGACCCGGATGGGCCGTGCCGTCTACGACGTGCTGGGCGAGGACGCGCCGTTCGTGCCGTGCATGCACACCGTGGGCGCCCCGCTCGAGCCCGGCCAGGCCGACGTCGCATGGCCGTGCAATCCGGACACCAAGTACATCGTGCACTTTCCCGAGGAGCGGGCGATCTGGAGCTACGGCAGTGGGTACGGCGGCAACGCACTGCTCGGCAAGAAGTGCCTGGCCCTGCGCATCGCGTCCGTCATGGCCCGCGAGGAGGGCTGGCTCGCCGAGCACATGCTGATCATGGGCGTCACCGACCCCAGTGGCGACAAGACCTATGTGGCAGCGGCCTTCCCGAGCCAGTGCGGCAAGACGAACTTCGCGATGTTGGTCCCACCGGCATCGATCGCCGAGCAGGGCTGGAAGGTGACCACCGTCGGCGACGACATCGCCTGGATCAAGCCG
>CAYRXQ010000303.1:0-2191 GCA_964428115.1 uncultured Ilumatobacteraceae bacterium
TCCAGGACGAGCTCAACGACATCCTCGAGGTGGTCGCCGCGGGCGAGCCGCTCTCTCGGTCGCTGGAGCGACTGCTGCGGGCGCTCGAGCACGAGCTGACCGACACGACCGCCGCGGCACTGCTCGTCGATCGCCTCCACCCGACCTGCGGCCCGGTCGTCGCCCCCTCGCTCCCGACGCCGGTGGTCGACGCCATCCGGGAGCACCTCGAGGAGTCCGCCACCGACGAGGACAGCGGCCGACCCGCGCCGTACGTCCTCGCGATCCGTGACCGCCGCTCCGCGATCGCACCCGACCTGCGCGGCCCCGGGCCGATCTCTGCGGCCTGCCGCGCTGCCGCGGATGCCGGCTACCGCTCGTGCTGGGCCGTCCCCGTGCTCGACGCCGACGACGTGGTCCTCGGCGCGTTCGCCCTCTTCCGGACCGTCGAGGGTGCCCCGCCCGAGCACGATCTCGCGCGAGCCCACGACGCGGTCCAGGTCGCACGGATCGCGATCCAGCGCGACCTGGTCGAGCGCGAGCGCCGCGCGAGCGACGAGCGCTTCCGCCTGCTCGCCGACGTGACCAGTGACGCCATCTGGGACTGGGATCTCACCACTGGCACGATCTGGCGGAGCGAGGGCTTTCGGACGCTGTTCGGCCACGCACCCGCCGGGATCGAACCCGGCATGTTCGACCTCGGCTGGTGGCGGGTCAGGATCCACCCCGACGACCTGCCCACCATCGAGCGCGACCTTCGACGCGTGCTGAGCGGCACCGCCGAGCACTGGCGCGCCGAGTACCGGTTCCGGCGAGCCGACCGCACCTTCGCCGACGTGGTCGTCACGGCGCGCGTCGTGCGCGACGGCGGGCGGGCGGTCCGGTTGGTGGGCAGCATGTCCGACGTCACCGAGCGGCGGCAGCTCGAGCGGCAGTACCTGCGGGCCCAACGCGTCGAGAGCCTGGGCACGCTCGCCGGCGGCATCGCACACGACCTCAACAACACCCTGACGCCGATCCTGCTGGCCGCCGAGTCGCTGCGGGGGCAGCTGTCCGACGAGGGCGCCACACGCGTCGTCGACACCATCGAGGCCGCAGCGCGCCGCGGCTCGGACATGGTCCGCCAGATCCTGAGCTTCGCCAAGGGGGTCGACGGCGAACGCGCGCCGGTGCGGCTCGACGAGGTCCTCCTCGAGGTGCTGCGCCTGCTCGACGACACCTTCCCCAAGGACGTGCGACTGCACGCCGACCTCCATCACCGCCCGGCCACCGTCATCGGCGACGGCACCCAGCTGCACCAGGTGCTCGTGAACCTGGCGCTGAATGCCCGAGACGCGATGCCCGACGGCGGGGACCTGCACTTCGCCCTCGCCGAGCGCACGGTTGCCCGCTCGACGACCGGCCTCCCCCCGGGCAACTACTGGGCCGTGGAGGTCACCGACACCGGCGTCGGCATCGCGGCCGCGGTCCGCGAGCGCCTGTTCGAGCCGTTCTTCTCCACGAAGCGCTTGGTCGACGGATCGGGGCTGGGGCTCGCCACGTCGCTGGCCATCGTGCGCAGCCACGGCGGCGACATCGAGGTGACCAGCAAGGTCGGCACCGGTGCACGGTTCACGGTCCTCCTCCCGGCGACGTCCTCGCAGCCCGACCCCGACCACACCCCCTCGTCCCCGGCGGCACCGCTGCGCCGATCGACCATCATCGTCGTCGACGACGAGCCGGCGGTCCGTGACATCACCCGCGACGTCCTGGCCGATGCGGGCTACGAGGTCATCGCCGTCTCGGGCGGCGCCGAGGCGATCGAGGCGTACCAGCGCCACGGCGCCGTCGACATGGTCCTCACCGACGTGATGATGCCCGGGATGGACGGGGCCGAGTTGGCCACCGCGCTCGTCGCGATCGACCCCTCGGTGCGGATCGCAGCGATGACCGGCCTCGACGACCCGCGGCGAGCCGAGCGACTCCGTCGTGCCGGTATCGAGCGGGTGCTCGGCAAGCCCTTCGATCGTCGTGGCCTGCTCGACACCGTCGCCGAGAGCCTCGCCGAGGAGCGCCCACCGCGGACGACGTCGAGCGACCCGGACGACTCTGCCGAGGAACCCTAGGATCCGCCGCAGCGACGTTGCGAGGGGGCACGAGATGACGACTCCGACAGGATCGGGACACGACGCCCCCGAGGGCACCGAAGGCACCGACGGCACCGACGGCACCG
>CAYRXQ010000303.1:2291-3822 GCA_964428115.1 uncultured Ilumatobacteraceae bacterium
ACGCGGACCCCCGACCACCCGACCCGACCGGAGATCCAGCTGCTGTCGCCCGATTTCTACGCGGACTTCAACGAGCTGACCACCTGGATGCGCGCCGAAGCGCCGCTCTACTGGGACGACACCACCGGCATCTGGGGTGCGGCCTCGCACGCGCTCGTCAACCGCGTCAGCCGCGACCACCACACGTTCTGCTCGGGCAAGGGCTCCCGTCCGGAGAGCTCGGTGCCGTCGATGATCAACACCGACCCGCCCGACCACACCCGTCGGCGTCGCCTGGTCGGGGCAGGCTTCACCCCCCGGCGCGTCGCCGACCACGAGCCGTACCTGCGACGCAAGGTGACCGAGCTGATCGACGGCGTGATCGAGCGGGGCGAGTGCGACATCGTCGCCGACATCGCCACCCCGTTGCCGATGTTCATGATCGGCGAGCTGATGGGGCTCCCTGAGAACGACCACGAACAGTTGCTGCACTGGTCGGACCTGTTCGCGACCGGCGGCGACGAGATCCGCGACGAGGTCATGGCCGCGGTCATCGCGTACAACGAGTACATCATGGCCGAGGTGGCTCGCCGCCGGGGCGGTGACGGCGACGACCTGGTGAGCCTGATCGTGAACGCCGACTTCGAGGAGCCGCTCTCCGACGTCGACATCATGTTCGAGACGATGCTGGTCCTCGTGGGCGGCGACGAGACCACCCGCCACGTGATCTCGGGCGGGGTCGACGCGCTGCTGCGACACCCCGATCAACTCGCCGAACTGCGCGCCGACCGCTCGCTGCTCCCCGGTGCCATCGAGGAGATGCTGCGCTGGGCGACGCCGGTGCGCAACATGAACCGCACGGCCACCTGCGACGTCGAGATCGACGGCCAGCAGGTTCGCGAGGGCGACCGCATCCTGCTGCTGTACCCCTCGGCCAACCGCGACGAGGCCGTGTTCGAGGATCCGTTCCACTTCGACATCCGCCGCAGCCCCAACGACCACGTCGCGTTCGGTGCGTACGGCCGGCACCACTGCCTCGGCGCGCCGCTCGCGCGCCTCGAGCTGCGCATCCTGTTCGAGGAGCTCCTCGACCGTGTCGAGGGCCTCGAGCTCGCGACCGACGAGCCACTCCCCCGTCGCCGCGGCAACTTCGTGCTCGGCCTCGAGTCGGTCCCCGTGCGGTTCCGTCCGGCGACCCCGGTGACCCCCTCCAGCTGACGCTCCGACACCGGGACCTCCGGCCCTGTGCGGGGGTCGCCCGTCGTCCGCACGATGGTGGCGCGCCCACCACGCGCGCCCTGCCGGAGGGGAGGGGTGATGAACCACGTCGTGCCCATCACCGAGACCACCAAGAGCTGTCCGCGCTGCGCCGAGGAGATCAAGCTCCTGGCCACCGGGTGCCGGTTCTGCGGCGCCGACTTCGTGCTCACGACACACGGCTACTGCACGCACTGCCATCGTGTCGTCACCCTCGACGGCGCCGACGCGACCTGCCCGACGTGCGGCACCGCGCTCGTCGACCCGACGATCGACACCGAGCTCGTCGGACACG
>CAYRXQ010000304.1:0-3028 GCA_964428115.1 uncultured Ilumatobacteraceae bacterium
TGGCGCATCGGCGCGGGACGACGTGGGGTCAGGCGGTCATGGCGGTCTCCCGCTCGCGCACCTGGTGCAGCGGACCCTCGAACCAGACGGTCCCGTCGGGCCGTCGCCATGTGGACCATCGGTCTTCGTCGAGGGTGAGCGACCAGCCGCCTTCGTGGACCAGCTGGTGGTGCTCGAGGCACAGCGGCAGCAGGTTGGCGAGATCACTCCGGCCGCCCCGCTCCCAGGGCACCACGTGGTGGATGCGGCAGCGGTCGAACGCCCGTGTGCAGTCGGGATGCGCGCATGTCGGGTGGATGGCCCGCAGCGAACGGCGTTGGGCCTCGGTGGCGAGCCGGGCGCTGCGGCCGACGTCGACGGGGACACTCGTGGCGCCCAGCACGACCGGGATCACCGAGGCGTCACAGGCGAGTCGGCGGACCGTCGCCGGCGGGAGTGGCGTTCCCCCGAGACCGCTGGTCTCGCACACCGATCCGGCGCCGAACACTCCGGTCGTGAGCGTCTCGAGGTCGATGATCACCGAGATCTCGGGCAGCGGTCGGGTCGACCCGGATCCCCTCGGTGCCGCATCGGACCCGTCGCCACCGCTGCCATCGGCACCGCCATCGCGCCCACCGATGACCGCCTGGCTCGTGAGCAGCGCCACGACCGTGTCGATCTCGAGCTCGGTGAACGTCTGGCCACCGGTGGGCTCCATGGTGCGGCGGCGCTGCACGCCGTGCTCGATCGCCGCATCGATCATCGCTCCGCGCTCGGGGTCGACCGCCAGGCGCAGGTTCCACATGCCGGTCGATCGGTCGACCCATCGGGACATGGTGGATGCGCGCCGCTGCCGTTCGAGGAGCGCGACCCCGTGATCGTGCAGGACCCGGCGGGCGAGGTCGCGGCACCAGCTGCGGAAGCGCTCCGGGCGCATGGCGAGCGCCCGGTCGAGCAGTTGGTCGGCGTGACCGAGGAACGTCGCCTGCGGCTCGGGCTCGACGATCGTGGCCCAGGCGGCCGCCACCGCGTCGAGGTGCTCCGGGTCGATGCGGCCCGTGCTGAGCGCGAGGTCGAACATCGGCAGGAGCGCGGTGATGCGGCCTCGGATCCGGGCCTGGTCGGTCGACCGGCCCGATCGCCGGTCGCCGCTGCAGGGCAGGGCGTCGAGGAGATCGCGGGTTCGGTCGTCGAGGCCCGGCGCCGCGGCACCGTCCGCTGACTCGCCGGGTGACTCGCCCGGTGGGCTGGTGCCCGGCGGGCCGGTTCCTGGTCGGTCGTCGGGTGGTGGTTCGACGCCGATCGGGCTGGCGGCGCCGGTGACGAGCTCGTGCCGGCGCTGCGCGATCCGGGCCTCGGCCGCGGCGGTGAAGCTGCGGAGGCGTTGGGTCGCGCTGGTGAGACGGTCGAGGGCGGTGTGGTCGCAGTGGGTGGGGTCGACGGCGAGGAGGACGTCGAGGGCGTTTCGGATGTCGTGCATGTACCGATTGCCTGTCGCTCGCGGCCCCGTGGTGGCGGGGCCGAGGTGGGTGGGAATCGGGAAGTCGGTCTCGGGCACCATCCTCGCGAAGGGGTGTGACAGGCCGACCCGGCCGCCCCCGCGGCCGGGTGACACACCCCCTCGGTAGCGTCGCTGCCATGGACCGCCGGCGCGCCCCGCACGTGGCCCAGGGCACGTGGCGATCGGGAGCGCTCCACGTCTGGGGGTGGGACGGCGCCACGGTCGCCTCGGCCGCCTGGCTCTACTCGGGGTTCGGGCGCAACCGCTGGAGCGGCAGCGACAACGGCTGGCACGACAGCCCCGTGTCCTACGGCCAGGTCGGCCGCCTGGCGCTCGAGCTCCCCTCCGGCCGGTCGATCCTGGCCCCGGTCGTCCGCCTCGAGCCCTACGGCGCGGCGGTCTGGCTGAGCGAGACCCCGTCAGGTCGCGAGCTCTCGCCCTCGATCCGCTGGTCGGCGCGCCTCACCCGCTTCGCCCTCGACCTGGTGGCCGCCGGCCGACTCACCCCGCTCGTGGTCGAGGAGGGCGACGAGCTGACCGCACGCTGGCAGCCGGTGCTCGATGCCGAGCTGCAGCGGGGCGTCCGCGATCTCGCGGCCGTCATGCCGCCGATCACGTGGATCGGCTGGGAGCGCGAGTGCGCCCCGGCATCGGTGGGCGAGGCCCCCGCCACCGACGCCGATCCCGGCGCGGTCGTCGACCGACTGGTCGCACAGGTGGTCGACGGGATCGCCCGGTCGATGCTCCATGCCGACGGATGGCGACCCGATCTCGGCCGTCGGCGTACGACCGACGTGCAGGTGTCCCGAGCGGTCCTCCAGGCGCTCGGTCGCCCCGATCCCGTGGTGCGGGTCGGTTCCGACGAGTTCACGGTCGGCGTGCACGAGTTCGCCCGCGGGGCACAGCGCGTGCACGCCCGCCTCACCGGCCACCCGCTGCCGCGACCGCGGCTCCGCCTCACCGTGCCGGCCGACGCCGGCGACGCGTGGCGGGTCGAGCTCGAACTGGTCGACGATCTCGACCCCCAGCGCTGGTGCACCCTGGCCGAGCTGTGGGCGGGGGCGCCGCCGGCGATCGCGCTGGCCGGGGATGGTGAACAGGCATCCGACGGCCTCCACCGGCTCCGTGGAGCCGCGCTCGAGTTCGCCGCGTCGGTGGTCGGTTGCATCCCGGTGCTCGCCCCGCGACTCGACCCGGTTCATCCGACGGTGGCCGAGCTGCAACTCGACGCGGCCGAGGAGTTCCTCGAAGCGGCGCCCTACGAGCTGGCGCGGCTCGGGGTGGAGCTGATCGGCCCCGAGCACCTCGTCCGCTCGTCGGTCACCGTCCGCGGCGTGGCCGCACCCTCTCCCAGCGACGAGCGTCAGCAGAAGTTCGGCAAGGACGCGCTCGTCACCTGGTCGGCCGTCATCGACGGCGACGAGCTCTCGCCGTCCGAGCTCGAGCGGGTCGCGACCGCCGGCGCCACGCTCCTGCACACCGGGCATCGGTGGGTCCGGATCGATCCGGCGGGCCTCCGCCGTGCTCGCACCAAGCTCGAGGAGCTCA
>CAYRXQ010000304.1:3062-3809 GCA_964428115.1 uncultured Ilumatobacteraceae bacterium
CGGTCCCGCGTCGGCGCCCTCGCGCTGCTGCGCCTCGCCACCGACGCCGAGACGCCGGTGACCCTCCCCGACCCACCGGTCGGCGAGACGATGGTCGACCCCGAGGCCGAGCTCGAGGCCGAGCTGGCCGAGCTCGATCGACGACCGACCCGCGAGCTCGGTTGGGTGCGCGATCTGCTCGCGGGGCTGCCCGACGACACGTTGCGCGAAGCGGCCGAACCCCCGGGCTTCGTCGGCGAGCTGCGCCACTACCAACGACGAGGTCTGGCCTGGCTCGGGTTCCTCGCCGAGCTCGGGCTGGGCGGTTGCCTGGCCGACGACATGGGCCTCGGCAAGACCGCCACCACGCTCGCCCACCTCGTCACCCGACCCGGGCCCCACCTGGTGGTCTGCCCGCTGAGCGTGGTCCACAACTGGGAGTCCGAGGCCGCCCGCTTCACCCCCGGGATGCAGGTGGTCGTACACCACGGCGCCGACCGCCACCGTGGGCCGGCCGAGGAGTCGGGATTCGCCGAGGCCGACCTCGTCATCACCACCTATGGGCTCGTCGCCCGCGACCCGTCGCTGGCGCAGATCGAGTGGACCACCGTGGTGCTCGACGAGGCGCAGATGGTCAAGAACCCGGCCACCAAGTCGGCCCGCGCCGTGCGTCGCCTACCGTCCGGCCAGAAGTTGGCGCTCACCGGCACCCAGGTCGAGCACCGGATCTCGGAGCTGTGGGCGATCATCGACGTCGTCGTGACCGGT
>CAYRXQ010000305.1:0-3786 GCA_964428115.1 uncultured Ilumatobacteraceae bacterium
GCAGGCCAAGGAGTACGGCCTCGTCGACAAGGTGATCCTGCGCCGCGGCGAGATCTCCTGATCCGAACCGGGTTCAGCCCGAGGTCGTGTCGGCACCCTCGGGCGTGCTCTCGCCCGGTGCGGGCTCGAGCCGGGGCGTCACCGGTGTCTGCGGAGCGATCGTGGTGACCGGTCCGAGATCGACGCCACAGTTGGTGAGCAGCCAGTCGCGGACCCGCACGGCCGCGCCCTCCGACGCGTAGGCCTGGGTCACCGCGCGCTGCAGCGAGGCCTCGTCGCCGGGCACCACGGTGCTCGCCGTCTCGAGGTTCGTCAGCAGTACGACCCAGTCGGGTTCGACGGCGGCCGGGGCCAGGTCGGCGAGATCCCGGTAGTGGGCGAGGGCCGCCTCGAGCCCGGCGAGGGTCGAGAGATCGGGGGCCACGACCGCTGCGACGTCGGCCTCGATCTCTCCGCAGAACCGTTCGGCGTCACCGCCATCGTCACTGCACGCCGTCGCGCCGAGCACGAGCAGGAGCAGCACGGAACCGGCGAACGCCCGACGACGGCGAGTCGCCCCTCGACCGGCCGTGGTGCCGCAAGCGGGGGGAACGACGTCCGGGCTCGACACGCAGCGAGTGTGCCACGGCCGATCCGCCGTCGGACCGCGAGCGCCGACGCCGATGTCACAGCCCCTCGGTAGCGTGTCCCACATCCGTCGAGGGTCGGTCATCCCTCCTGGAGCGTCGTCCACACCAACCGGGCGACCACACCGCGGCCTCGGCCGCCGTGCAGGAGGTCATCGTGTTCGCCGCCGTTCCCGCCGCAGCCCTGTTGGGTGCCACCGGACAACCCGTCACCATCGAGGTCCACGTCTCCCAGGGCCTCCCGACGTTCCAGATCGTCGGCCTGCCCGACGAGACCTGTCGTGAGGCCCGTGACCGGGTGCGTGCGGCGCTCATGGGCGTCGACGAGGGCTGGCCGGGCAACAAGCGGATCACCGTCAACCTGTCGCCGCCCGGCTACCGCAAGACCGGCTCGGGTCTCGATCTGGCCATGGCGGTCGCGATCCTCGTCGCCAACGGCGTCGTCCCGCCCGAGGCGGTGCGCGGCCTCGCGTTCGTCGGCGAGGTCGGTCTCGACGGCTCGGTCCGCCCGGTGCCCGGGGTCGCCCCGATGGTCGGCGTCCTCGGTGAGCTCGACGTCGTGGTCCCGGCCGGATCGGTGATCGAGGCGCGGGTTGCCGCGCTCGGCCGTGTTCGCCCGGTCACCAGGCTGGCCGAGCTGGTCGACGCGCTCCTGACCCGAGCACCCTGGCCCGATCCACCCGATCCGGTGCCGATCGATCAGCCGGTCGATGCCGCGGATCTGGCCGAGGTGCACGGCCAACCGATCGCCCGGCGCGCACTCGAGGTGGCCGCCGCCGGCGGGCACCACCTGCTGTTCGTCGGGCCACCGGGAGCGGGCAAGACCATGCTGGCGCGTCGCCTCGCCGGCCTGCTGCCCGACCTCGATCGGGTCGACGCACTCGAGGTCACCATGGTCCACAGCGCTGCCGGCATCGCCCTGCCGCCCGGGGGTCTGGTGGTCCGGCCGCCGTTCCGATCCCCGCACCACACCAGCTCGCGGGCGGCCGTGGTCGGCGGTGGGTCGCACGCCCTGCGCCCGGGCGAGATCTCGATCGCGCACGGCGGCGTGTTGTTCCTCGACGAGCTCGGCGAGTTCCCACGCGACGTGCTCGAGGCGCTGCGCGAACCGCTCGAGGAGGGTCGCATTCACATCGCCCGGGCCCACACCCACGTCGATCTCCCCGCACGGTTCCTGCTCGTGGCCGCCACCAACCCGTGCCCCTGCGGCGGTGGCCCGCCCGGGTCGTGCGAATGCGACGCCCACAGCCGCCAGCGCTACCTCCATCGGCTGTCGGGCCCGCTGCTCGACCGGTTCGACCTGCGGGTGCCGGTGCAGCGGCCGGCCGTCGGCCAGCTCATCGACGGCGCGCCGGGGGAGACCACCTCGGTCGTCGCCGCCCGCGTGGCACGGGCCCGCCGACGCGGCCTCGAGCGGGCCGGGGTGCCCAACGCCGCGCTCGACGGCCCGCTGCTCGATCGCACGGCACCGCTCACGAACGCCGCCCGGGAACTGCTCCGCAGCGAGCTCGAGCGCGGTCGGCTGAGCGGGCGCGGCTATCACCGGATCCGACGGGTGGCCCGCACGCTGGTCGACCTCGACGACGGCGCCGAGCTCGTCGGCGACGAAGCGGTCCAGGTCGCGCTGGGCCTGCGCGTCCAGGTCCGGCCCCAGCACCATGACGGGCGAGTCGCATGAGCGAGCTGCCCGACGAGGCGTACGTCGCCGCGCTGGCCGGGCTGCACGGAGTCGGGCCCCGTCGGCTCGGTCGATTGCTGCGCTCGCATCCACCCGGCGAGGCGTGGAGCGCACTGGCGGGTCGGGCCCCGCTCGCCCGGCCGCTGCGCGAGGTGTTCGGCGCAGCGCTGCTCGCACAGTGGCGATCGGCGGTCGCCGAGACCGACGTCGCGGCGGTCTGGGGTCGGTGCATCGAGTCGGGGATCGAGGTGCTCCTGCCCTGGTCGCCCCGGTTCCCCGAGGCGCTCGGCCTCGATCCGGTGCCCCCGGCGGTGCTGTTCGTCCGTGGCGACCTGTCGGCGCTCGACCGTCGACGCGTCGGCATCGTCGGCACACGCAACCCCACGCGCGCCGGGGCCGACATCGCTCGTGATCTCGGCGGGGAGCTCGCCGCTGCCGGGGTGGCCGTCGTGTCGGGTCTCGCCCGCGGGATCGACGGCGCGGCGCACCGGGGTGTCGTCGATCGGCCCGAGGGCATCCCGATCGCCGTGGTGGGCAACGGCCCCGACGTGCCCTATCCGCGCTCGAACGCCGGCCTGTGGGAGCAGGTCGCCGATCGCGGGCTGCTGCTCTCGGAGTGGCCACCGGCGACCCCACCCGACGCCTTCCGCTTCCCGCTCCGCAATCGCATCCTGGCCGCGCTGTGCGAGGTGCTCGTGGTGGTCGAGAGCCGGGAGACCGGCGGGAGCCTGCTCACGGTGCGCGAGGCCGCCGACCGGTCGGTGACGATCATGGCGGTTCCGGGGTCGACACGGAACCGGGCCGCGAACGGCACCAACGGGCTGATCGTGGCCGGCGCCGCACCGGTGTGCTCGGTCGACGACGTGTTGGTCGCCCTCGGGCTCGACACCCGTCGCACCGTGTCGGGATTCGATCCCCGACCGAGCCCGGGCGAGCTCGGCGAGCTCGTGCTGCGTCGCTGTCGCGACGGCGGGTGCACGCTCGACGACGTGGTCCAGGAGCTGGGTCTCGACCTCACCGAGGCAGCGATGACCCTCGCCCGACTCGAACGCGCAGGGTGGATCGACGAGACCGCCGGCTGGTTCGAGGCGCGGGGATCCTGGTCGGTGCCGTCGTGAGCGAATACCCTCGCACCGGTGGTGGAGCAGGTGGGGGCGGTCGACGGGGTCGACAGGGTCGACG
Source organism: uncultured Ilumatobacteraceae bacterium (assembly GCA_964428115.1). GTDB lineage: Bacteria > Actinomycetota > Acidimicrobiia > Acidimicrobiales > Ilumatobacteraceae > CAYRXQ01. The sequence continues at coordinate 3,487 of CAYRXQ010000305.1, forward strand.
GGACTCAGGTGATCGCGGACGACGCCACGCCGGCCGAGGCCTGGCGCTTCGACGACTTCGTCGCGTCGCTCACCTCGCTCTCCGCGCGCACGATCGAGGCCTACCGGTCCGACCTCGAGGCCTTCGCCACCTGGGTGGCACGCATGGGCGTGGTCGATCCGGGCGCCGTGCGGCGCAACACGGTGCGTCGCTACGTGGCCAACCTGACCACCCGGGGGTTCGCCCGACGCAGCATCGCCCGCAAGGCAGCATCGATCCGTCGGTACTTCCGGTGGGCCGAGCGGGCCGGGCTCACCACGG
>CAYRXQ010000306.1:0-3783 GCA_964428115.1 uncultured Ilumatobacteraceae bacterium
GTGGAGCTGCGCCGCAACGGGGTGGCCGGCACGCCCGCCGAGGCCGCTGCATCGGTGCAGCGCTGGGTCGATGCCGGCAACGACCGCGTCTACCTCCAGGTGCTCGATCTCGCCGATCTCGACCACCTCGACCTGATCGCGACCGAGGTCGCCCCCGCGCTCACCTGAGCAGAGCCGCCGCGCGGCCGTCGGCGGCGCGGCCGTCAGTCGGCGCGGCGGCGCCGCAGGAGCACCTCTTGGGCCACGGTCGCCACGTGCTCGCCCTCGGCGGTGAACACGTGGCCGATGGCCAGGCCGCGGGCGCCGACGAAGTGGTGACAGGTGAAGTCGTGGAGGTGCCAGCGGTCGGCGCGCATCGGGCGATGGAACCAGATCGTGTGGTCGAGGCTCGTCCCGAAGAACTGCTCCGCCTGGTCGGGCCGCGCCGCTTCGGGATGGGCGAGCCGGACCGTGTCGGTGGGGAGCTCGTCGCTCAGGTACGCGAGCCAGCACTCGTGGAGGAAGCGCTCCGGGCGACCCACGGGCGCACCCAACTCACCGAGCTCGTCGTTGACCTTCAGCCAAGCGGTAGCGCGGCCGGCGCCCGCACGATCGGCGCCAGCGAGACCGTCGGGCGGCACGAAGCACCGCTGGAACGAGGACGACCAGGAGGTCTGCGGGAGCGTGTCGGGCGGGGGCACATCGGGCATGACGATCGGTTGGCTTTCGAACGTCGGCTCCGGCTGTTGGAAGGAGCATTCGGCGTTGAGGATCGCACCGATGGCCTGCCGAGCGACGACTCGACGCGTGACGAAGGTGCGGCCGTTTCGGATGCGATCGACTTCGTAGCGGACCGGTTCGAGATGGTCACCACGACGGATGAAGTAGGCACGGATCGAGTGCGGGACGAACGGATCCTCGACGGTCTCGGTGGCCGCACGCAGGGCCTGCGCGACGATCTGCCCACCGTAGAGGCCACCCCACGGGTAGCGAGGACCTTGACCGACGAAGGTGTCTGGTCCATGTGGCTCGAGCGAGAACATCGCCTGCAGGATATTGCACCGATCGGAATTCGTCATATGCTCGTGCCATGGCTGGCAAACGTGGTCCGAAAGGGCCGATGTCCGAGGAACACAAAGCAGCGCTCGCGAAGGGTCGCGCCGAGGGAAAGGCCGTGCGCGACTATCTCGATGGTCTGCGCCAGACGAAGCCCCGTCGTGGCCGGAAGCGGACCCCGGATTCGATCCGTGCCCGTCTCGTGGCGATCGAGCTCGCGCTCGCCGAGGCCGACCCGCTCGAGGAGCTCAAGTTGGTCCAGGAGCGCCGCGATCTGACCGAGGAGCTCGAGAACGCCGCGCCGGCGGTCGACATGACCGCGCTCGAGACCGAGTTCGTACAGGTGGCCAAGAGCTACAGCGATCGGCAGGGGATCTCGTACGCGTCGTGGCGTGAGGTCGGCGTCGACGCCGCGGTCCTCAAGCGCGCCGGCATCACCCGCGGCGACTGATCGCCGACGGTCGGCGCAGCTGCAGCGCGACGAGCTGCAGCGTGTCTGACACCGTCAGGTGAGCGCGTCGAGGGCGTCGAACACGGTGCCGAGGTTGGCGAGCGAGCGTCGCAGGTCGAACGCGTCGTCGAGCACGCCGCGCACCGCATCGTCGATCTCGGGGTCGGCCTCGAGCAGCGTCCGGAAGTCGCGCCCCTCGTCCCAGGCACGCATCGCGTTGCGCTGCACGATGCGATACGCGTCGTCGCGCGACCGGCCCGCCTGGACGAGCGCGAGCAGCACCGGCTGGCTGAACACGAGCCCGTGGCTCGCGTCGAGGTTGGCGCGCATCCGGTCGGGGAACACCTGGAGCCCGGCCAGGAGCCGCTGCATCCGGCGCATCATGTAGTGGGCGAGCATCGACGAGTCGGGCAGCACGACCCGCTCCACCGAGGAGTGCGAGATGTCGCGCTCGTGCCAGAGCGCCACGTCCTGCAGCCCGGCGAGGAGGTTGGAGCGCACCACGCGCGCCAGGCCCGAGATCGTCTCGGCCGAGATCGGATTGCGCTTGTGGGGCATGGCCGAGGAGCCCTTCTGCCCCGGCTTGAACCCCTCCTGCACCTCGCGGACCTCGGTGCGCTGCAGGTGGCGCAGCTCGACGGCCATCAGCTCACAGGTCGCCGCGATCGAGGCGCAGGCGTAGAGGAACTCGGCGTGACGGTCGCGGGCGATCACCTGGGTGGCCGGCACCGGGGTCAGCCCGAGCGCTGCGCCGACGTGGGCCTCGACCGAGGGCGGGATGTTGGAGTAGGTGCCGACCGCGCCGCTGAGCTTGAGCACCGAGACGGTCCGCAGGGCCGAGCGCAGTCGCTCCCGGTCGCGGTCGACCTGCAGCGCCCACAGCGCCACCTTGGCGCCGAAGGTGGTCGGCTCGGCGTGGACCCCGTGGGTCCGCCCGATCATCACGGTGTCGCGGTGCGTCCGAGCCAGCTCCACGAGCGTCGCCACCAGCGCCGAGGATGCCTCGACCAGCAGCTCCGCGGCATCGCGCATCGCCCAGCACAGGGCGGTGTCGACCACGTCGGAGGAGGTCAACCCGTAGTGGATCCAGGATCCGGCGGGCTGGCCGATCGCGGTCTGGACCACGTCGACGAACGCCGCCACGTCGTGGTCGGTGACGGCCTCGCGCTCGAGCACGGCCGTCACGAACGCCTCGTCCACGACGGGTGCCCGGTCACGGCACACGGCGGCCTCGGCCGCGGGCACCACGCCGGCGGCGACGTGCCCCTCGGTGGCGAGGAGCTCGACCTCGAGCCAGCGGGCGAACCGGGTGGTGTCGGCCCAGACGGCCGACATCTCGGGGGTGCAGTAGCGGGGGATCACCGGCAGCTCCTCAGGACGCTCGGGTGCTCAGGCCGACCACATCAGGTAGTCGTCGCGCTCGGCGCCCACGCCCACCACCCGGACCGGCACCCCGACCTGCTCCTCGACGAGCGCCAGGAACGCGGCTGCCTCGGCGGGCAGCGCGACGGCCTCGCGGGTCCCGACGAGCGAGGAGGCCCACCCCGGCAGGGTCTCGTAGACGGGCTCGACGCGGGCGAGCACCTCGGAGCGGTCGGGATAGTTGGTGATCGGGGCACCGTCGAGTAGGTACCCGGTGCACACCTTCACCTCGGCGAAGCCGTCGAGCACGTCGAGCTTGGTGAGGGCGATCTCGGTGAGGCTGTTTACGAGGACGGCGTGGAGCAGCATCACGCAGTCGAGCCAGCCCGCCCGACGGCGGCGGCCGGTGACCGTGCCGAACTCGCGGCCCACCTCCACCAGGCGATCGCCGTCGGCGTCGGTGAGCTCGGTCGGGAACGGGCCGGCGCCGACGCGGGTCGTGTACGCCTTGGTGATGCCGACGACCCGGTCGATGTCGCGCGGCCCGAGGCCGGACCCGGCGCAGGCGCCACCGGCGGTCGGGTTCGACGAGGTCACGTAGGGATAGGTGCCGTGGTCGAGGTCGAGGAAGGTCGCCTGAGCGCCCTCGAGGAGCACCTCGTACCCCGCCGCCAGCGCGTCGTGGAGCAGGTTCACCGTGTCGCAGATGTAGGGCGCGAGCCGCTCGCCGTAGGCGACGAACTCGGCCACCACGGCCTCGACGTCGAGGGCCTCGCCACCGGCCTGCTCGATCACCAGGTTCTCGGCGATCGCCCGGGCGCGCACCGCCGCGGCGAACGCGGCCGGGTCGGCCACCTCACCGGCGCGGATCCCGACGCGTCGGGCCTTGTCGGCGTACGCCGGGCCGATTCCCTTCAGGGTGGTGCCGATCTTGT
>CAYRXQ010000307.1:0-3779 GCA_964428115.1 uncultured Ilumatobacteraceae bacterium
GCCGGGCGGGCGGCGACGACGGCAGCCGTGACCTGCGCCGACGGAACCTCGGCCACGCTGACGTTCCCGGCTGACGGCCCGACATGGCAGACCCAGGTCGTGAGCGGTGTTCGCTCCGGTGTTTCGTGCACCGTGACCCAGGCAGCGATCACTACACCGACCGGGCAGGTGATCACCACGACGGGTAGCCCTGCGACCGTGACGGTCCCGGCCTCTGGAAGTGTCGGCGTCACGATCGAGAACCGCTACGACGCAGTGAGCGCGACCGTCACGGTGACCTGGGACGTGGTACCGGCTTTGGTCGAAGCCAATGAAGCTGCGTCACGGCGCGGTCCTGTCTCGATCCGACTTATGTGTTCGGCCGGGACCACCGGCGGGATCGGCGGCGTCACCGACGCGGTCTTCACGGTGGCTGAGCCGCTCCCAGACAACGCCGACGTGGCCGCCGATGCTGCCACGGTTGGGACGGCGCAAGTTCCGGTCGGCGCGCTCTGTGCCGTGGTCCCCGTGACCACGGGCGCGCGCGTCGATGTCGATGCAGATCCTGACGTCCTCATCGACGTCGCCATGACGCTGCCATCTGCGGTGTCGGTGACAGCTGACGGATTGGCGACGCTCGCCGTCACGGCGGCATACAGCTCCGCGCCTGCGGGCTCGGTCGGCACGATGACCGCTTCGATCGTGGCTACGCCGCCTGCCGCTACTGATCATGGCCCGGTCTTGGCTGTGCTGGCGTGTGGAGGCAGGTTCGCGGGCGCAACGCTCCTCCGTGGGGTGGCCACACCCGCGTCGCTGCCGAACGTCCCGCTGGGCACCGGAGTCGATTGCGCCGTGACCTTCCCGCTGACTGGCGTACTCGCAGGCCGAACCCCTCCTGTCATCCCGGCGACGCCAACTGCAACGGACGTCACGGAGGCAGCGAACCTCGCCGCCACGTACAACCATCCACCCGCGACAGTCGATCCTCGGCTGGTCCTCGCTGGAGCCGCTGTCGGCACCAAGGGCACGGCGACCATCACGGTGACCTGCGCACCTGCGCCTCCTGCCGTCGCGACCCTGAACGCCGCCCAGATCGTGGCCGGCGAGGTGGATCTGGCGAACGTGACCGATGTTCCGGCGGGCCGCGCCTGCATCCTCGCCAGCACGGCGTCGGGTGCAACGGCGACGGCGATCGCTGACACGTCGTGGTCACCGGTCACGGTCACCCCGGGACCGGGGGAGACCGCTCGGGTGACGGTCACCAACACCTACACCGCGCCGGTCGGCAACATCGTCGTGTTCCAACAGATCCGCGGCAACGCCACGCAGTACCGGGGTCAGGTCACGATCACCGTGGTCTGCAACAACGCCCCGCCCACCAGTACCACGCTGTCCTACGCAACTGGTGCGGCTCGTCCGCCGGCCGTTCTCGAGAACCTCCCGGTCGGAACCGACTGCACGGTCACCCAGACCGCCGCTGGCGGCGTCGACGGGCTGACGGTGTCGACCGCTCCGCCCGCAGCCCAGGTCGTCGAGGCGGCGGTTGGCGTCACCCGGGTCGCCCGGGTGACCAACACCTATACGGCACAGCTCGGCACGGTCACGGTGACCAAGTCGGTCACCGGTCCGGGCGCGAGCCTGCGCGGTGACGTGACGGTGCGGTTGGCCTGCACCTCGCGCACGGGGACCTTCACGCTGCCGGCTGGCGCGTCGACGCCCTCGGTCGTCACCGTCGACGGCCTGTACCCGGGTGAGACCTGCACCGTGTCGGAGCCCGCGAACGGTGCGGTCGAGGACGTCGTCGAGGTCGACACGGTGATCAGTCCGTCCCCCACGCTCACGATCGGGCTCGGGACGCGGGCGGCGATCACCGTGACCAACGAGTACACCGCCGTCGGCGCGGCCGCGACCACCACGACCACGCCCGGCACGACCACCGTCGCCCCGACCACCACCGTGGCCGGCGGCGGCGGGAGCGGCGGCGGGTCGGGTCTCCCGGCAGCCGGCTCCAACGTCGCACGCGTGGTGTGGTTCGCCGTGGCCGCCATCTGCCTCGGTCTCGCCATCCAGGTCACTCGCCACCGCCTGATCCCGCACAAGCGCTGACCCCGACCGGGGTGTCGGCGTAGGGCGCCGGACTTCGGGCGCAGACCGCCGGGCGCCGGGCGTCGGGCGTCCGGCGTCCGGCGGTCTGCTCGGCCGGCCGGAATCTGGGCGCGTACGGTTGCGGAGTCCGCTGCTGCACGCGCCCGAATTCCGCGGAGGTGCCCCGCCACTCGGTGCATCGATCTTCCGGGCGAGGTGAGCTGCGGTATCCGCCGCTGCACGCGCCCCGATCCTGGCGGGTGCTGCACCTGTTCGCTCCGACGGTCTGGGCGCGTGCTGTCGCGGTCTCCACCGCTGCACGCGCCCAGATCCTGGGGGGTGCTGCACCTGGTCGCCCCGACTGATCTGGGCGCGTGGTGTTGCAGTCTCCGCCGCTGCACGCGCCCCGATCCTGGAAGGGCCTGGAGTCTGCTCGGACCACCGGGATCTGGGCGCGGTCGGTTGCGCTGCCCGCGGCTGCACGCGCCCGGATGCGCGGGACCACCGGGCTGCACGCTTGGTCGTCGGAGGCGGTCTCGCGGGAGAAATCTCGAACAAATTATCTATCTGTGTTGCAACGACCGACGAACGTGAGTACGATCACATCATGTCGGTGGTCTCGATCTCCGAAGCGTGGGGGACGCAGCGGGAACGGCAGCTCTCGGCGCACGAGGCAGAGCTGGCAGCGATCTGCGGGCACCTCCACGCCCAGTCGGCACGCATGGTCGAGTCGGTCGCCACGGCGCTGCGCAACGGTTGGTGGAACGTCCCGGGCATCGTGTCCGAGGCCCACTGGGTTCAGTGGCAGACCGGGCTCTCCCCGGACCGTGCCCGTGAGGTGGTCGCCATCGCGAGCCGATGGGACGACTTCCCCGTGGTGACGGCCGCCTTCCTCGCCGGCGAGCTCTCGCTCGATCAGGTCTACGTGATCGCCCGCCACGCACCCGCCTGGGTCGACGGCCAGGTCGTGGGTCTCGCCAAGGACGCCACCGTCGGCCAGCTGCGATCGTTGCTCGCCCGGTACCCCTTCGACGATCCGAGCCTCCCGCCTCCGCAGACCCCACTCGACGACAGCAGCGTGCCCGACGGCACTCCGGCCGACGACTCCCCGGATGGTCCGGCCGTCGACCTGCTCGCCCCGGCACACGGTCTCGGCGACGGCCTGCATGCGAGCGATGCCGAACCCGATCCGCACGTCGCCGGTCTCGATGGGCCCGACCCACGGGCCGAGTACCTCCGACTCGTCCAGCGCGACGACGGGATGTGGGACCTCTCGGCCCGGCTCGAGGTCGACCACGGGTTGCTGCTCGATGCCTCCCTCCGAGAGATCACCGACGCGCTCTTCCAGGATCGCGGGTCGGTCCCCAGCGGCGCCGAGGTGCTCGTCGAGCTCGCCCAGCGCGGTCTCGACCACGTCGAGGAGCGCTCTCGTCGCGACCGCTACCGGGTCCACGTGCAGATCGACGAGCGGCACCAAGCTGTCGACCCCCTGGGCCAGCGCCTCCCCGCCTGGGTTCGTGATCTGGTCACCTGCGACACCGATGCATCCATCACCTGGATGCGCGACGCCCGTCCCATCGCCGTGGGCTCCACCGCCCCCACGATCGATCCGGCGATCCGCCGCTACGTCCTGGCCCGCGACCACGGATGCCGGGTGCCGGGCTGCGGTGCGACCCGGCGGCTCGATCTCCACCACGTGGTGCACCGAGAACACG
>CAYRXQ010000308.1:0-3770 GCA_964428115.1 uncultured Ilumatobacteraceae bacterium
ACCGGCGACGACGGCGCCAGCCACCACGGCGTCTACGACATGGCGCTGCTGGCCAAGGTCCCGGGCATGCGGGTCCTCGCGCCCTCGAGCGCGCAGGAGCTCCAGCAGATGCTCCACGACGCGGTGGAGCTCGCCGCCACCGGCCCGGTCGTCATCCGCTACCCCAAGGGAACCGCCCGGCAGGTCGCCGAGCACGAGGTCGGGTCCGGCACCCGGGCCCGCAAGGTCCGCGAGGGCGACGGGACCGTCTGCGTGCTGGCGATCGGCAAACTCGTCGGCAGCTCGCTCGACGCCGCCGAGCAGCTGGCTGCGAGCGGGGTCGAGGCAACCGTGTGGGACGTCCGCTGCTGCACCCCGCTCGACCAGGAGATGCTCGCCGACGCCGCACGGCACGGCGCCGTGCTGACGGTCGAGGACGGCATCCGCGACGGCGGCATCGGCACGACCATCGAGGACGAGCTCGGTGCACTCGCGCCGGCGGTGCCCGTGCGGGTGTGCGGGGTCCCGACGGCGTTCATCCCCCACGCCAAGCCCGACATGATCCTCACCCGCCTCGGGCTCGACGCCCCGGGCATCGCCCGTTCGGTCCGGGAACTGCTCGACGCCGGGTGACCGCGTAGGTTCGCGGGCCGTGCCCGACGTTCCCGACGCCTCCGATCTCCCCGACGCCTCCGATCTCGCCGCCCGCTTCCCCCGCCTGCGCTTCGAGCGGCACGAGCACGGCGTCCTGCTGCTCACGCTCGACAACCCGGGCAAGCTCAACGCCACCGACGGCGAGATCCACGCGCAGCTCGCACGGGTGTTCCGCGCCATCGACGACGACGAGTCGGTGCGCGCCGTGGTCGTGACCGGGGCCGGCGACGCCTTCTCCGCCGGCGGCGACCTCGAGTGGATCGCCGACCAGGTCGGTGACTACGGCCAGACGATGCGCGTCATGCGCGAGGCCGGCGACATCGTGCGCACGATGATCGACTGCGACACACCAATCGTGTCGGCCATCAACGGTGTGGCGGTCGGGGCGGGCCTGGCCGTCGCGCTGATGGCCGACATCAGCGTCATCGACGAGGCGGCACGGCTCACCGACGGGCATCTGCGCCTGGGCGTCGCCGGGGGCGACCACGCCGTGGCGATCTGGCCGCTCCTGTGCGGCATGGCCAAGGCCAAGTACTACCTGCTCACCTCCGACTTCCTCGACGGTCGCGAGGCCGAGCGGATCGGTCTCGTGTCCAAGGCCGTCCCCGCCGACGAGGTGCTGCCGACCGCGATGTCGATCGCCACCAAGCTCGCCCGGGGCCCGCGCGATGCGACCCGCCTGACCAAGCGGGCGCTCAACCACTGGCTGCGCCAGGCCCTGCCGAGCTTCGAGGCCTCGCTGGCCTACGAGATGCTCAACTTCCTCGGGCCGGACGCGGCCGAGGGGTTGGCGGCCCTGCAGGAGAAGCGGCGCCCGAGCTTCGGCGGCCCGGCGTGACCGCGAGCCCCGATGCGACCGGCGGGCTCGACCTGGCCGCCGAGCTCGACCTGGCGCTCGAGCTCGCGGCCGCCGCGGATGCCTTCACGCTGCCGCGCTACGAGTCGCGGTCGCTGCGCGTCGACCGCAAGGACGATCGCACGGAGGTCACCGAGGCCGACCGCGGCGCCGAGGCGCTGATCGTCGAGCGGCTGATCGCAGCTCGACCCGGACACGGTGTGTTCGGCGAGGAGCACGGGCTGCAGGGCGACGTCGACTCGCCCTGGCGCTGGATCATCGACCCGATCGACGGGACCTCGGGCTTCGTCCGGGGCATCCCGGTGTGGGGCACGCTCATCGCGCTCACCCGCACCGTCGCCGGCGACGGTGACGGTGACGGTCACGAGTCCGGCGAGTCCGCCGAGTCCGCCGGGTCCGCCGAGTCCGGCGAGTCCGCCGAGTCCGCCGGGTCCGCCGAGTCCGGCGAGTCCGGCGGGGCCATCGAGGCCGCGGTCGGGGTCGTCTCGGCCCCGGCGCTGGGCCGCCGGTGGTGGGCGGCACGCGGACTCGGCGCCTGGGCCGACGGTCGGGCCTGCCGGGTGTCGACCGTCGACCGCCTCGAGGACGCGCAGCTCTGCGTGACCTTCAACGACGGTTGGGATCGCCTCGGTCTGACCGACGAGCTCGTCGCGCTCCAGCGCGCGGCGCACCGGGCCCGGGGCTTTGGCGACTTCTGGCAGCACTGCCTGGTCGCCGAGGGCGCGGTCGACGCAGCGATCGACGCGGTCGGGGTCGCGGCCTACGACGTCGCCGCGCTCAGCGTGATCGTCGAAGAGGCCGGCGGTCGCTTCACCGACCGCCACGGCCGCCGACGACTCGACACCGGCACCGCCGTCAGCAGCAACGGCCTGCTCCACCCCACGATCATCCCCCGCCTCTCCTGACGGTGACGCTCCTATGGCGTGTCAAGTGGTGATGGTGGGTTCTCGAGTTGTCGGTAGAGCTGTCGGGTGACGTAGCGCTTGAGGCAGCGTCGGATCTCGCGAGGGGTTTTGCCTTCGTCTCGTCGGCGTTGGGCGTAGGCGCGGGTTGCTGGGTCGTGGCGTAGGCGGGTGAGCACGACGATGTGGATGGCCCGGTTGAGTTGTCGGTCGCCGGAGCGGTTGAGTCGGTGTCGCACGGTGATCCCTGACGAGGCGGGGATGGGGGCGGTGCCGGCGAGCATCGCGAACGCGGCGTCGTTGCGGACGCGGCCGGGGTGGGACCAGGCGCACAAGACGGTGGCGGCGACGATCGGGCCGACCCCGAGGCGTTCGAGCAGGTCGGGTCGCCATGAGGCAACGATGCGGTGGATGGCGTGTTGATGGTCGCGGGCTTCGCGGTCCAGGTCGGTGATGCGACGGGCGAGGCTGCGTAGCACGGCTGCGGTTTCGCGGGTGGCGATGTCCCAGCGTGGGTCGACGCGCAGTCGGGAACAGATCTGGATCATGTCGCTGGTGGTCCGGTTCCGGAGCCGGCCGCGCAGGGTTTCGGGTGCGGCGACCACGAGTGATTGGAGTTGGCGTTGCGCGTCAGCTGAGGCGTCGACTGCGGAGCGTCGTGCGGTCAATCGGACCTGAAGCGCGGCGCGTTCACCATCGTTGCGTGGTTGGGTCAAGTGTTCTCGGGCGAGCGCGTCGCGAGCCGCGCGGACCGCGTCGATCGGGTCGGACTTGGCGCCGTGACGTCGTGCGGGGCGAGCCGGCCGGTCGAGTTCGATCACGACCTCTCCGCGTTCGGTCAGGACCCGGGCCAGCCCAGCCCCATAGCTGTTGCATCCCTCGATCGCCCAGGCCCGCAGCCCGGGGTGCTGATCGGCGAACGCGATGATCGCGTCGTAACCGTCGGGGTCGGTCGGCACGGTGATGTCGCCGACCGCGGCCCCCGCTGCGGTCACCACCGCTGCGGTGTGGGTGTGTTTGTGGGTGTCGACACCCATGACGATGTCGACGATCTCTGCCAGCATGGTCATTGCGTTCTCCTTTGGACTGTGGAACGTGCGGTTCCGGTCCAGGTCGGAGCTCGGCAGGACTGTGACGGGACACACCAGCGGTTATCTGGCGGTCAAGCTCCTGATCAGGCCAGCTCTCCGGCCAGGGCCGGGGCCGGTGATCGTGTCCGGACAGGTCACAGGCAAGACACAACGGTCAGTCAGACACCGAGCCACGAACACGACCACCAGCAACAGCCCACCACGCCAGGCAGACCGCCACCAGCATCCTCACAGTCAGACACGCTGCAGCTCGGACGCGCTGCAGCTCGGACGCGCTGCACCGTGTCG
>CAYRXQ010000309.1:0-3760 GCA_964428115.1 uncultured Ilumatobacteraceae bacterium
GCCGGCGCTCGCGATACCCGGCCACGTCGACCCGCAGCCGGGTCTCGTGATCGCCGAGCCGGCGCTGTGCCGCCACCCGCGTCACGTCCTGGAGCGCCAGGAGGGTCCGGCCACCGGGACCGATCAGGAGGCCGAGGTCGTCGCCCTCGACGCGCACGTCGATCTCGTCGCCATCGACTGCCACCGTGGTGGTGCCCGACGACCCGAACGCATCGATCAGGCCGGCGACGAACGAACGTGCCGCCTCGCCGACCGCCGCCGGATCCACCTCGTTGTCGGTCATGTCGGTCATGTCACGTGCTCCCGTTCCATCTGCTGATCCTGCATCCTCGGCGCGATCGGGGCGATCGCCCCGGGCGCGCCCCTGGCCGTTGCGCGGCCGGCGCTCACCGTCGCCGCCGCGCGAGGCCGGTCGGCTCGCACCCCGGCTCCGACCGCGACCGCCTCCGGCCGCGACCTCGGTGTCACCGTCGGCCCCGGGGGCGTCGGCGGGCTCGGTGTCGTCCTCGGCGAGGGCGGCGGTCGCAGTGGCGCCGGTGTCGACCTGGCCCTCATTCGACGTCGCCTCGGCCTCGTCGCCTGCGCCCCGCTGGCGCCGACCCGACCGACGCCGCTCCTGCTTCGGGCGTGCCTCGGTCGGGCGGATGCGGGCACGGACGCGAGCTTCGCCTCGCGTCAGACCGAACAGGCCGGTGCGCGGCGTCTCGAGCACATCGAACTCGGCATCGTCCTCGGCGACACCGAGGCGATCGAGTGCGAGCTCCTTGGCCTCCTCGACCGTCTTGGCGGTGGTTTCGACCCATTCCATCTGCGTGGTACTCCTTGTCGAACGTTTCGGGCTGGCCGCAGACCGCGGCCGCCTCAGCGCTTCTTGGTCCGCTCGCCGCCCGGGCGGGACGACGAGGGACGGTTCGGGGTCGCCCGCCCGGACGGCCCACCGGCCGACGGGGTGGGGCGGTTCTTGGGGGCCGTGGTGCGCTTGTTGGCACCGGGCGCGGCGGTGGGAGCTGGGGGAGTGGCAGCCTGCTTGCCGGCACCCTTGCCGCCCGACTCCTTGCCGTTCTTGCCACCCGACTCCTTGGTCTGTGCAGCGGCTGCGGCATCGCGCTTGGCCGATGCGAACAGGCCACCCCCGCCGCCGTCCTCCTTGGCCAGCTCACGGGCGTGCTCACCGGCACGCTGCGCCTGGCGGCCGAGCGAGTCCTCGTGGCCGTAGAAGCGGCGGGTGATGTAGGCCTGCTGGAGGATGCGGAGGATCGCCTGGACGATGTAGTAGATGACCAGGCCGAGCAGGAAGAAGATCTGGAAGACAGCGAAGAACACCGGCAGGTACTGCATCAGCTTCTGCTGGGTCGGCGACATCGTGGGGCTCACGGAGGCCCGGGCGGCGACCATGCGCTGCTGGAAGAAGTACAGGCCGGCGAGGACGACCACGATGAAGGCGTAGATCAGGCCGGTGCCGAAGCTGCGCCCGAGCGCCGTCGAGGTGGAGATCGACAGGTCGAGACCGAACGAGCTCATCTCGGTCTGGCGCACCAGCGACTGGTACATGGTGGTGTCGGCCGACAGGTAGCGGGGGAGGAAGCCGATCGGACCGGTGTCGCCACCGGCGTTGAGCACGGCCTGGGCGACGAGCGCGTTGCCGCCCGTGGGCACGTAGGTGAGGTCGTGCAGGACCCGGAACATGACGATGAAGACCGGCGTCTGGGCCAGGAGGGGCAGACACGAGGCCATCGGGTTGACCTTGTGCTCCTGGTAGAGCTTCATCATCTCTTCGTTGAGCTTCTGGCGGTCGTTGCGGTGCTCCGCCTGCAGCTTGCGCATCTCGGGCGCCAGCCGCTGCATCTCGAGCATCCCCTTGGTGCTCTTGAGGGTGAGCGGGGTGACCAGCAGCATCACGACGACCGCGATGAGCGAGATCGCGATCGCATAGCTGCTGGTGAAGCTGTAGAACAGGGCCAGCAGCCGGGCGGGGAGTTCGAACATCGTCAGACTTCCTGTCGTGGACGGGGATCGGGCACGGGGTCGAACCCCGACGGACCGAAGGGGCGGCACCGCAGCAGGCGGCGAACGGTGAGGGTGAGACCGCGACCGGCGCCGTGGACCTCGAGTGCCTCGACCGCGTAGGACGAGCAGGTGGGGTAGAAGCGGCAGGGCGACGGGCGACCTTCGGCACCGCGCTGGTACCAGCGCACGGCGGCCACCAACCGGGCAGTCATGGCCGAGGTGCCGGCTCGCTGCTCGACGTCGCCGACCCGGTGATCTCCGATGTGGTCGTGACCGTCGTGGGTGCTGCCGGGATCCGTGAGATCAACCGACGGACCTCCAGGCGCACCTGATCGAACGTGAGTTCGGCTGCGCTCGGTCGAGCGCCGATCGACAACCAGCACGCGGGCAGGTCGCCGTCGCGCTGCAGCTCGTGGAGCACCGATCGCACCCGTCGCCGCAGTCGGTTGCGCACCACCGCCGGCCCGACGGCGCGACTGATGGCGAACGCCACGTGGGGCGCTCCGAGCTCGGGATCGTGCAGGTACGAGCACCACAGCGACGTACTTCGGACCCGGGTTCCGTGATGTGCCAGGCGCTCGAAGGCGCGGCGTTCACGGATCCGACGGATCAAGCCGACAGGCGGGCGCGGCCCTTGGCCCGGCGGGCCTTGATGACCGCGCGCCCACCGCGAGTGCTCATGCGAGCGCGAAAGCCGTGCTTGCGGGCACGGCGACGGCTGTTGGGCTGGAACGTACGCTTCACGACGACCTCCTGGACGACCCGGCCACACCGCACCGACTGGCGCCGATCGACCGGGCAACGCTTCCCGGGCACGCAGGCCCGGCGGTGCGCAACCTGGCGCACCATGACTCGCCAAGGCTACGGGGACCAGGGGCGTCGCGGCAACCGGGGCGGGCACGAGATCCCCGGGTCCTCCAACCCGGCTCCGCGGCCGACGACCCGGGCGCGAGCGACCCAGGACCGATCCCGCGAGGCCAGGTCGCCTGACCGACGTCGCCAGAGCGCGTGGTAGGTTGACGATCCCCCCGTCCCTGGTTGTCCACAGCGTGTGGACAGAGGTGTTGACATCGTGATGGGTCGAGCACGGAGGTGCAGGTGAGCGAACAGGACGAGCTGTGGACGGCCGTCGCGCAGATCCTGCGATCGCAACTGACCGAGTCGGTCTGGTGGTCGACCTTCCACGACGTCTCGCCGATCGTCATCGACGAGCACGTGCTCGTGATCCGGGTGCCGAGCACCCTCGCCCGCGACCGCATCCTCAACCGGTACCTGCCGATCGTGACCGAGGCGATGGCCGAGATCGGCCTGGGCGACCGGACCTTCCACGTGGAGATCGAGCCCTCGGCCGACCCGGGGGCCTCGCTGGCCGATCACGACGGCGCGATGGGCGCGGATCTCGGTGCCACCTCGATGACGCCCTCGCACCTCGACGGGTGGTCGTCACCGGGTGGCGGCTACCGGTCGGGTGATCGCTCCGGCGGTGGGCCCGCGATGCCGTCCTCGCGCTCGAGCGACAGTGCTGCGTCCGAGGCCGGTCTGAACCCGCGCTACACCTTCGAGACCTTCGTCAAGGGAGCCTCGAACCAGTTCGCCCTGGCCGCCGCGCTGCGGGTCGCCGAGACCCCGGCACGGTCCTACAACCCGCTGTTCATCTACGGCGCCACCGGGCTCGGCAAGACCCACCTGCTGCACGCCATCGGGCACTACGTGCACCGCAACTACCAGCACCACGAGGTGCGCTACGTCTCGA
>CAYRXQ010000310.1:0-3678 GCA_964428115.1 uncultured Ilumatobacteraceae bacterium
CTACACCTCGGGCACCACCGGCAAGCCCAAGGGCGCGTTCCGACGGGGGGCCGGCGATCCGGCGCAGATCGGCGGCCTCCTGCAGCTCATCGGCTACACGCCCGACGACGTGTACCTGACCTGCGGGCCGCTGTACCACTCGGGTCCGGCGGCGTTCATGAACATCGGCCTGGTGATGGGCCAGACCATCGTCCTGCAGCGCAAGTTCGAGCCCGAGGACTGGTTACGCCTCCTGGAGACCTACCGCTGCACCTCCACCTTCTCGGCGCCGACGCCGATGCGGATGATCACCAACCTGCCCACCGAGGTGAAGGAGCGCTACGACCGTTCGTCGCTGCGGATCATGATCGCGAACGCGGCGCCGTGGAGCTTCGCCCTCAAGCAGCAGTACGTCCAGGACTTCCCCCCGACGTCGCTGTACGAGGTGTACGGCTCCACCGAGCTCGGCATCAACACGGTGCTGCGCCCCGAGGACCAGATGCGCAAGCCCGGTTCCTGCGGCAAGCCGGCGCCGATGGTCGAGATCCGGCTGTACGACGAGATGGGCGGAGTGGTCACCGGCACCGGGCCCGAGCACCCCGGCGAGTTGTTCGTCCGCAGCCCGTCGGTGTTCGCCGACTACTACAAGCAGCACGACAAGTACGTCGAGGACCATCGTGACGGCTTCCAGACGGTGGGCGACATCGCCTACCGGGACGGCGACGGCTTCTTCTACATCTGTGACCGCAAGAAGGACATGATCATCTCGGGTGGGATGAACATCTACCCGGCCGAGATCGAGGGCGCGCTCGAGCACCACCCCGACATCGTCGAGGCGGCCGTGTTCGGCATCCCGTCGGACGACTGGGGCGAGCTGGTGCACGCGGTGATCGTCAAGCGGGCAGGCTCCGACCTCGACGACGCCGGGGTCGCCGCGTTCGCCCGCGAGCACCTGGCCGGCTACAAGGTGCCGCGCTCGATCTCGTGGCTCGACGAGCTCCCCAAGACCGGATCGGGCAAGATCCTCAAGCGTGAGCTCCGCCAGCCCTACTGGGCCGATCACGGATCGAATGTCTGACGGCTCCGATGTCTGAGGAACCGCGCGATCCCGCCGACGAGTACGACGGGTTCCGGTCGGGGCTCGTCGCGTTCGTCGGGCGCCCCAACGTGGGCAAGTCCTCGCTGGTCAACCGGATCTGCGGACGCAAGATCAGCATCGTCTCCGACAAGCCCCAGACCACGCGCCACCGGATCATGGGCGTGCTGACCACGCCGACCGCCCAGCTCGTGTTCGTCGACACGCCCGGCCTCCACAAGCCGGTGACGGCACTCGGTCAGCGGGTCAACGCCACCGCGATCGAGAGCGCCGAGGACGTCGACGTCCAGTGCCTCGTCCTCGACGCCACCGCGCCCTTCGGCAAGGGCGACCGGTGGGTGGCCGGCCGATTGGCCATCGAACGGGCGGTGGTGATCGTCAACAAGATCGACGTGGCGAGCCCGAAGGAGGTCCTGGCCATGCTGCGCGCAGCCGCGGACCTCGGCGCCTCGGAGTACTTCCCGGTGTCGGCGCACAGCGGTGACGGCATCGACGCCCTGGTCGCCCACCTTACCGACCGACTCCCGGTCGGTCCGCAGTTATTCCCCGACGAGCAGTTCACCGACCAGCCCGAGGATCAGTGGGGGGCCGAGCTCGTGCGAGAGCAGCTCCTCGCGGTCACCCGCGACGAACTGCCGTACTCGATCGCGACCCGGGTCGTGGAGTGGGAGTGGCCCAGGATCCGGGTCGACATCATCGTCGAGCGCGACAGCCAGAAGGGCATGGTCATCGGGCGCGGTGGCGCCGTGCTCAAGCAGGTGGGCGAACGGGCCCGGGCCCAGCTCCCGCCCGGAGCGTTCCTGGAGTTGCGGGTCAAGGTCGACAAGAACTGGCAGCACAAGGCCGACCGGGTCGAGCGACTGGGCTACTGATCGTCGTCGGTCCCCGACGGTGCGATCGGCGGTGGATCGGTGTCGGGGACGATGGGACCCGTGGTCGAGGTCGTCGATGTCGTCGAGGTGGTCGAGGTCACCGAGGTCACCGTCGTCGTCGAGGTCGTGCCCGGCGGCCGGTCGGCGAGCAGCGGTTCGAAGTCCTCGAAGGCCAGCTCCTCGCCGGGGTCGCTGAGCTGGTTGTTGCGGCTCGGCACCGGGACCTGTTCGGGCTCGCCCTCGGTGGTGAAGCGGACCTGGCCGATCCCGGGGAGGCGCAGCGAGAGCACCAGCTGACCGATCGCAGTGCGGCTCTCGACGTTGCTCAACTGGTTGAGCACCCGACCCTCGAGGTCGACGGTGGCCACGCCGCGCTCGACCGACACGTCGGCGACCAGGCCCGGGGCGACCAGCGTCCGCAACCCGATGCTCTCGGGGCCGGTCGCCGGGCCGTTCTCGAGCTGGGCGACGATCTGCAGCGGTTGGACCGGTGCGGTGAGCTGGATGCTCTGGGGCACCAGGTCGGCGAACCCGATCACGTAGTAGATCGGCACGGTGGTCGTGGCCACGAGCGTGGTCGTCGTCTCGGCCGACTCGACGGGTTCCTCGGGCGGGAGCGTCACCTCGGGGATCGTCGTGGTGGTCGTGGTCGACGTGGTGGTGGTCTGGTCGAGGTCGAACAGGACGTTGTCGATCTCCTGTACCGAGGTGTCGGCGGGCAGGCCGCACGAGGTCGTGGCCGAGGCGAACACGGTGAGCACGACGGCGAGGGTCGGGAGGAGGAGCGCGCGGCGTCGGCGGATGCCGATCCGTCCGGTCGTGGTGCGGCTCACGCCTGGGCCCGTTCGTTCGGGAGGCTCACGATGAACCGCGCGCCACCGCCGGGACGGTCCTCGACCCAGGCGCGCCCACCGAGCGCGTGGGCGTGCTCGGCCACCAGTGCGAGGCCGAGCCCGGTGCCGACGCGGTGTCGGGCGGCGCTGCCGCGGGCGAAGCGTTCGAAGATCCGCTCGCGCTCGCTCGCCGCGACCCCGGGTCCGGCGTCGTCCACGGCCACCGCGGTGGCCAGGCGGCCGTCGGGCTCGATGGAGATGCTCGTCGGGCCGCCGGCGTGGATCGTGGCGTTGTCGAGGAGGTTCCCGAGGATCCGTTCGAAGCGGACCTTGTCGACGCGGGCCGCACGGACGGCGCGCCGGTGGATCTCGATGGGCACCTGGCCGTGGCCGTAGCGGTTCGCCACGCGTTCGCACAGCTCCGGCAGGTCGACCAGTTCGGCGTGCAGGTCGGTCGCGCCGGCGTCGATGCGCGAGAGCTCGAGCAGGTCGATGACCATCGAGTCGAACCGACGCACCTGGTCGACGACGACGTCGAGAGCCTGCCGCGTCCGCTCCGGGAGGTCGGCGCGTCGGGCATCGAGGACCTCCACCGCCGCGGTCAGCGCGGTGATGGGGGAGCGCAGCTCGTGGCTGACGTCGGATGCGAAGCGCTCCTCGCGTTCGATCCTGGTCTGGACCGCATCGGCCATCTCGTTGAACGACCCGGCCAACCGGTCGAGGTCGGGGTCGTTGGCCGTCTCGAGGCGCGCGCCGAGCGCCCCCGAGGCGATCTCACCCGCCGCGTCGGCGACGCGCCGGAGCGGTCGCAGCAGCCGTCGGCTGGTGGACCAGCCCGAGAACGTCGCGAAGAGCGTCGTGAAGGCCGCGCCCACCAGGAGCGCGGTGAGGATGATGC
>CAYRXQ010000311.1:0-3673 GCA_964428115.1 uncultured Ilumatobacteraceae bacterium
CGCCGTCGGGTGCCGTCAACGCGGCTTCGACAGCGAATGTCGTCAGCGAATCAGGAGCGGTACCCCCGTCGGGCCACGCATCTGGGGCCTCGGACGGCTCCCCGTCACCAACACGGACCGAAGTCCGCGATTTCGTGGGCGAGGGGGGACTTGAACCCCCACGAGGTTTCCCTCACTGGCACCTGAAGCCAGCGCGTCTGCCATTCCGCCACTCGCCCGAGTGAACGCTGGAACGCTAGCGCCTCGCACCCGAGCGCCCAACACGCTCGGGCCCTCGTGCGGGACGGCGACTCAGCCGAGCTTCCCAGGCACCCCGGCCCGCTCCGCCTCGATCGTCACACCCCTGTGCGCATGATGACCTCCTCGATCTCGAAGTCGATCGATAGGGGTTGACATCACCATCGTACATCAGTACGATGACCTCAGCCGACTTCCCGAATGCACATCCGCTTCTCATCGAAGGCGTTCGGAACCCATGCACGACATCCGTTCATCCATCGAGCTGCTCGTCTCGATCGATCTCACGACCACCGATCTCGAGCTGCTCGACCGTGCGGCAGGGGCGACCCAACGGGTCCGCGGCTTCGTCGCTGCGTGCGACTCCCGCATCACCCGACGGCGCGACGAGCTCCGGCGGGCGATCCTCCACGGCCAGCTCGACGGCACCGACGCCGACCGACCAGGGTCGGACCCACCCGGCGGTGCTCCACCCGGCGGTCCACCGCCTGGTGTCCCCGGGCCCGGTGGTCCGGATCCGTCGCTCATCGATGCGCTCCCTCCAATCGACGACCGACGCTCCCCCACCGAGACCGAGCGGCTGCACACCCGGGCCGGCGCAGGGGCGACCTTCCCGCGGTTCGAGGAGGCGCTCGCCACCGGCGCGCTCGATCAGGAGCACCTCGATGCCCTCGCGGCGGCCTGGCGGATGCTCGACGGCGACGAGCAGCGCGACGCCCAGGAGGCCTTCCTCACCGCCGCCGACGAGCTGCTCGAGCACGCCCTCGTCGAGCGACCCGACCGCTTCCGTCGGCGGTGTCGCGATCTCGCCCGTGCGCTGCTGGCCGACCACGGCATCCGCCTGCTCGAGCGTCAGCGGCGGGAGTCGAGCTTCCGCCGCTGGTTCGACAAGCGGACCGGCATGCACCACACCGCCGTCACCCTCGACCCCGAGCGAGGCGCGCTGTTCGACGCGGTGGTCGACAGCTGGGGCGCCCACCTCCGGGCCACCGAGGCCACCAGTGGTCTCCCCTGGCAGGAGCTCCAGGTCGAAGCGTTCTGTCGCATGGCGGGCGTCAGCCAGATGACCGGCGATGGTCGTCCCGCTGCCTCCCTACTCGACGCCGATGGCGATCGCGATCGGGACTCCGGCTGCAAGAGCTCCGGCGATCGGGGCTCCAACGGTCCCGGTGCCGACAGCACCGGTGCCCGGTGGCCTCAGTGCACGAGCCCATCGGTCGAGCTCTCGGTGCTCATCGACCTCCCGACGCTGACCAGCGGGATCTTCGAGGCCGGTTCGATCTGCGAGACCTCCTCGGGCGTGCCGCTCCCGCCCGAGACGGTGCGACGGATGGCCTGCGAGGCCGACCTGCTGCCGATCGTCCTCAGCGGCGACGGGCTCCCACTCGACGTCGGCCGCCGCCAGCGCCTCGCCACGGCCGCACAGCGTCGAGCGCTGCGTGCGATCCATCGCACCTGTGCCCACCCGAACTGCGATCGGCCGTTCGACCAGTGCCGCATCCACCACCTCGACTACTGGGAGCACGGCGGGGCAACCGATCTGCACAACCTCCTGCCCGTCTGCACCCAGCACCATCACTCGGTGCACGAGGGCGGCTGGAGGGTGATCCTCCACGACGATCGCACCACCACCTGGTTCCCACCGGGCAGCCATCTCGACCGATGTCACGACCATGCCGGGCGCACACGCCAAGCCGAGCTGCGCCAGTAGCCTCGCGATCCACCATGGGGATGCAGTCGGTCGAGCGGCGCCTGGAGCGTATGGTCGACGGTGTGTTCGCACGCCGAGGACGCTCCAGCATCCGACCGATCGAGCTCGGCCGTCGGTTGATCCGCGAGATCGACGACCAGCGATCGGTCGACGTCAAGGGTCGACGCATCGTGCCCAACGACTTCACCATCCTCCTGTCGGCCGACGACCACGCCGGCTTCGCCGACATCGAGGACGCGCTCCGCATCGAGCTCGTCGAGGCCGCACGCGAGTACGCCCGTGAAGAGGGCTACCACTTCATGGGCCCGGTCGCCGTCGCGCTCCAGGTCGACAACTCCCTGCGCCCGGGCCGCTTCGGCATCGCGGCCGTGCTGCGCCAAGCCCCGGGCGGCGGCGTCATCGGCTCAGTGGTGCTGCCCTCCGGCGAGCGCATCGACCTGCGCGATCGCCCCGTCGTGATCGGCCGCATGAGCGAGTGCGACATCACCCTCGCGGATCCCAACATCTCCCGACGCCATGCCGAGATCCGCCCGGGCAGCTCGGCCTACCTCGTGGCCGACCTCGGCTCCACCAACGGCACGCTGGTCAACGGCGAGAAGATCCTCGGCGAGCGCCGCCTCGCCGACGGCGACATCATCAGCGTCGGCGCCACCCACCTCCGCTTCGAGGCGTCGTGACCGACAGCGTCCTCGACCTCCTCAAGTTCGGGCTGCTCGCGCTGCTCTACCTGTTCTTCGCCCGCGTGCTGTGGGCCGTCTGGAGCGAGGTCCGGGCGCCGAGCGGCCACGCCCGCGTCGCGAGTCACGCCGGTGCCGGCACACCAGGCGGTGCAGTGCACGGCCCGGTCGCTGCCGCCCCGTCCGCCGAGCGTCGCCCGCCCAAGGGCCGTCGGGGCCGCGCCGGCCGACTCGTCGTGCTCGAGCCCAAGGCTCGCCGTGGCACCGCGTTCCCCCTCGAGGGCGAGTTCCTGATCGGGCGTGACCCCTCCTGCGTGATCCGGATCGACGACGATTCCTTCGTGTCGACACTCCACGCCCGGATCTTCGACCACGATGGGCAACCCATGCTCGAGGATCTCGGCTCCACCAACGGCACCTTCCACAACGGCACCAAGATGACCGGCGTGAAGCTCCTGCACCCGGGCGACCGGATCCAGATCGGGTACACCGTGCTGGAGGCACAATGACCCCCCACCCGATCGGCTCGCACCATGGCTGAGCTTCGTTGGGGCGCGGCCACCCACACCGGCCAGATCCGCACCAAGAACCAGGACGACCTGCACGCGGCCGACACCCTGTTCGTGGTCGCCGATGGCATGGGCGGTCACCAGGCGGGCGAAGTCGCGAGCCGCATGACCGTCGAGCGCCTCGTGCAACGCCTCACCTCGCGGCCCGAGGACTCACCGCCCACCGTCGACGACCTGGTCTCGGCGATCGCCGAGGCCAACACCGAGATCCTCGACACCGCCACGGCCAACCCCGAGCAGGCCGGCATGGGCACCACCGTGACCGCCCTCGCCGTGCTCCCCGACCCCACCGACGACGGCAGCGTGGGCGAGACCCTGGTCCTCGCGAACGTCGGCGACTCCCGGACCTACCTGTTCCGGAACCGCCGACTGCGGCAGCTCTCCGTCGACCACAACTACGTGTCCGAGCTCGTGGCCGAGGGATACCTCACCGCGGCCGAGGCCCGGCACCACCCTCGGCGCAACATCGTCACCCGGGC
>CAYRXQ010000312.1:0-3641 GCA_964428115.1 uncultured Ilumatobacteraceae bacterium
CACCTCGGTGATGATCTCCGAGTACGGCACCGCGGCCTGCACCGCGGCTTGGGCCTTGACGATGCGCGACGCAGCGATGAGCTCCATCGCGCGCGTGATCTTCTTGGTGGCCTGCATGCTCCGGATGCGGCCACGCAGGATCCTCTCCTGACCACCTGCCATCGGGACTACTCCGTCGCCAGCGTCTTGGCGCTCTGGGCCTCGCCGACCTCGTCGGCGAGCACCTTGGTCGGGTCGGCGGCGGCGCGCTCGGCGCTCTGTGCGACGAAGCGTGCCTTGAACGCCAGGACGATGTCGCCGAGATCCTCGGGGACGCCGGCCTCGCGGATGGCCGACAGCGTGGAACCGTGCTGGGACCGCATGGCCTCGAGCAGTTCGGTCTCGAAGCGGCGGACGTCGCTCACGGGCAGGTCGTCGAGGTAGCCCTTGGTGCCGGCGAACATCGACACCACCTGCTCCTCGACGGGCATCGGGCTGTTGAGCGGCTGCTTGAGCAGCTCCACCAGGCGGTAGCCACGCTCGAGCTGGGCCTTGGACACGGCGTCGAGCTCGGAGCCGAAGGTGGCGAACGCCTCGAGCTCGCGGAACTGGGCGAGGTCGAGCTTGAGCGTGCCGGCCACCGAGCGCATCGCCTTGATCTGTGCCGCGCCGCCGACCCGGGACACCGAGATGCCCACGTCGACCGCCGGGCGGACACCCGACTTGAACAGGTTGTCCTGCAGGTACACCTGGCCGTCGGTGATCGAGATCACGTTGGTCGGGATGTAGGCCGACACGTCGCCGGCCTTGGTCTCGATGATCGGGAGCGCGGTGAGCGACCCGGCACCGTTCTCGTCGGACAGCTTGGCCGCCCGCTCGAGCAGCCGGCTGTGGAGGTAGAACACGTCGCCGGGGTAGGCCTCGCGGCCCGGGGGACGGCGCAGCAGCAGCGACATCTGGCGGTAGGCCTCGGCCTGCTTGGAGAGGTCGTCGTACACCACGAGGGCGTGCTCGCCGTTCTCCATCCAGTGCTGGCCCATCGCGCAACCGGCGTAGGGGGCGAGGTACTTGAACGGGGCCGGGTCGGCGGCGGGCGCCGTCACGACCACGGTGTACTCGAGGGCGCCGGCCTGGCGCAGGGTCTCCACGGTCTGGGCGACGGTGGAACCCTTCTGACCGATGGCCACGTAGATGCACTTCACGCCCTGACCCTTCTGGTTCAGGATCGTGTCGATGGCGACGGTGGTCTTGCCGGTCTTGCGGTCGCCGATGATCAGCTCGCGCTGGCCACGCCCGATGGGGGTCATGGCGTCGATCGACTTGATGCCGGTCTGCAGCGGCTCGTGCACGGGCTTGCGGCCCATGATGCCGGGCGCCTGGATCTCCATCCGGCGGATCTGGACGCCGACGAGCTCACCCTTGCCGTCGACCGGCTCGCCGAGCGCGTTCACGACCCGACCGAGTACGCCGTCGCCGACGGGCACCGAGAGGATGCGGCCGGTCGCCTTGACGGTCTGGCCCTCCTCGATCTTGTCGGAGTCGCCGAGGACCACCGCGCCGATGGAGGCCTCGTCGAGGTTCAGTGCGAGGCCGACGGTGCCGTCCTCGAACTCGAGCAGTTCGTTCACCGCTGCGTCGGGGAGACCCGACACGCGGGCGATGCCGTCGCCGACCTGGGAGACCCGGCCGACCGTGCGGGCCTCGAACGACGGCTCGAAGCCCTCGAGGTTCTTCTGGATCGCAGCGGCGATGCCGGCGGCGGAGAGTGTGAGTTCAGCCATGGATGTTCCTCGACGTTCGGGGTGGCGGGCGTGACGGGCTTACAGGCGGGCTTTGAGCTGTTCGACGCGGGTGCGGACGCTGCCGTCGATCACCGTGTCACCGACGGTGGCGACCAGGCCCCCGAGCACGGAGGGGTCGATCACCACCTTGAGGTTGACATCGGTGCCGGTGGCGTTCGCCAGCGCCGCCCGGAGGCGGGCCTGCTGGTCGTCGGTGAGCGGGACGGCACTGCGGACCTCGGCGAGCTGCAGGTTCTTGGAGCTCGAGGCGCGCTGTGCCAGACGGTCGATGATCGGGACGAGCTCGGCGGCGCGACCGGAGCCCACCACCATCGAGATGAGCTGCACCGTGGTCGGCGTGGCCGACCCACCCAGCAGGTCCTCGACGATGGCGAGGCGCTTGGCGACGGGCACCTGCTCGTCGGACAGCGCCGTGCGCAGCGCGTCGCTCGCCTCGTAGCTGCGGGCGAAGCGGAAGAGCTCGTCCTCGACCTCGTCGAGCGTCCCCTCGGCCTGGGCGACCTCGAACAGGGCACGTGCGTAGCCGTCGATGCGGGCGTCGTTCATGCGTTCGCTCCCTGTCCGACGCGGGTGATGAAGTCTTCGATGAGCGCCTGCTGGGTGCCCTCGTCGATCGACTCGGCGATCAGCCGGTCGACCGCACGGGCCGAGTGGCGGGCGATCTCGCCGCGCAGCTCGTCACCCGAGCGACTCGCGATCGAGGCGATCTCCGCCTCGGCGCGTGCCTCGAGCTCTGCGATCTCGGCCGTGATCCGCTCCCGACCGTCGGCCAGGAGCGCCTCGGCCTGGGCGACCGCGTCGGCCTCGATGCGGGCCTGCTCACCGGCGATGTCGCCGAGCGCGGCACGGATCTCGGTCGCCTCGACCTCGGCCGTGGAGCGGGCCTGGGCCGCGGCGTCGAGCTCGCCCTGGATGCGGGCGGTGCGGTCGGCGTAGAACTTCTTGATCGCCGGCGCGCCGAACTTGTACAGCAGGAAGAAGATGACGCCGGTGGCGATGACCTGGAGGATCACCTCGCCGATCGGCGGCATGATCGGGTTCTTCGACGTGACGAAGCCGTCGTCGTCGATGTCGAACTCGACCTGCACGAAGCCCGAGGTGGCGAGGCGGGCAGCAGCGGCGGCGATCATGACGCCACCCCCTGTGCGAGCGTGTCGCCGACGACGCGGCGGACCAGGTCGGCATCGGGCTCACGTCCGGTCGCCAGGCGCCCGGCGGCGGTGACCACCGAGGCCACGGCGCTCTCGACCTCGCCACGGGCAGCGGCCCGGGAGGCCTCCACCTCGGCGAAGGCCGCAGCCCGACGCTCGGCGATGCGAGCGTTGGCGGCGGCGAGCTGCTCGGCCCGTTCGGCCTCGAGCGTGGCGCGTGCCCGATCGATCTCTCCCTGCGCCGTCTGACGCAGTGCAGCCCGCTTGGCCTCGTAATCGGCGACGTCGGCGCGTGCCGACGACATGAGGCTCTCGGCGTGGCTGTGATCGGACGACACGCGCTCGGCACGGGCATCGAGACCACGCTTGAACGTGGGCCAGATGGCGTACCGGAGCACGACTGCGAACACCACGAACGCCCCGAACCCCCAGGCGAGCTCCTTGATCTCGAGCGCGATGGGGTTGAGGTCGTTCGCCGGTGCGTCGACTTCGGCCGCGATGAAGGACGTGACCAGTGCGGTCACCATGTCGCCTCCTCGTGGTTGTGGACGGACAGGGGCACGGGGATCAGGCGAACTTCAGGAGGATGAAGACCACGAAGCCGATGAGGGCGAGGGCCTCGGTGAAGGCG
This sequence comes from uncultured Ilumatobacteraceae bacterium, assembly GCA_964428115.1. GTDB lineage: Bacteria > Actinomycetota > Acidimicrobiia > Acidimicrobiales > Ilumatobacteraceae > CAYRXQ01. Next base: position 3,564 of record CAYRXQ010000312.1, read on the forward strand.
ATGCCGAGGAACATGGTCGTGCGGACCATGCCGGCCGCCTCTGGCTGGCGGGCCATGGCCTGGACGGACTGGCCGACC
>CAYRXQ010000313.1:0-942 GCA_964428115.1 uncultured Ilumatobacteraceae bacterium
TACGCCCTGCGCGGCCGTGACTACCTGTCGGGGTGGAGCGAGCTCTCCGGGTTCTACTGGGACGACTACCGCGCTCCGGGCGTGCCCATGTTGCTGGCCCTCCCGTTCCGTCTCGCGGGCGACACCACCGTCGTGGCCCGCGCCGTGGTGGTGCTCTGCGGCGTCGCGGTGCTGCTGCTGACCTGGTCGCTCGCCCGCCGGTTCGTGTCCCGCGGCGCCGCAGTGGCGGCAGCGGCCTCGCTCGTGCTCACGACCGGCTTTCTCACCAATGCCACCTTGGTGCTCGCCGATCTTCCCGGGGTGATGTTCGTGCTCGGCGCGACCCTCGCGCTGGTGATCGACGCGCAACGCGGTCGGCTGCGCCACTCGATGTGGCTCGTGCCCCTCCTGGTGGCCGCCGCGGTGGTCACCCGCTACGGCGCACCGCTCGCCTATGGCCCGGCGCTGCTTGCGGCATCGCTGCTCGCCGTCCCGGCGTGGATCCGTGGACGACACTGGGTCGAGCTCGTGAAGCTCGCCGGCCTCGGCGCAGTGGTCCTGGTGATCACCGCGCTGGTCACGATGACCACGCTGCTCACCCACGCCCGCTCGCCGCTCGACGCGAACGAGCGGCTCGCCGCCGGCAAGGGTCTGACGGCCGCGATGGGGTGGGCCGACCTGTGGGAGGTGATCGTCCCCGACGACCGGTTCTCCGCCCAGTACTGGACCTGGCCGGTCCTCCTCGCCTCGGCGGTCGGTGTCGTGGTCGCCGTGGTCGTCGCCGTGCTCGACGTCCGGGAGCGGCGGGGCGTGCTGTTCGGCGGGCTTGTGCTGATTCTCGTCAGCCGCGCCGCCAGCTTTGTGCTGCCGGCCTCGTCGAAGTTCATCGTCGACGAGGTGATGGTCAAGCAAAACACGGGGATGCTCATGCCGATCGTGCTGGCGATCCTGGCGGCCACCCTG
>CAYRXQ010000313.1:952-3615 GCA_964428115.1 uncultured Ilumatobacteraceae bacterium
TGGGCCTGGTGGTCCCGACCTACCTCGTCACCCCGGCCGTCTTCCTGGCGATCGTCGTCGGCGTCGGGTGGGCGACGATCGTTCGCGTCGTCGTGGCCGGCATCCGATCGGTCGGCGGCGAGCGGTGGCTCCCGGCGGCAGGTGCCGCCCTCGCCGTCGGGCTGTGGCTGCACGTGTCGGCGCCCGTCCACGAGCAGCTCGCCCGGATCCACCGTTCGAACAACACGTTCACCGGGCTCGTCGAGATCTCGCAGGAGGCGGGTCGCCGCCTGGGAGGCGGCGGTGAGTGCCTCGTGATCACCAGCTATGCGCCGCAGGTCGGCTGGGACTCGGGGTGCGACGTCACGCCGTTCCGCTTCGGTGCCGAGGCCGAGAGCTCGTTCGACACGCGCGAGCGGCTCGAGACGCTCATCGCCACCGTCTACGTGGAGCTGTTCTCGGTGCGCTTCACCGAGTTCGACCGCGACTCGTGGGCGGCGCAGGGCCTCCTCGTGGTCGAGGACGGCAAGCGGCAACCGCCGGCATCGGCCTTCGACGACATGACCGGTCTGACCATCGGCGAGCCGTTCGTGCTCGACGGAGGCCGGCTGGGCGAGCTCACGTTCTACGAGCTCGACCCCTGCACGATCGACGCGATCTGCTGACCACCGTCAGCCCCGTGGGGGGTCAGTTGCTTCGGCGAAGCAGTGGTTCGATCCTGTCGCCGACCGCGCCGGCGAGGGTGATCGCGAACCGCTGCGTCAGGTGGTGCGCGTCGCGGTAGGTGATGAGGCCCTCGGGGCTCACCACCGCGCAGGGGTCGTCGGGGCAGACCAGGTCGAGGGTCTCGATGTGATGGACGCGATCATCCGCGAGGCCGAGCTCGGCGGCGACCATCCAGTCGTCGAGGTTGGCGGCCCGGTCGAGCGCGAAGGCACAGGCCGCGGTGTCGCCATCGGCGGCCGAGATGCACGTGGGGATCGATTGCGGTGGCCACGGGGTGTCGCGGATGAAGGCGACGCTCGGCGCGATGCCGTCGAGCGCGTCGAGGAGCTCGGCCGTCGCCGTCGACCACGCCTCGTCGATGCCCGACTCGTCGCGCCGGTCCAGCCGGTCGCCGTCGTGATCGAGCAGCAGGTCTTCGTAGCGTGCCGAACGACCGACCAGGAGCAGGTCGAGCGGGGCCTCGGCGGCGAGGCGCTCGTAGAGGCTCGTGCGCCAGGTGTCGCACTCGTCGTAGGGGCGCTCGCGACGCAGCTGCCAGACCGGGACCGGCGTCGCCGGGCAGGCCGTCTTGCTCCAGACGAGCACGCGCCACCCGCGCTCGCGGCCGGCGGCATCGAGGGTCGGGAACCAGTGCTGGGCGTGGCTGTCGCCGATCAACGCGATCGTGACGGACCCCTCCGGGTCGCCCACGACGCAGCCGTCGACGATCTCGGTGCCGCCATAGTTCTGGTGGCAGCGATGGTCGACCACGGTGACGGTGTCGGCAGCTGCCTCCTCGGCGCTCATCACCGCACCGACCGCACGCGTGCCGCCCACGTCGCCGACCGACAGGTACGCGGCACCGATCGCCAGGGGGACGACCGCGAGCGCGCCGGCGACGAGCACGCCGACCCGGGGAGCGATGCGCGGGCTGCCGCCGTGCCGCAACGGCGTCTCGACCCAGCGGTGCGAGGCCGCCGCGAGCGCGAGCGACCCGAGGATCGCCAGCGTGGTCATGACCTTCGGCTCCACCGGCGTGCCGACCCGCTCGTTCCACAGGCGGGTGAGCCCGATGACCGGCCAGTGCCACAGGTACCAGGAGTACGACCACCGGCCGAGCTGCACCGCCGGCGGTAGCGCGAGCACGCTGCCGACCCGACTCGGCTGGGTGAACCCGCCCAACACCACGGCAGCGCAACCCAGCACCGGCACCAGCGCGGCGCTCCCCGGGAACGCCGTCTCGGCGTCGTAGGTCAGCAGCGCCCAGGCGATCGCGGCGAGCCCGCCGACGGTCAGGATCTCGGCGAGCACTGGGCCGATGCGGCGGACCCGGGTGACGGCCACGGCCAACATCGCCCCGATGCCCATCTCCCAGATGCGGGTGTGTGTCAGGTAGTAGGCCTCGGGGCCGAGCCGTTCCGTCGACCGGATCGACCACCACAGCGACACGACGACCACGACGGTGATGACCGTGGCGATCGCGGGGAGGCGCCACGCCGGCCGCCGCCGGGTCCACCAGCCGACGGCCAGGAGCAGCAACGGCCAGCCGAGGTAGAACTGCTCCTCGATCGACAGCGACCAGTAGTGCAGCACCAGGCTGTCGGTCACCTGCGCGTCGGAGTAGGCGGTGGCCTGGCCGGCGAAGCGCCAGTTGGCCACGTAGAAGGTGGCGGCGCGGACGTCGCCGATCAGGCCGGTGCGCGCCACCGGGGGCAGCAGGAACAGCCCGGCGACCAGGGTGGTGAGCAGCACGAGCCCGGCCATCGGCAGCAGGCGTCGGACCCGTCGGGCGAAGAACCGGCCGAGCGCGATCCGCTGGGTGCGGCGCTGCTCGTCGAGCAGGAGCCCGGTGATGAGGAAGCCCGACAGGACGAAGAAGACGTCGACGCCCACGTACCCGCCCTCGAGCAGGTCGAGGCCGCCGTGGAACCCGACGACTGCCAGGATCGACACGGCGCGCAGCCCGTCGATGTCGGCCC
>CAYRXQ010000314.1:0-3586 GCA_964428115.1 uncultured Ilumatobacteraceae bacterium
GAGCCGTTCGACGCCGCCGAGGCGCGCCGCATCGGGCTCGTCACCCACGTCGACGCCGAGGTCACCGAGCGGGTCGCCGCGCTCTGCGAGGGCATCCTGGCCGGGGCCCCCGCGGCGGTCGCCGCCACCAAGCGACTGCTGCGCGAGGTGCCGGCCCTCGATCCGGCGACCGCCTATCGGGTGATGCAGGAGCTGTCCGACGAGCTGTTCGCCGGCCCCGATGCCGCCGAGGGCATGGCCGCCTTCGCAGAGCGCCGAACACCGAACTGGAGGAGCACCTGATGGCGATCCTGCCCGACCGGGTCGACGAGCGCAGCGAGACCTACGTCGCCAACCGCGCGTCGATGCTCGCCCACCTCGCCGACCACGACGCCGAGCTCGCCAAGGCCAATGCCGGGGGCGGCCCGAAGTACGTCGAGCGCCACCGCACCCGCGGCAAGCTGATGGTGCGCGAGCGCGTCGAGCTGCTCCTCGACCCCGACAGCCCGTTCCTCGAGCTGTCCCCGCTGGCCGCGTGGGGCACCGACTTCCCGGTCGGGGCCGGCATGGTCACCGGGATCGGCGTGGTCGAGGGCACCGAGTGCGTGATCATCGCCAACGACCCCACCGTGCGCGGCGGCACCAACGGCGTGATCGGGGTCCGCAAGAACCTGCGGGCCATGGAGATCGCCCGGCAGAACCGCCTCCCGATCGTCAACCTCGTCGAGTCGGGCGGCGCAGACCTCCCGCACCAGAGCGACATCTTCATCCCCGGCGGGCAGAGCTTCCACGACATCACCGAGATGTCGGCGATGGGGATCCCCAACGTCGCGCTCGTGTTCGGCAACTCGACCGCTGGCGGCGCCTATGCCCCGGGCATGAGCGACTACATCGTGATGATCGACAAGCGGTCGAAGGTGTTCCTCGGCGGTCCGCCCCTGGTGAAGATGGCCACCGGCGAGGAGAGCGACGACGAGAGCCTCGGCGGGGCCGAGATGCACGCCCGGGTGAGCGGGCTGGCCGACTACTTCGCGGTCGACGAGCTCGACGCCATCCGCATCGGGCGCCAGGTCGTGCGACGCCTCAACCGACGCAAGCTGGGCCCGGGGCCGCGCGGACCCGGCACCCCGCCACGCCACGACCCGGAGCACCTGCTCGGGATCCCCTCGGCCGACCTGCGCGTGCCCTTCGATCCCCGCGACGTCATCGCCCGGGTGGTCGACGACAGCGACTTCGACGAGTTCAAGCCGCTCTACGGTCCCTCGTTGGTGACCGGCTTCGCCGAGATCCATGGCTATCCCGTCGGCATCCTCGCGAATCACCGCGGTGTGCTCTTCAACGAGGAGTCCGAGAAGGCCGCGCAGTTCATCCAGCTCGCCAACCAGAGCGACACGCCGCTGGTCTTCCTGCAGAACACCACCGGCTACATGGTCGGCAAGGTCTACGAGCAGCGGGGCATCGTCAAGGACGGCTCCAAGATGATCAACGCCGTCACCAACAGCTCGGTCCCCCACCTGACCGTCAACATGGGCGCGTCGTACGGGGCGGGCAACTACGGCATGTGCGGTCGCCCCTTCGGACCGCGGCTGCTGTTCACCTGGCCGCATGCCAAGACCGCGGTGATGGGGCCCCAGCAGCTCGCCGGTGTGATGTCGATCGTGGCGCGCCAGTCGGCCGAGTCGATGGGCCGACCCTTCGACGAGGCCGCCGACGCCGAGATGCGCGCCGCCGTCGAGGCCCAGATCGAGAACGAGTCGTTGGCGATGTTCATGACCGGGAAGCTCTACGACGACGGGATCGTCGATCCGCGCGACACCCGCACCGTGCTCGGCATCGGGCTCTCGGTCGTCGACGCCGCCGAGGTCCGTGGTCGCCACGGCGACGGCTTCGGCGTGTTCCGCATGTGAGCGACCCCGCGGGGTCTCAGGTGACGACGACCTTGGTGCCGATCTCGGCGAAGTTCCAGACGAAGAGCGCGTCCTCGTCGGCCTGGCGCTGGCAGCCGCCCGACAGGCGCTGACCGAACTCGTCGATCGTCATGTACGGGGTCCCGTCGGCCACCCGCGTCGGGATGCCGTGGAAGCCGATGTGGCCACGCTGGGTCTGCAGCCACCGCACCATCAGGGGCAGGTAGGCCTCGCCGTTCCAGGCGGTGGACACCTCGGACCTGCTGTACACGTAGTGCGTGCCGGGCAGTTCGTTGGCGTACTTGCTGCCGGCGACCAGCCACGAACGCACGACGCGCTCGTTGCCATCGACGGCCCACACCCGCTGGCCCATCCGGTCGTAGACGAGCCGCCGGCCGCTCCCCGAGTCGGGAGGCAGGGGCGGCGCGTCGGGACCGCTCACCGAGACCGGCGAGAGGCGATAGCCGAGCAGGTCCATCGAGCCGGGCACGGGCGGCGGCGTGTGCACCACGAACGATTCCTCGTCGGGCCAGATGCCCAACGAGATGGCGGTCTCACGACCGACCACGCCGTCGACGAACAGGGAGCGCTCCCCCTGCACCTGCATGACCGCACGGAGCGTCGCGTCGTCGAACACCGAGGTCGGCGCGCCGTCGAGGGCACCGATCTCGATGAGTGCCGCCTGCAGGCAGCCCACCGACGGACCATCGGCACCGACCCGCAGCGACCCGACCGACATCAGGCAGGCGTCGTCACCGGTCACCGACTCACCGTCGAGGTCACCGAGGTCACCGGGGTTCGCGTCGCCTGCATCACCTGCGGCATCGCCAGCCACGACGGCGTCTGCGGCGGCCCCGGTCGCAGCCACTTCGCCGTCACCCACAGCGGCTTGCTCGCCGGTGGCCGAGCCGCTGCCGACCCCCACGAGATCCCCGAGGTCGTCGGCGCCAGCTTCGGTCGCAGCATCCACGTCCTGCACCTCGGCGACCGCAGCGGGCACCACGGCGAGCGCGTCGCCGTCGGCAGCACCGTCGTCGCCGCGGACCAGGGCGAACCCGACCACGCCCACGGTCACGGCCAGGAGACCGCCGAGCAGGCGACGCGGGTCGGCGCGCGGACCCTCACCGGGGGGTGACTGGTCGACGTCGAGGCGGGGTTCGTCGAGCAGGGACATGCGGACATCACGCTATCGCAGGGCCCTGCGATGGTGCGGCCATGTGCCCCCGACGTGGTCCGCTACGGTCGCCGTCGTGGGGGCAACACGATGACGACCGGGCGGTACGGGCGATGATCCGCACCTTGTTGATCGCGAACCGCGGCGAGATCGCCGTGCGCATCGCACGAACCTGCCGTCGCCTGGGCGTGACCACGGTGGCCGTCCACAGCGACGCCGACGCCGATGCACTCCACGTGCGGGCCTGTGACCTGGCGGTCCACCTCCCCGGTACCGCCCCAGCCGACACCTACCTGCGCATCGACCTGCTCCTCGACGCCGCCCGGGCGACGGGCGCGGATGCCGTCCACCCGGGGTACGGGTTCCTCGCCGAGCACGCCGGCTTCGCCGCAGCCGTGGCCGAGGCCGGGCTGACCTGGATCGGACCCTCGGCCGCGGCGATCGCCGCCATGGGCTCCAAGATCGAGGCCAAGGCCACGATGCGACGGGCCGGCGTGCCCGTGCTCCCCGACTCCTCGGCCGCCCC
>CAYRXQ010000315.1:0-3577 GCA_964428115.1 uncultured Ilumatobacteraceae bacterium
GCGCAACCGCGACTGCGAGCCCGCCGCGAGCCCACCCGTGTGCGCCTCTGTGGCGTCAGTTGGTTGGACGGGTGGACGGGTTGGACGGGCGGGGCGGGGACGCGGGCTGGGCGGATGGGGCGGATCAGTCGCGTGGGGGGATGACGCAGGGGCCGGCCGCGCAGACGTCGATCAGCACGCCGTCGAACAGGAACGCGGCCTTCTGCTGGCGGACCAGCGCGGAGGCACGGGGGTCTTCGTGGCTGTCACGACTCGACCGTGGCGCCAACTGGTCGAACGGGATCGGATCGGACCCCGAGTCCCAGACGATGATCGCCGAGGTCGACGGCTCGACCGGCTCCTCGCCCTCCTCGCCCTCGCTCTCCTCGCCCTCGGCCGGCACCGCGCCGGGGTACACGACCGTCTCCAGTCCCCAGCCGGGCTCGGCCTCGCGGCTGCGGCCGTCGGTGGCGACCGGTCGGTGGATCGGGATGTCCATCGCCCGCGCCGCGATGAACGCCGAGAGCTCGGTCACCTGCCAGTCGCCGAAGGCCACGTGGAGCAGGACCCGCTTGGCCGGGGTGTCGGTGAAGGTCTCGGCCGTGACGTTGCGGACGTAGCCGGCGCCCTCGCCGCGGTCCCACAGCATCTGGACCATGCCGATGAGCAGGGCACGGTCGACCGGATCGGGATACGCGGGGATCATCACGGCCTCGTAGGTGTCGAAGTCGACCGAGCGCGGCAGGAGCAGCGAGTAGTTCATGCCGGGCACACCGAGCACGGCGCGCTCGAAGTCGCGCGACAGCGCAGCGAGCATGATCCCCATGATCCCGCCCTGGCTGTTGCCGTCGTAGTAGAGCGCAGAGTTGTCGACGAGCGGTGAGTCGTCGGCGCGGCGGAACGCCGGATCGGCGACGATCCCGTCGCCGGCGCGCATCAGGCGCCCGAGCTCGAGTTGCTGGAGGACACCCTGCTGCAGGCGGTCGGCCATGGTGTGGAAGCGCGAGAAGTCGCCGAGCGTGTCCACGGCGTTGGCGATGTCGTCCTCGCTCATGCCCGCCCACTTGGTCGCGCAGTACACGGCCCGGTGCTCGTTCGACATCGCCCGGACGTTTGAGGCGTTGATCTCGAAGTGCGAGCCGAGCAGCCCGTGGCCGTACTGCACGAGCCGACCCGGCGCGTTCCCGGCCATCACGGCGTCGGGGATGTTGCAGACGAAGGGTGACTGGACGGTGCCGTTGACCTCGGGGAGGTCGTTCGCGTCGTAGTTGAACTCGGCGCCGGGCCCGCCCTCGCCGGTGAGGAAGTTCGTGACTGTGTAGGTGCCGACCACCTGGCGCGCAATGCCCTCGAGGTCGGGGTCCTCGACCACCTGGGTGATCTCGAACTCGGGTGCGCGCTCGCCGAGGTCGAACAGTGCCCGGTCGCGGATCGACAGCATCCGCTCGGTCAGGTTCTCGGTGGAGATCGTCGTGAAGGTCCAGGCGAGCTGGAGTTCCTCTCGGGGGACACCAGCACCGGCGAGTGCCTCGAACGCTCGCTCCATCTCGCCTCGGCGGTCCTCGATCGCGCCGATGCCGGTGTCGAGATCGTCGCGCAGCACCCGGAACACCGGTGTGGGCTCCACCGGGTCGCCGTCGAGGGTGACCAGGCCGCGGACGCCGACCACGTAGGTGGTGCCCGGATCGAGGACGACGGCCGGGTGGATCACGAGCAGCTGTTCGTCGGGTTCCTCGATCTTGGCGTCGTGCTCGGCCCACAGCGGGACGCGCTCCCGGGTGGCCGTGTCGACGATCACCACGGGTGCATCCTCGGCCAGCGAGTCGTCGAGGTGAGTCCACCGCGGCAGCGCGGATGCCTCGGGATCGAGACCGGCGACGTGGGTGAGCAGCGTGGAGTTGATGCTGAAACCGTCGTTGCGGTTCCACTCGACCGGGTCGACGGGGACGCCGTCGGCGTTCGAGGGGGTGCCGCCCTCGGGGATCGCCACCACCAGATCGGTGCGCGACTCCCGGTCGCGTTCGGTGTAGGCGTTGCTCGGGTAGGGGAACAGGCACTGCCGCGTGTCGAGGGGGTCGCAGCCCTCGGGGGCAGCGGCGAGGGCGGCCTCGATCGCCGCGATCGTGTCCGCGTCGGCCGCGCCCTCGTCGACCTCGGTCGTGGTGGTCGTGGTCTCGGCCGGGCCGGTCTCCTCGGCGGGCTCGGTGGTGGCCGGAGCGATCTCGGGGACGGTGACCACGGTGGTCGACGACGTGGTCGCTGTGCCGTCGTCACCACTGCACGCTGCAGCGACCAGTGCCGCTGCCGTGACGGCTGCGAACAATCGACCGGTCGTGCCCGCTCCCCGTGGCCTGATCGTCGTTGGTGTCCGTCTCGTTCCCCGTGCGCCACCCACCCGCTCGACCGTACCGCGACCGCAACATGGACTCGGGTGGACATTCCGGTTACCCGTGGGTAACTTCGAGGTATGGCCGATTTCTCGCTCCAGCTCAACGAGGACCAGATCCAGATTCAGAAGTGGGTCCACGACTTCGCCGAGAACGTCATCCGCCCGGCAGCCCACGAGTGGGACGAGCGCGAAGAGTTCCCGTGGCCCGTGGTCGAGGAGGCCGCCAAGATCGGGATGTACGGCGTCGACTTCCTCATGAACGCCATGGGCGACCCGACCGGGCTCACCCTGCCCGTTGCGGTCGAGGAGATGTTCTGGGGCGACGCCGGCATCGGCATGGCCATCATGGGCTCCGGTCTGGCCGCCGCCGGTATCTCCGGCAACGGCACGCCCGAGCAGGTCATGGAGTGGGTACCCCAGTGTTATGGCACTGCGGATGACGTGAAGCTCGGTGCCTTCTGCGTGAGCGAGCCCGACGCCGGGTCCGACGTGTCGAGCCTGCGCACCCGCGCGGTCTACGACGAGGCGAACGACGAGTGGGTGCTCAACGGCACCAAGGCCTGGATCACCAACGGCGGCATCGCCAACGTGCACGTGGTCGTGGCGGCCGTCGACACCGAGCTGGGCAGCCGCGGTCAGGCCAGCTTCGTGGTGCCCCCCGGCACCAAGGGCCTGTCGATGGGGCAGAAGTACAAGAAGCACGGCATCCGGGCCTCGCACACGAGCGAGGTCATCCTCGACGACGTGCGGATCCCCGGGAGCTGCCTGCTGGGCGGCAAGGAGAAGCTCGACGCCAAGCTGGCCCGGGCCCGCGAGCGCTCCGGCGTCACCGGTGAGAAGCAGCCCGCCATGGCCACCTTCGAAGCCACCCGCCCGACGGTCGGCGCCCAGGCGCTGGGCATCGCCCGTGCGGCGTACGAGTACTCGCTCGAGTACGCCAAGGAGCGCCACGCCTTCGGTCGCCCGATCATCATGAACCAGTCGATCGCGTTCAAGCTCGCCAACATGATCACCGAGATCGATGCCAGCCGCCTGTTGATCTGGCGCGCCGCGTGGCTCGCCCGCAACGGCGGCTTCAAGAATGCCGAGGGCTCGATGAGCAAGTACAAGGCCAGCGAGGTCGCCGTGTGGGTGACCGAGGAGGCCATCCAGATCCTCGGCGGCTACGGCTACACGCGGGAGTACCCGGTGGAGCGCTGGCACCGCGAC
>CAYRXQ010000316.1:0-781 GCA_964428115.1 uncultured Ilumatobacteraceae bacterium
CCACGATGAGCGCCAGCGACGAGATCTTCATCCTCGGCATCCACATGACCAAGTTCGGCAAGCACCCCGACAAGGACGTCGTCGACCTCGGCGCCGAAGCGATCATGGGTGCGCTCGCCGACGGCGGCGTCACGATGCGCGACATCGGCATCCTCGCCGCGGGCAACCTCATGGGGTCGGGCGGCATCGGCCAGCAGCTGCAGAAGCAGGTCGGGCAGACGGGCATCCCCGTGTACAACGTGTCGAACGCGTGTGCCACCGGAGCGACCGCGCTGCGCACGGCGATCATGGCGGTGAAGGCCGGCGAGGTCGACATGGGCCTCGCAGTGGGCGTCGAGAAGCTCGCGGGCGCCGGCCTGCTGGGCGGCGGCGGGTCGTCGAAGTCCGACTCCAAGGTGTGGAACCCCAAGGGTCGCTACGGCTCGGTGGCCCCCACCGACGGCCGGATCGGCACCGACACCATGCCGGGTCTGTTCGCCCAGGTGGGCATGGAGTACGGCCACAAGTACGGCGGTGCGACCTTCGAGCTGTTCGCCCGGATCAGCCAGAAGAACCACAGCCACTCCACGCTGAACCCGCTCGCGGCCTACACCAAGGAGATGTCGCTCGAGCAGATCATGGGCGACGTCATGATCGCCTACCCCAACACCCGCCCGATGTGCTCGGCCAACTGCGACGGCGCTGCGGCGGCCGTGGTGGTGAGCGGTTCCAAGCTGCGCACGCTCTCGCTCGAGCAGCAGCGCCGGGCGATCAAGGTGTCGGCCTCGGTGCTCACCACCGA
>CAYRXQ010000316.1:791-3555 GCA_964428115.1 uncultured Ilumatobacteraceae bacterium
TGCCAGGTGCTGCCTGACGTCAACACGCTCACCCGCAATGCCGCCAAGATCGCCTACGAGCAGGCCGGCGTCGGCCCCGACGAGCTCGACCTGGTCGAGCTGCACGACTGCTTCGCGACCGCCGAGCTGGTCCACTACGACAACCTGATGCTGTGCGAGGAGGGTGGCGCGGTCGACTTCTTCGAGTCGGGTGCCACCTGGCGCGACGGCCGCATGCCGGTGAACGTGTCGGGCGGCCTCGAGTCGAAGGGCCACCCGATCTCGGCCACCGGCATCGCCAACATCTGGGAGGTCTGCCAGCACGTCCGCGGCGAGGGCGGCCCCCGCCAGATCGAGGGCGCCAAGGTCGGCCTGGCCCACGTGATCGGCCTCGGCTCGGCCTGCGGCATCCACGTGCTCGAGAAGTCGGCCCTCGGCTGAGATCCGGCCCCGTCGGGCCGCCCTGATCCGATCTGCACCGCCCCGGGCGATTCCGTCCGGGGCGGTGTCGCGTCCTAGCCTCGCGACGTGCGCAACCCCAAGGACTTCTTCAAGCCGCTGGCGGTCGGGGCACCGCAACCGGTCCGCGAGATCCCGTTCCGGCCGAGCCGGATGATCCACTTCTTCCCGCCGTCGAACCCCAAGATGGTGGCCAAGGTCCCCGAGATCGCCCCGAAGGTCGACATCCTGCTCGGCAACCTCGAGGACGGGGTGCCGGCGGGCGACAAGGAGGCCGCACGGGCCGGGTTGGTCGAGGTCGGTCGCAGCGTCGACATGGGCGACACGCAGCTGTGGACCCGGGTGAACAGCCTCGACTCGCCGTGGGCCCTCGACGACCTCACCACCCTGGTGACCGAGATCGGCGACCGCCTCGACGTGATCATGATCCCCAAGGTCGAGGGGCCCGAGGACATCCACTACGTCGATCGCCTGCTCGCACAGCTCGAGGCCAAGGTCGGGCTGACGCGGCCGCTGCTCGTCCACGCGATCCTCGAGACCGCGCGCGGCGTGGCCAACGTCGAGGAGATCTGCGGCGCGTCGCCGCGCATGCAGGGGCTGTCGCTCGGCCCGGCCGACCTGGCCGCGAACCGCCGCATGAAGACCACCCGCGTCGGCGGTGGCCACCCCGACTACCTGGTGCGCGAGGATCCGCCGACGGGCGAGGACGGCGCCGCCGACATCCACGGCGCCCGTGCCCACCACCAACAGGACCTGTGGCACTACACCCTCGCCCGCATGGTCGATGCGTGCGTGGCCAACGGGATCCTCCCCTTCTACGGCCCCTTCGGCGACATCGCCGACACCGTCGCCTGCGAGGACCAGTTCCGCAACGCCTACCTGCTCGGATGCGTCGGCGCGTGGAGCCTCCACCCGGCCCAGATCGACATCGCGAAGCGGGTCTTCAGCCCGCGACCCGCCGACGTGGCGCATGCCCAGCGGGTGATCGAGGCGATGGGTGACGGCACCGGGGCGATCATGCTCGACGGCAAGATGGAGGACGACGCCTCGGTGAAGCAGTGCCGGGTCGTCGTCGAGCTCGCCCGCGATCTCGCCGCCCGCGACCCGGAGCTCGCTGCCGCCTACGGCTTCTGACCCGGGTGCCCCGACCCGACCGGCTTCGCCCCGACGCGCTTCGCCCCGACCGACGACACACCGACACCGACACCGACACCGACACCGACCCCGACCCCGACACCGAGGACCCGACATGACCGACGACCAGCTCCGTCCCCGCCGCTCGGTGCTCTACATGCCCGCGGCCAACGCCCGGGCACTCGAGAAGGCCCGCGACATCCCCGCCGATGCGCTCATCTTCGACCTCGAGGACGCCGTGGCACCCGACGCCAAGGACCTCGCCCGGGAGCAGGCCTGCGCGGCGGCCGCGTCGGGCACCTACGGCTCGCGTGAGATCACCATTCGCTGCAACGGTCTCGGCACCCCCTGGGGTGCGGCCGACCTGGCGGCCGCAGCCACCTCGGGCGCAGCCGCCGTGGTGATCCCCAAGGTCGACTCGGTCGCCGCCCTCGACGCGGTGTCGGCGGCGCTCGACGCGGCGGGCGCGCCGGCCGGCATGCGGATCTGGGCGATGGTCGAGACCCCGACCGCGATCTTCGACGTCCGGGCGATCGCCACGCACCCGCGGGTGGCGGTGTTGGTGATGGGTACGAACGATCTCGCCAAGGAGCTGCGCGCCCAGCAGATCCCGGGTCGCGGACCGCTGCTCCCCCACCTGGCGACCGCGCTGCTCGCGGCGCGCGAGGCCGGGAAGGTCATCCTCGACGGGGTCTACAACGACGTCCGCGATGCCGAGGGGTTCCTGGTCGAGTGCCAGCAGGGCGCCGAGCTGGGCTTCGACGGCAAGACCCTCGTGCACCCGAGCCAGGTGGAGCCGGCCAACGAGGTGTGGGCGCCGAGCGCCGAGGAGGTCGAGCACGCCCGCCGGGTGATCGCCGCGTTCGACGAGGCCGTGGCCGACGGCCGCGGCGTGGTGACCGTCGACGGCAAGATGATCGAGAACCTGCACGTCGAGAACGCCCGCCGCGCCCTCGCCAGCGCCGACGCCATCGCCGCCCTCTAGCCGGTGTCAGACACGCTGCAGCTCCTCGCGCTGCAGGTCGCCGACGGTGTCAGACACGCTGCAGCTCGCCGCGCTGCAGGTCCGGCCGCCCAGCGCTGACGTGGTTGAATCGGGCGATGGGTGGCGGGGAGAGGAGCCTTGATCCGGCGGAGTTCGTCGTGGCACGCAACCCGGACCCATCCTCTTCGCTGCCGTACCTCCTGCGTC
>CAYRXQ010000317.1:0-2287 GCA_964428115.1 uncultured Ilumatobacteraceae bacterium
ATGGGCGCTTCGTCCGACCCGGAGGCGATCGCTCCGCCTCCTCCGCCACCACCGGCCCCGCCACGCTTGGTCTTCTTGGGTGCGGCGCCTCCCGCTGCCATGGCCACCACCGGCGTCTCCGGCACCCACATGTTGACGTCGAAGCGTTTGCCGTTGACCTCGACCGTGGTCGAGCGCTTGACCAGCGGTTCGGTGTCGGCGTCGGCCTCGGGAGCGGTGTTCTCGGCCTTGCCGCCGAGGCCGGTGAGGTCGAGTACCTCTTCGACCCACTTCGTCGAGTGGGTGACCGCAGCGAAATCGGGGTGCTGCAGAATCGCCCGGTCGGCCGGGATCGTCGTGGCGACCCCTTCGACGATCAGCTCGTCGAGCGCCCGGATGGTGCGAGCGATCGCCACATCACGGTCGCGTCCCCACACCACGAGCTTGCCGACCAGGTTGTCGTAGTACTGGCTGATCTCGTCGCCCGAGTGGTAACCCGAGTCGAAACGGACGCCGAACCCGTCAGGCGGAACCAGTTTGGTGATCGGACCGGGCGACGGCAGGAACTTGCCTTCGGCAACGTCCTCGGCGTTGATGCGGATCTCGATCGAGTGACCGCGTCGTGCGGCATCGACCTCGGCCTGGGTCATCGGCAGTTCCTCGCCGGCGGCCACACGGATCTGCCACTCGACGAGGTCGATGCCGGTGATCATCTCGGTGACCGGATGCTCGACCTGGAGGCGGGTGTTCATCTCGAGGAAGAAGAAGTCGCCGTCCTGGAAGATGAACTCGACGGTGCCGGCGTTGTAGTAGCCGACCGCCTTGGCGGCCTTGACGGCCGCAGCACCCATGGCCTCCTCGACCCCGTCGGGCAGGCCCGGGGCCGGGGCCTCCTCGATGAGCTTCTGGTGGCGGCGCTGGGCGGAGCAGTCGCGGGTCGAGACCCACACCACGTCACCCTGCTGGTCGCCGACGATCTGGACCTCGACGTGGCGCGGCCACGTGAGGTAGCGCTCGACGTACACCTCGTCGCGCCCGAAGAAGCTCTTGGCCTCGCGCTGGGCGCTCGCCATGGCGTCGTCGACCTCGGCGGCCGACTGGACCACCTTCATACCGCGCCCACCGCCGCCGAACGCGGCCTTGATGGCCACGGGCCAGCCGTTGGACTCGCCGAAGGCGCGGATGTCCTCGGCGCTCTTGGCGAACTCGGTGGTGCCGGGCACGATCGGGGCGCCGCCGCGCTGCGCGGCCAGCCGGCTCGAGACCTTGTCGCCCATCTCCTCGATCGCCGCGGGCGGTGGGCCGATGAACGTGACCCCCATCTCGGTGATCGCCCGGGCGAAGTCGGCGTTCTCGGAGAAGAACCCGTAGCCGGGGTGCACGGCGTCGGCGCCGCTGGCCCGGATCGCGCCGAGGATCTTCTCGGTGTCGATGTAGCTCTCGGCGGCGGTCTGGCCGCCGAGCGCGTAGGCCTCGTCGGCCAGACGCACGTGGAGGGCGTCGCGATCGAGGTCGGAGTAGACGGCGACGGTGGGGATGCCGAGTTCGCGGGCGGCGCGGATGACGCGGACGGCGATCTCGCCTCGGTTGGCGATCAGGATCTTCTGGAGCACGGCTGACAATGTAGGTGCCATGACCCTCGGCGTGGAGATCCGGTCGGACGCCCTTGCGGGCTGGCACCTCCACCACGTCGCGGAGACGGGCAGCACCAACGCCGATCTGCTGGCCGCGGCCGCGGCGGGCGCGCCCGATCGCACGGTGCTGCGAACCGACCACCAGACCGCCGGACGCGGGCGGCTCGACCGTCGGTGGGACGCGCTGCCGGGCGCGAACCTGCTGGTCTCGATCCTGTTCCGCGCCGTGCCCGAGCAGCCGGGCGAGCTGACCCGGCGCATCGGGCTGGCGGCGGTCGACGCCTGCGCGGCCGTCGCCGGGGTGCGGGCCGAGCTCAAGTGGCCGAACGACCTGCTGGTGGGCGACCGCAAGCTCGCCGGCATCCTCGCCCAGCGGGCCCCCGACGGCCCGGTGGTCGTCGGGCTGGGCCTCAACGTCGGCTGGGCACCCGAGGGGGCGGCCGCGCTCGGGCCGGTGCACCCCGGCCAGGTGCTCGAGGCGTTGCTCCTGGCCTACGACCGCCTGCCGGTCGGGGCGGCCGAGCTGCACGAGCGCTACCGCTCGGAGCTGGCCACGCTCGGGCGCCAGGTGCGGGTGGAACTGCCCGACGGGGTGCTCGAGGGGCGAGCGCTCGACGTGGGCACCGACGGTCGGCTGGCGGTGCTCGACGCGTGCGGGGTCACCCAGCACCTCG
>CAYRXQ010000317.1:2297-3539 GCA_964428115.1 uncultured Ilumatobacteraceae bacterium
AAGCGTCACCTGACGCCGTCGCGCGACGCCCCGCCAGTACCGTTTCGGCCATGGTGCCCGCCGACCAACTGCGTCCTCGGCCGCGCCGTCGGCGCAGTCCGTTGCCGTGGACCCTGCTCGTGGCGGTGCTCGTGGGGGTCACCGGCACTGCCGGCGTGCTGCGTGCCGCCGATGCCCGCGTCGGCACCGTCGACCGCATCGATGCCCTCGACGGCGTGCTCGCCGGCGGCGACGACGGCCCCTCGCAGAACTTCCTGCTGGTCGGGTCCGACAGCCGTGAAGGCGTCGACCCGTCCTCGGCCGATGCCGGCGCGATCGGCGGCGTGGGAGACGTCCAGGGTCGCCGCTCCGACACGATCATGGTGCTGCGCCGTGACGCCGACGGGGGCGCCGCGCTCGTCAGCCTGCCGCGCGACCTGTGGGTCGAGATCGCCGGCACGGGCGGCTCGCAGCGGATCAACTCGGCCTACAACGGCGGTCCCGAGCGGCTCGCCGCCACCGTGACCCAGTCGCTGGGGATCCCGATCCACCACTACGTCGAGGTCGACTTCGAGGGCTTCAAGGACATCATCGACGAGGTCGGCGGGGTCGAGCTCTGCATCGGGTTCGCGACCCGCGACCTCCACTCGGGGCTCTCGCTGCAGCCCGGTTGCCAGCGGCTCGACGGGGTCCAGGCGCTCGCGTTCGCCCGGAGCCGCAACTACGAGGAGTTCCGCGAGGGCGACTGGCGGATAGACCCGACCGCGGACCTCGGCCGGATCGCGCGTCAGCAGCTCTTCATCCGGGCCGCGGTGAACGGCGCGCTCGAGGAGCTGCGCTCCTCGCCCTTCGGGTCGGGCGACCTGATCGGCGCCGTCATCGAGTCGGTCCGCGTCGACCCGGGCCTGGATCCGTTCCGCGCCGCCGAGTCGCTGCGACGGGCCGCCGAGGCCGATCTGGCCACCTACACGCTGCCGGTGGTCGGCGTCACGATCGACGGCAACGCCGTGCTGCAACTCGACGACGGTGCCGAGGCCATCCTCGACTACTTCCGCGGCCTCGGCCCGGCGCCGGCGTTGCCCGAGCCCGACGCCGGCTGACGTAGGCTCCGGCCGTCATGAAGGCGCTCATCCTCGCCGGCGGAGCGGGCACCCGCCTGCGCCCCATCACCCACACCCGGGCCAAGCAGCTCGTGCCCGTGGCCAACACCCCGATCCTGTTCTACGGGATCGAAGCGATGGTCGCCGCCGGCATCACCGAGAT
>CAYRXQ010000318.1:0-680 GCA_964428115.1 uncultured Ilumatobacteraceae bacterium
AGTTCGTGCACGACGCCCTCGAGCGGATCACCGAGGAGCCCGGCACCCGTGAGGGTCTCGACGAACTCGGCAAGTACATCCTCGCCCAGATCCAGGACCACCGGGCGAACCCGCGCGACGACCTCACCGGGTATCTGCTCAACGTGGAGATGGACGGGCAGCTCCTCAACGACGACATCGTCGGCGGGATGATCATCCTGCTGCTCATCGCTGGCATCGACACCACCTGGTCGGCGATCGGTTCGTCGCTCTGGCACCTCGCCCAGCACCCCGAGGACCACCAGCGTCTGCTCGACGACCCCGACGTGATGACCTTCGCGCTCGAGGAGTTCCTCCGCGCCTACGCACCGGTCACCATGGCTCGCCTGGTCGCCAAGGACGTCGACTTCCACGGCTGCCCGATGCAGAAGGACGACTGGGTCCTGCTCCCGTTCCCGGCAGCCAACCGCGACCCCCTCAAGTTCGAGGACCCCGACACCTTCGTCGTCGACCGCCAGGAGAACCGGCATGCCGCGTTCGGGCTCGGCATCCACCGCTGCCTGGGCTCCAACCTGGCTCGCCTCGAGCTGAAGGTCGCCATCGAGGAGTTCGTCAAGCGGTTCCCGCGCTTCGAGCTGGCCGGCGACACGCGCTGGAGCGTCGGCCAGATCCGCGGGCCCCGCGAGCTGCCACTCCGCATC
>CAYRXQ010000318.1:690-1779 GCA_964428115.1 uncultured Ilumatobacteraceae bacterium
GCTTGCACCCTCGCACTCGCCGCCCTCCTGCCCCGACTGATCGTCCACGACGCCTGCGGCACGGTGACGAGTCGCACGCCACGAGTCTCGAGCGACCATGGGTGACGACGCCGAGCTCGAGCCTGCCGCTGTCCACGCCCCCGAGGCGAGTGGCGATCCGCTGCGCGACCGCTTGCTCGCGGCCGCCGGTCGGGTCTTCGCCGCCAAGGGCTACGACGGCACCAAGATCATGGACATCATCCGTGAGGCCGGGCTGTCGAGCGGCGCGGTCTACGGCCGCTTCGCATCGAAGGACGACCTGCTCCTGGCGGCGGTGCTGGCCGCCGTCGAGGAGAACTCGATCGCCCGCCGGGTCAACGGCCGACCGGTCGCGGAGATGCTCGCCGAGGCCAGCCGCGCCGACGAGCCCCTCGACGATCACGAGGCGATGCAGCTCGAGGCGTTCATCGCGGCACGGCGCAATCCGACACTGGCCGCGGCGATCGCCGAGGCCCGCGCGCGGTGGCGGACCACCATCGCCGCGCCACTCGTGGAACGGGCGTCGACCGACGGGTCGGCGAGCCCGGACGCCGACTTCGACTCGCTGATCTACCTGGTGCAGACCCTGCAACTCGGCGTCCTGGTCCAGCGGGGGGCCGGCCAGCACGCACCCGACGGTGATGCCTGGCAGCGCCTCATCGAGCGCCTCCTCCGATCGATGGCGCACCCCCAGGACCCCGACCACCCCTGACCCCGGTGTCAGACACGCTGCAGGTCGCCGCGCTGCAGGTGCGACCAGAGCTGCAGCGCGCTCAGCTGCAGCGTGTCTGACACCGGTGCGCGCTCGCCGGCCGCAGCCCACCGTTTGAATCTGCGGGTCCTGGGGTATCGCTCCTCCACGGCACCCTCCTGGTGCCCACCGTTGGAGGAAGGGAATCAGGATGGCGACGCGACGTGGTGCGAACCAATGGGTGCAGCTGTCGAACGCGGCGGACGCCTCGGCGTTCCTCGACCGGTGCACCGAGCTGCGGTACTGGCCGCTCGAGACCAAGGTGTTCGCGCTGTGATCACGAGCGTGGTGGTGGCCGTTCCGGCTCGCAACGAAGCGGG
>CAYRXQ010000318.1:1879-3531 GCA_964428115.1 uncultured Ilumatobacteraceae bacterium
GGATCCCGCAGAGGTGTGGATCGCCAACACCGACGCCGACACCGTGGTCCGGCCCGACTGGCTCCGCGAACAGCTCCGCCTCGCACGGAGCCACAGCGCCGTCGCCGGCGTGGTCGAGCTCGATCCCGTGCGAACACCGGCACGTCTGCTCGAGCGGTTTCGCACCTCCTACCAGCTCAACGGTGCACGCCATCCCCACGTGCACGGCGCGAACCTCGGCGTCCGCGCCGACGCCTATCTCCAGGCTGGAGGGTGGAGTCTCCAGACACGGGTCGGTGAGGACCACGGGCTGTGGAACCGGCTCGTCGCCGACCAGCACCCCGTGATCCAGAGCACGCACGTCCGGGTCGTCACCAGCGCGCGGACGACCAGCCGAGTCGAAGGTGGGTTCGCCACGCAGCTGCGCTCGCTGGTGGCCAACGGGTTCGCCGCAGCGACGGCCGGCCCCGCAGTGGTGAGCGAGGTCGCATGACCCCCGGCACCGTCGAGATCATCCCGACCCCACCGCTCGACGACGTCGCGCGGCTGGTGGTCGTCGCGCCGCATCCCGACGACGAGGTGTTGGCCTGCGGTCTGCTCCTGGCACACGCCGCCGAGCTCGGCCTCGACGTGCGCGTGATCGCGGTGACCGACGGCGAGGCCGCCTACCCCGACCGGGACCCCTTCGCGCTGGCGGCCGTTCGCCGGCAGGAGCAGCGCTCGGCGATCGAGGCCGTCGGCCTGTCACCCGACGTGGTGCACCGCCTCGCGCTGCCCGACGGGGCGGTCCACGATCACGTCGCCAACGTCGCCGATGCCATCCGCGCACATCGTGGCGACCGCAACCAGCGGACCATGCTCGTGGCACCGTCGATCCACGACTGGCACCCCGACCACGAGGCGTGCGGGCGGGCAGCACGGTCGGTCGCCGCCGAGTGGCGCGGCCCGTTCTGGTCCTCACTGTTCTGGGCCCATCAGCACCCCGCCCCGCTGCTGGCGAGCACGACCTCGCTGCTGCGCATCGACGGTGACCCGGTACACCACGACGCTCGGGCTCGAGCGGTCGGATGCCATCGGAGCCAGTTCTCGCGCGACCGGGGCGAACCGGTCCTCACCGAGCGCGACATCCGCCATCTCGCCGCGCCCTGCGAGTTCTACGTGGGGGAACACCCGTGACCGCTCACACCACCACTGGCACGTTCTTCGATGCCAAGTACGCGCGGGAGCCCGACCCGTGGAGCTTCGCCTCCGACGCGTACGAGCTGGGCCGCTACCGGATGTTGCTCGACCACGTCGATCCAGCCCGACACCGACACGTGTTCGAGCCGGGATGCTCGATCGGCGTGCTCACCGAGCTGCTCGGCGGCCGCTGCGAGACGGTCGACGCCACCGACGTGTCGTCGACGGCGACCGAGCGAGCCGGCGCGCGGTGCGCCCACCTCCCCGGGGTGACGGTGGGCGTGGGCGGGCTGGTCCCCCCGGCATCGCGCGACTACGACCTGATCGTGTTCAGCGAAGTCGGCTACTACCTCGACGGTCCCGCGCTCGACGCCACCGCCGCAGCGCTGTCGGCCAGGGTGGTGCGGGGCGGGCGCTTCCTTGCCGCCCACTGGATCGGCCGCTCGGTGGACCATGTGCAACACGGCGCACAGGTCCATCGCCAGCTGGCCGCC
>CAYRXQ010000319.1:0-3503 GCA_964428115.1 uncultured Ilumatobacteraceae bacterium
GGTCTGGCTGCGCGCCGACGGCGTCCTGCCCGACGACCCGGTCCTGCACGCCTGCATCGTCACCTATGCGAGCGACATGACCTTGCTCGACACCACGGTCATGCCCTTCGGGTTCTCGTGGGAGAGCGCCGAGATCCAGATGGCCAGCCTCGACCACGCCATGTGGTTCCACCGCCCGTTCCGGGCCGACGACTGGCTGTTCTACGACCAGCACGCCATCTCCACCGGCTCCAACCGCGGGCTGGCGAGCGGGGCGATCTACACCGCCGACGGTCTGCTCGCGATCAGCGTGGTCCAAGAGGGCCTCATCCGGATCGGTCGATGATCCGCGGCCGCCACGCGGCTCGTCGCCGCCGACTGGCAGCGACGGTGGCGGTCACGGTCGTGCTGGCCGCGGCGTGCGGCAGCGACGAACCCGACGGCGCGCCCGAGGACGACGGCGGGTCGGCCGTCATCGTCACCACCACGACCTCCGAAGCCGACACGGTCGCCAACGAAGAAGCGCCCGGGACCTCGACGCAGGACCCGGACCAGACGGTGCCCGCCACCGAGTCACCGACCTCCGAGCCGTCGACCTCCGACGCAGCAACGACCGCGCCCGACACGGTGCCGGCCACCGCGCCGGCCACCGCGCCGGCGACGATGGGCGATCCGGCGGTGACCTTCGTCGAGATCGGGCGGTTCGACCAGCCCGTCGACATCGGACGACGACCCGGCGACCCGCGCCTGTTCGTGGTCGAGCAGCCGGGGCGCATCGTGGCGGTGGGGGCCGACGGGAGCGACCCGGTGGTGGTCCTCGACGTCACCGATCTGACCTCGGCCGCCGGTGAGCGCGGGCTGCTGGGCCTCGCGTTCGATCCCGACGAACCCGAGGCCTACGTCCACCTGACCGACGCGTCCGACGACACGCTGGTGGCCGCGTTCCGCGTCGACGAGGACGGCACCTTCGACCGGGCCTCCCTGCGCCCGGTGTTCCGCACCGACCAGCCGTACGGCAACCACAACGGCGGCGATCTCGAGTTCGGCCCCGACGGCCACCTCTACATCGGGCTCGGCGACGGTGGATCCGCCGACGATCCCCAACGGCGGGCGCTGCGGCTCGACACCCCGCTCGGCAAGCTCCTGCGGATCGAGCCGACACCCGACAGCGACCCGCCCTACGTCGTGCCCCAGGACAACCCGTTCCTCGGCATCCCCGGCGCGCTCCCCGAGCTGTTCGCGATCGGGCTGCGGAACCCGTGGCGGTTCACCTTCGATCCGGCCACCGACGACCTGTGGATCGCCGACGTCGGCCAGAACCGGCTCGAGGAGGTCAACCACGTCGCCGCACCCGGCGACGGCTCGGTGGCGGGGGCGGGCCTGAGCTTCGGCTGGAGCGCCTTCGAGGGCACCGACCGCTTCAACGCCGACCAGCCCGACGCCGGGCACACCCCGCCGGTGCTCGTGTACTCCCACGGTGCCGACGGATGCTCCATCAGTGGCGGCGTCGTCTACCGCGGCGACGCGATCCCCGAGCTGCAGGGCGGCTACGTCTACTCCGACTACTGCTCGGGCAAGGTGTGGGCGCTCGACCTGGCCACCAACCGGAACCTGCTGCTCGGCACGCTCGGCCAGGGCGTCACCAGTGTGGGCACCGGCAGCGACGGCGAGCTGCTCGTCACGATGGCCGGCGGTGCGCTGATGCGGATCACCCCGGCGGGCTGACGGTCACCACCGACACCTCGACCCGGCGCGCCATCGCATCGGCCGAGCGCAACTCCACCTCGACGCGGTCGCCGGGCCGGAGCCCGTCGCCGCGGACCCGGGTCATCACCGGCGGGGCGACAAGTTGGACGCGGGCACCCCGGTCGTCGGCATCGGTGACGACGCCGGCGAACCGCTCGCCCTCCCGTCCGACGAGGGCGAGGGCTTCGGCCAGGTCGAGCGCGGCGGCGGCCGCACCGTTGGCGCGTCGATCGGCCTCGGCCATCACCGCCGGGAGCTCGACGAAGGCCGCCTGCGTGGTGTCGGGCACCGGCCGCCCTTCGACCACGGCCAGCACGGCATCGGCGACGTAGCGGTCCTGCAGGCGCCGCAGCGGCGCGGTCACGTGTGCGTAGGTGGCCGCCACGGCCGAGTGCCACGGACGCTCGCCGTCCTGGAACGGTGCGTACGATGCGCCCCCGGCCGCACGACGGACCGCGAGCGAGAACGCCATCGCCGCGGGATCATCGAGCGGGAGCCGACGTTCGAACGCCGCCAGCGACTCCCCGGCACCCCAGTCGAGCCCGAACGCCTCGGCGGTGAGCCGGAGCCACCGGAGCTGGCGATCCTCGACCGCGGGCAGTACGCGGAACAGCCCGGTCCCTGCCGCCACGAGCACGTCGGCGACCGCCATGTTGCAGACCAACGAGAGCGCGGCGTTGTGCGCCTCGCTCTGGAGTCGTGCCCGGATCCGGAGCTCGACCCCGTCGGCCGGGGTCGGCCCGAGCGGCTCGAGCTCCTGCTCCGGGAACTCCACCCGGCCGGCACCACGAGCGGCCTCGGCCTCGAGCAGCCGTCGTGTCAGCTCCTCGAACCCTGCCGGCAGCTCCTCGGGCTGCACCGTGTCGTAGGCGAGCTTGGCCCGGCTGCGGATCAGCGCCCGCTCGGCGCCCTCGAGCGTCCCGTGTCCCGCGGCGTCGACCCGCACCCGGTAGATCACCGCCGGTC
The DNA here is from genome assembly GCA_964428115.1 of uncultured Ilumatobacteraceae bacterium. Taxonomy (GTDB): domain Bacteria; phylum Actinomycetota; class Acidimicrobiia; order Acidimicrobiales; family Ilumatobacteraceae; genus CAYRXQ01. The sequence continues at coordinate 2,692 of CAYRXQ010000319.1, forward strand.
GGTCCGCCCCCGGCAGCAGGCTGGCGGCATCCTCGGCCAGCACGGTCGGGTGCAGCGAGGCCCGCCCGTCGGGGAGGTACACGGTCACACCGCGTCGCCACGCCTCGCGGTCGACCGGATCGCCGTGCGTCACGAACCATCCGACGTCCGCGATCGCATAGTGCAGCAGCAGGTCGGATCCGAGCGTCTCGATCGCGAAGGCCTGGTCGAGGTCGGTGGAGCTGGCCGGGTCGAGGGTCACGAACCCGAGATCGGTGCGGTCGACGTGCTCGGTGGGGACCCGTCGTGCGGCCTGCTCGGCGGCGGCGAGGACCTCGGCGGGATGTGGCCCCGGCACCTCGAACTCGCGGCGGATCCGGGCGAGGCCCTCGAACAGGGCCGCGGCGTCGGCGCCGACGAACCGCACCGGTCAGCGACCGCCGCTCATCGACGGACGCCCATGAACATGCCCTTGAGCGCGTCGTAGTGCTCGATCACGTGGCCGGCACCCAGCACCACGGCCTCGAGCGGGACGTTCGACATCCGCACCGGGACCTCGGTCTCGCGCTCGATCCGACTCGCCAGGCCGCGCAGCAGGCCGCCGCCACCCACGAGGTACATGCCGCGGACCAGGAAGTCCTGCGACAGCTCCGGCGGGGCCTTGGCCAGGCACCGGATCACCGATGCGACGATCGCCGAGACCACGTCCTCGATGGCGTAGCGGATCTCCTCGGGGCTGAGCAGCACCGTCTTGGGCAGGCCCGTCATCAGGTCGCGACCGCGCACCTCGGCCTGACTCTCGTCGTCGGTGGGGTCGGCCGTGTAGTATGCGC
>CAYRXQ010000320.1:0-3486 GCA_964428115.1 uncultured Ilumatobacteraceae bacterium
GGGTCAGACGGGGGCGTCGATCCAGCGCAGCGGGCGGACCTGCGTCGGAAGGTGCGCCCACAGGTCGTCGAGCAGATCGTCCCGCACGGCCCGCACCGCCGGATCGTCCCAGCGGTTCACCTGCTGCAACGGGTCGTCGTTCAGGTCGTACAGCTCGCCCTCGGTCCCGTCGTGGACGTACCCCGGCAGGTAGGCGGTGCACACCCAACCCGCACGGGTGATGGTCCGAAGGTGCACATCCACCCCGAACAGCTCGCTGTCCCACTCGGTGAGCGCCCGCTCGATGCCGCGCGCATCGGCGTCGGCGTCGTCGACCGGGAGCGCCGAGCCCTCCATCCAGGCCGGGGCCTCGACGCCGGCGATCCCACAGAACGTCGGCGCCAGGTCGACCAGCCCGACCGGGCGGTGCACCACGGCCGGGTCGATGCCGCTCGAGGGCGCGGGCCGCCAGATCAGCGGCAGCCGCATGAGTGCGTCCACGTGGTACGGGCCCTTGAACAGCAGGCCGAAGTCGCCCTGGAACTCGCCGTGGTCGGTGGTGAACACCACGTCGACGTCCTCGCCCCAGCCGCGGGCCTCGATCGCAGCGAGCACGCGACCCAGCGCCTCGTCGATCAGCTCGCACTCGACCGCGTTGACCGCGTTGATCTCGCGGACCTGATCGGCGGTCATCGTTGCCGGAACGAACGACAGCGGCGCCTCGTAGTTCGACACCAGCGTCCCGTCGTACCAGAGCCGCCAGTGACGGGGCTTCGCGTCGAGGATCCGCTCACGCTCGGCCGCGGTGGTCGGGTAGCCGGCCGGAAGCGGGACCTCGCGCCAGTCGACCCGGCCGAGCTCCGAGGCCGGCGGGTCCCAGGGATGATGCGGGTCGGGGAAGCTCATCCAGCAGAACCAGTCGTCCTCGGCATCGAGCGAGTCGAGCCAGGCGATCGTGCGGTCGGCCACCCAATCGGTGTGGTACTGCTCGCGCGGGATCGGGTTGCGCCACACCTGCGGGGCGTCGGTGTCGCCGCCGCCCAGCGAGTTGACCTCGAAGGTCGGATCGAGCACGGGGTAGAAGCCGCCCACCGACTCGGGGTGCGTACGCGAGAGCCACTGTGCGTAGTGCAACGGACCCTGGGCCCCGTGGGTCGCGAACTCGAGGTGATCGAAGCCCCGATGGACGCCGACCGTCCCGTCGTGCCAGCGGCTCTCGGCCGAGGTCAACCCCCGGCGGCCGAGCCCGTTCTCCACGAACCGACCGAACGGATCGAGGAACGGCTCGAAGTGGGCCTTGCCGACGAGCGCCGTGCGGTAGCCCGCCCGGTGCAGTTCCTCGGCCACCGAGGGAGCGTCGACCGGCAGGGGGACACCGTTCATCCAGACCCCGTGCGTGCTCGGGTGCTGACCCGTGAGCATCGTGGATCGTGAGGGCATGCAGACCACCGACTGCGGGACGGCCCGCTCGTAGCGCACACCCTCGGCCGCGAGCCGGTCGACCACGGGGGTCCGTGCCACCGTCCCACCGTTGCAGCCGAGCGTGTCGTACCGCTGCTGGTCGGTGGTGACGAACAGGATCTTGCGGCCCATCAGTGCTCCCCCTCGAGCTGTCGCTTCAGTTCGACGAGCGCTCCTCCGGTGCCGCCGCCCACCACGATCGCCATGGTCCGCGGCGCCGCGTCGGTGGAGTAGACGACGAGGCTGGTGCCGTCGCCCAGGTCGTGCACGTCGATCGTGCCCTGGTGTTCGGTGAACAGTGGCGCCTCGATGCGGTACTGGAACCGCCGCAGGACGTTGTCGCAGGTCACGATGCGCTCCGGCATCGGGATGCCGGTGGCGAGCACGATGACGCGCCGGTCGCCCTCGACCGTGCAGCTCTCGACCCCGGGGAACCACTCGTGCAGCCGCGCTGCGTCGCCGACCACGGCCCACACCTCCTCGGCGGGTCGTGCGATCCGGATCTCCCGTCGGACGCTGACCATCACGACACCTCCTGTGCGATCTGTCGCCGGCCGTGCGCCCCGGTCGTGGCGCCGACCGGTTCCGCGGCCGCACGGATCGCAGCCGCGACGGCATGCTCGAGCGCGGAGATGGCCACCTCGCGATCGAGCCCCCGGTCGGTGCGCAGCAGGTCGTGGGTCTCGTACGAGCACGCCACGTCGGCTGCGGCGAGCGCGACGAGGGCCTGCTCGGGATCGACGAGCGCGAGCTCGGGAGCGAAGGCGGCCGCCATGCGGTCGCGCAGCACGCCGCGGACCTCGTGCAGCTGTGCCGCCACGAGCGGTTGGAACGGGGCACGGACCCGGGCGATCACGCCGACCCGGCCGACCGTCTCGAAGAGTGCGACGCGCTGGGCGACCACGGCGCCAACGCGGTCGGCGAACGGCGCGTCTGGTGCGATCACCTGGTCGATGATCGGCAGCACCTCGCCGAGCTGGGACGAGATCGCGCTGCGACAGAGGTCGTCGACGTCGTCGAAGTAGCGGAACAACGAACGGGCCGACACGCCGGATCGGGCGGCGATCCGTTCCACCGGCGGGTCGAGATCGCCCTCGTGGTAGAGCGCCAGCAGGGCGGCGACCACGGCCTCGCGGTTGCGCTCGCGGCGCGCGTGACGGCCGTCGAGGGCGGGCGCGGCGTCGGTGGTCGGCACGAGGTCACCGTAACAACTGACATTGCAGCTGACAAGAAGTTCGGGGGTTCGCGAGCTCAGCCGCGCGGTGTCAGGAGCTGATCGACCGGGGCACGATCGTCGACGAGCACCTGCGCGCCACCCACGAACTCGGCGAGCGCGGCCGGGTCGCCGAGCACCACGTCGTCATCGCCGCGGGCCCGGTTCGCGGCCTCGATCGCGGCCAGCGGCAGCGGGTCGTCGCTGGCGACGATCACGAGGTTGCCGCCGAACTCACCGGCCAGTCGACCGGCCGGACCGATCACGGCCACGTGGTCGAACACCTCGAGCAGGGTCGCCACCTCGGCACGCACGAACCCCAGCGGGGGATGGTCGATGACGTTCACGGCATAGGTGCCGCCGGGCCGCAGCACCCGTCGGATCTGCTCGCCGAACTCCCGGGTCGTCAGGTGCCAGGGCACGGCCTCACCGCCGAACGCGTCGCCGATCACCAGATCGGCGCTGTCGTCGGGCAGCGCGGCGAGGTTGACCCGTGCATCACCCGTGGTCGCCTCGATGCCTCGGCCCAGCACCAGTCCGAGCTCGGCCTCGGCGAGCTCCACGAGCTCTGCGTCGAGCTCGAGGACCGTGTCGGTCGACCCGGGCCGGGTCGCCTGCAGGTAGCCCGGCATGGTGAACCCGCCGCCGCCGATGTGCACCGTGTCGAGTGGTTCGCCTGGGGGAGCGACGGTGTCGGCGATGTCGCCCAGGATCTGGGTGTACCCGAACTCGAGGTAGGTCGGGTCGTCGAGGTCGACATACGAGTGCCGCAGCGTGACGAGCACCAGGGTGCGTCCGCCGAGCCGAGCGTCGTCGGGCTCCACCGTGGCGCA
>CAYRXQ010000321.1:0-3470 GCA_964428115.1 uncultured Ilumatobacteraceae bacterium
GGTGAGCTCGTCGACGGGCTCGGCCCGATCGACGTGCTGCGGGCGACCATCCCGGCCGGCACTGTGAGCGGCGCGCCCAAGGTGCGGGCGATGGAGATCATCGACGAGCTCGAGCCGGTCAAGCGGGGCCCGTACGCCGGCGTGGTCGGCTACGTCGACTGGAGCGGCAACCTCGACACGGCGATCGCGATCCGCACGATGTTCTTGCGGCCCGACGGCCGCACGGCGAGCCTGCAGGCCGGTGCCGGCATCGTGGCCGACTCCGATCCCGACGACGAGGATCTGGAGTGCCACAACAAGGCGGCCGCCCTGCTCGCCGCCATCCCGGCCGCTCGCCGGATGACCGCGGCCCGCCGCGCCGCCGGCACGTCGGCCTGACGACCGAACGGTCCCGATCGCGACCTGCAGCGCTGCGACCTGCAGCGTGTCTGACACCGGCTGTCGGCCGGCTGCCGGTCAGCCCGAACGGTCAGAGTGCGGCGGCGATGAGGAAGATCACGCCGAGGAATGCGAAGACCGACGTGATGCCCACCGACAGCAACATGCGCAACGGGAGCGACGTGGCGGCCGAGATCGCGCCGCGCAGTGCGGGGTGCTCCTCGCTCGCGCTGAGCGAGGGGCCGAGCGCGGTGCCGAACGGGGTCGACGACGACCGCGACCAGACCACCACCGACGACCCGGCGTCGTCGTCCGCGGTCCCGGTCTCGAAGGTCTCGATGACGGTGCGCTGCGCCCCGGCGTCGGCACCGAGGTACTGCCGCAGCTCGGTGGTGAGCTCCTCGCGTTTGCGCCGGTAGCCGGACAGGCGCACCAGGGCGAGCAGCGGCCCGCCGACCCCGATCAGCAGGAACACCCCACCCAGCACCGACCACACGGTGCGCATCCCGCCCTCGAATACCGCGAGCCCGAGCAGGTACGAGGGGATCGACACGAGTGCCGCGATCGCCACCAGGCGCACACCCAGCCGGCTCGTCCGGGCTGCGAACGCGAGGAACGAGTCGACGGCGCGGCGGGTGAGGGTGTCGAGATCGGCCATGCACCTTCGAGTGTGGCACGGCACACTGGCGACATGGCAGCGAGCATCCGACCGATGGCGGTGGCGGGCGCAGGCCCGGCGAACGAGGGGCCGGTCGTTCCCGAGGCACCCTGGCTCGATGCGGCGGCCGACGTGGTCGCCGTCGAGGGCCCCGATGCGGCCGCCTACCTCCAGGGCCAGCTCAGCCAGGAGCTGCGCGATCTCGGGGTGGGGCAGCGACGCTGGTCGTTCGTCCTCGACCCGGGCGGGAAGGTCGCCGGCCTGGTCCGCGTCCACCGCACCAGCGACGAGCGATACGAGCTGGCCACCGAGCCCGGTGCCGGCGACGCCCTCCTGGCACGGATCGACCGGTTCCGCATCCGCGTCCGGGCCGAGACCACCCTGGTGCGGGCCGAGGCCGGAGTGACCGTGCCCGAGGAGCTCGAGCGAGCGCGGGTGCTCGCCGGCTGGCCGCGGATCGGCGCCGAGATCGTGCTGGGAGAGACCGTGCCCGCCGAGACCGGGCTCACCGGGGTCGCCGTGAACTTCCGCAAGGGGTGCTACCCGGGGCAGGAGCTGGTCGAGCGGATGGACAGCCGCGGCGCCGAGCCGCCGCGATCGTTGCGCCGGCTCATGGTGCCCGAGGGCACCGAGGTGGGTGCCCCGGTGCACGACGCAGCCGGCGTCGAGGTCGGGCGGATCACGAGCGTGGCGGGTACGGCGGCGCTCGCGATCGTCAAGCGTGGTGCCGAGGTCGGTGAGCGCGTCGTCCACGGCCGCAACTCGTAGACTCGGCGGACGTGCCATACGTCTACGCCTTCGATCACAAGCACCGCCGTCCTCCGATGGAGTACAAGGATCTCCTCGGCGGCAAGGGAGCCAACCTCGCCGAGATGACGAGCGTGCTGAAGCTCCCGGTGCCGCCGGGCTTCACGATCTCCACCGAGGCCTGCACCGACTACATGCGGGGCGGCTGGCCGGGCGGGCTCGACGAGGAGATCGCCAAGCACGTCTTCAAGCTCGAGAAGGCGATGGGCCGCAAGCTCGGCGACCCGTTCGATCCGCTGCTGGTGAGCGTGCGCTCGGGCGCCAAGTTCTCCATGCCCGGCATGATGGACACCGTCCTCAACCTCGGTCTCAACGACCTGAGCGTCGAGGGCCTGGCCCACGTGACCGGCGACGAGCGCTTCGCGTACGACTCGTACCGTCGGTTCATCTCGATGTACGGCCGGATCGTGCTCGGGGTCGACGGCGACGTGTTCGAGCATCCACTCGAGGCCGCCAAGGAGAGGGCTGCCGTTCGCTCCGACAACGAGCTCACCCCCGAGGTGCTGCGGACGCTGTGCGACCAGTACAAGGTGGCGATCGAGAAGGCGACGGGCGCACCGTTCCCGCAGAAGCCCCGCGATCAGCTGACCGGCGCCATCGAGGCCGTCTTCAAGAGCTGGAACGGCGCTCGCGCCATCGCCTACCGGGTCCGCGAGAAGATCAGCCACGACCTCGGCACCGCGGTCAACGTGCAGACGATGGTGTTCGGCAACCGCGACGACAACTCGGGCACGGGCGTCGGGTTCACCCGCAACGCGGCCACGGGCGAGAACAAGCCCTACGGCGACTTCCTGGTGAACGCGCAGGGCGAGGACGTGGTGGCGGGCATCCGCAACACCGAGGACCTCGACCACATGAAGCTCCACTTCCCGGCGATCCACAAGGATCTCCTCACGATCTTCGATCGCCTCGAGGCGCACTACCACGACATGTGCGACACCGAGTTCACCATCGAGCAGGGCAAGCTCTGGATGCTCCAGACGCGCGTCGGCAAGCGCACCGGCGCCGCTGCGCTCAAGATGGCCGTCGACATGAGCAAGGGCACCGGTCGCGGCGACGCCCGCTGGTCGATCAGCCACGAAGAAGCCGTCATGCGCGTCGCGGCCGAGCACCTCGACTCGGTGCTGCACCCGCAGTTCGCCGGGCAGGGCACGGTGCTGGCCAAGGGCCTCGCCGCGTCACCCGGTGCGGCCGTCGGCTCGGTGTACTTCACTGCGAACGAGGCCGAGGCCGCCGCGAACGCCGGCGAGAAGGTCATCCTCGTGCGCAGCGAGACGAGCCCCGAGGACGTCCACGGCATGATGGTCGCCCAGGGCATCCTGACCGCCCGCGGCGGCCTGGTGAGCCATGCGGCCGTCGTCGCCCGTGGGTGGGGGACGCCGGCCATCGTCGGCGCCGAGGAGATCAAGATCCGCGGCAAGGAGTTCCACGTCGGCGACACCGTCGTCAAGCAGGGCGACGTGATCTCGATCGACGGCACCACCGGCGCGGTGATGCTCGGCGCGATGGAGCTCCGCAGCGCGGAGCCGCCCGCCGAGTTCCATACGATCCTCAAGTGGGCCGACCAGATCCGCAAGGGCAAGCTCGCCGTGCGCGCCAACGCCGACACCGGCGAGGACGCCACCGT
>CAYRXQ010000322.1:0-3462 GCA_964428115.1 uncultured Ilumatobacteraceae bacterium
CGGGCCGGGGGCCGAGGTCGAGGTGGGCGCGGTCGGCGTCGTCGGCGCCGGCGGCGCCGAGGGCGCCGAGGGCGCCGAGGGCGCCGAGGGCGCCGAGGGGGTGCGGGCGTGAAGCGGCTCGTCGTCGTCGACACCTCGGTCAAGGTCGTCTACCACTCGATCCTCGTGCTGTCGCTGTACTTCCTGTTCGCCGGGCACAACCAGCCCGGTGGCGGGTTCGTGGGTGGGTTGACGGCGGGCGCCGCGGTCTCGCTGCGCTACGTGGCGGGCGGGATCGATGCGGTGCGCGAGTCGTTCCGCCTGCGGCCCTGGACGATCCTCGCGAGCGGTCTCGCGACGGCCGTCGTCACCGCGATCGTGCCGCTGGTGCTGGGACGCTCGGTGCTCGAGCACGCCGACGTGACGATCGAGGCGCCGCTGCTCGGGACCATCAAGGCCACCTCGGCGCTGCCCTTCGACATCGGGGTCTACCTGGTGGTGCTCGGCCTGGTGCTCATGGCCTTCGAGGCCTTCGGCGAGGACCACGCCGACGAGCTGGCCGCCGTCGAGGGGGTCGAGCCCGACATCGAGATCGGCCGGCCCGGCCAGGCGGTCGCGCGCGACGGGGGTGCGCGCCCGTGAGCGTGCTGGTGGCCTTCGCCTCGGCGGTGCTGTTCGGCACCGGCACCTGGATGCTCCTCCAGCGACGCCTGTCGCGGATCATCGTCGGCATCGGGCTGCTCGGGCACGGCGCCAACCTGCTGCTGGTGACCTCGGGCGGCCGTCGCGGCATCCCGGCCCTCGTCGGCTCCGGCGACCCCGAGCGGTTCGCCGATCCGCTCCCGCAGGCGCTCGCGCTGACCGCGATCGTGATCACCTTCGGCGTCACCGCGTTCCTGCTGGCGATGGGCTATCGCAGCTGGCAGATCACCCACGACGACCTCGTCGAGGACGACGTCGAGGATCGCTACATCGCCCGGCTGCGCACCGCCGACCAGACGGTCCGCGACGAGGCCGACGCCCAGCGCGAGCAGGCAGCCGAGCAGCGCGACGAGGGGTCGGTGTCGTGAACACCCTGATCCCGCTTCCGATCGTCGTGCCGCTGTTCGGCGCGGCGCTCGGCATCCTCGTGGGCGGCTCCCGGGTCGCCCAGCGGCTGGTGAGCCTCGTCTCGCTCACCACGATGCTCGTCGTGAGCGTGGTGCTGCTCGTGCGCGTCGACGCCGACGGCATCGCGGTCACGCAGGCCGGCGGCTGGCCGGCCCCGATCGGCATCAGCCTGGTGGTCGACCGACTCGCAGCGATCATGCTCGTGGTCTCGGCGCTGATGCTGCTGGCGGTCCTCGTCTACGCCATCGGCCAGCCCGGCGAGGAGGACGTCCGGGTCGGGTTCCACCCGATCTACCTCGTGCTGGCGGCCGGCGTGGCGGCCAGCTTCATCACCGGCGACCTGTTCAACCTCTTCGTCGCGTTCGAGATGATGCTCGCGGCGAGCTACGTGCTGATCACCATGGGGGGCCGCGGCGACCAGGTGCGCGCCGGCATGACCTACGTGGTCATCAGCCTCGTCGCCTCGACCCTGTTCATCATGGCCCTGGCGCTCATCTACGCGGCCACCGGCACGATCAACATGGCCGACCTGTCCCAGCGCATGCCCGAACTCGCCCAGGGGGTCCGTGTCGGCTTCTCCCTGCTGTTGCTGGTCGTGTTCGGCATCAAGGCCGGTCTGTTCCCACTGTTCTTCTGGCTGCCCGACAGCTACCCGACGGCGCCCGGCCCGGTGACGGCGATCTTCGCCGGTCTGCTCACCAAGGTCGGCGTCTACGCGATCATCCGCACCCAGCTCCTGCTGTTCCCCGAGGACACCTTCCCCGGCGAGCTCGTGCTCGTGGTGGCCGGGCTGACGATGACCGTCGGGGTGCTCGGTGCCATCGCCCAGGACGACATGAAGCGCATCCTGTCGTTCCACATCATCAGCCAGATCGGCTACATGATCTTCGGGCTCGGGCTCTACACGGTGGCCGGCGTGGCCGGGGCCGTGTTCTTCCTGGCCAACAACATCGTGCTGAAGACGGCGCTGCTGCTCGTGGCCGGGCTGGTCGACCACCGGGCCGGCTCCAGCCGCCTGTCCGAGGTGGGTGGGCTCGTGCGCACCGCGCCGGTGGTGGCACTGCTCTTCGCCCTGCCGGCCCTCAGCCTGGCCGGCCTCCCGCCGTTCTCGGGCTTCGTCGCCAAGCTGGGCCTCGTCGACGCCGGCATCGCGAGCGAGGCCTGGGCGATCACCGCGGTCAGCCTGGCGGTGAGCCTCATGACGCTGTACTCGATGACCAAGATCTGGGCCGGCGTGTTCTGGGGTGAGCGCGACGAGGCGCCACCCAAGGCTCCCGTCGTCACCCACCGCTTCGGCGGACCACCGCTCATGCTGCTGTCGACCGGCGTCGTGGTCGCTGCCTCGGTCGCCGCGATGATCGCCGCGGGGCCGCTGTGGGATCTCGCCACCCGGACCGCCGAGGACCTGATGGATCCGGCGCGCTACGTCAGCGCCGTCCTCGGAGGTGGCTCGTGAGCGCCGCGGTCCGCGTCCCCGCCCTGATCATCTGGCTGGTCCTGCTGTGGATGGGGCTGTGGGGCCAGTTCACCTGGGCCAACTTCGTCGGCGGGCTCGCGGTGGCCGTCGGGGTGGTGCTCGTCGCCGCCCGAGCCACCGGGACCACCGGTCTGCACCGTTCGACGGTGCGTCCCCTCGCCACGGTCCGCTTCGTCCTCTACTTCCTGGTGCAGCTGGTCAAGGCCAACCTGATCCTGGCCTGGGAGATCGTGACGCCGCGCAACAGCATCTACACCGGCATCATCGGGGTCCCGGTGCGCGGGCTGAACGACTCACTCGTCACGCTCGTCGCGAACGCCGTCACCCTGACCCCCGGCACCGTGACCCTCGAGGTCCGGCGGGATCCCGAGCCGATGATCTACGTCCACGTGCTCCACCTCCACGACATCGACGCGGTGCGCCAGCAGGTGCTGCACCTGGAGTACCTGGCGGTGAAGGCCTTCGGATCCGACGAGGCCGTCGAGATCCTGCGCGCCGAGGGGGCCTCGTGAGCGTCCTCACCGTCGTCGCCCTGGTGCTGCTGTCGCTCGCTGCGCTGCTGTTCATGGCGCGGCTGCTGCTCGGGCCGACGCTGCCCGACCGCGTGATCGCCCTCGACGGTCTGCTCACCGTGATCGTCGGCGGCATCATCGTCTCGGCCGCTCGCAACCGCAGCGGCATCGCCCTCGACACGGTGCTCGTGGTCTCGCTCGTCGCGTTCGTCGGGACCGGTGTGCTGGCCCGGTTCATCGAGCGGAGGGGCGGATGAACGACGTCCTCGACATCGTCGGCGGCGCCCTCCTCGTGGCCGGGGCCGTGTTCATGTTCCTCGCCGGCATCGGCGTGGTCCGCTTCCACGACCTGTACGCCCGGATGCACTCGGCCTCCAAGGGCCC
>CAYRXQ010000323.1:0-3458 GCA_964428115.1 uncultured Ilumatobacteraceae bacterium
AGGTACTTGCCGGTCGGCTCGAAACGGAACATCTCGTAGAACGACGCGGTGCCGTACACCTCGGCCGGCGTGACGTCGAGCAGCTCCGCGACGTGGCGCATGGCCTCTTCGGTGACGTAGCCGTTCTGCTGTTGGCTCAGGTGCACGAGGGGGATCAGCGCCGACTTCTTCTTCGGGTACCTGGAGATGATCTCGCGGGCCACCACCACGTTGTGGTCACTCAATCGACTCATCGATCCACGCCTCCGAGCACCGGGTCGACGCTACTGATGACGGCGACCGCATCGGCAACCAATCCGCCACGCATCATGTGCGGCAGGCACTGGATGTTGACGAAACTCGGCTCGCGCATGTGCATCCGGTACGGATTGGCCGAGCCGTCGCTGACGATGTAGCAGCCGATCTCACCGCGGGGGCCCTCGATCCCGACGTAGGCCTCGCCCTCGGGCACCTTGAAGCCCTCGGTGAAGATCTTGAAGTGGTGGATGAGCGCCTCCATCGATTCGTCGATGCGGGCGCGGGGCGGGGGCGTGACCTTCTTGTCCTGGATCCGGTAGTCGCCCGCCGGCATCCGGTCGAGGATCTGGCGCACGATGCGCATCGACTCGCGGATCTCGTTGAGGCGGATCGCGTACCGGTCGAACGCGTCGCCGTAGGTGCCGATCACGATGTCGAAGTCGACCTCGTCGTAGCGCAGGTACGGCTGGTGCCGGCGCAGGTCCCACTCGACGCCGGTGGAGCGCAGGATCGGGCCGGTCGCGCCGAGCGCGAGGGCTTCGGTGGGGGTGATCACGCCGACACCCTGAAGCCGCTCGCGCCAGATCGGCTGACCGGTCATCAGCGTGTCGTACTCGTCGAGCCGCTCGGGGAGCAGGTCGAGGATGCGCAGCACGTCGTCGCGCCACCCCGCCGGGAGGTCGGCGGCCAGGCCGCCGGGACGCACGAAGTTGTGGTTCATGCGCAGGCCGGTGACCTTCTGGAAGAAGCGCAGCACCTCTTCGCGCTCGCGCCAGCCGTAGATCATCATGCCGACGGCGCCGAGGTCCATGCCGTTGGTGGCCATGAACAGCAGGTGGCTGCTCATGCGGTTCATCTCCGAGAGCAGCATCCGCATCCACTGCGCCCGCTCGGGGATGTCCTGGTCGATGCCGAGCAGCTTCTCGGTGGCCATCGAGAACACGAGCTCGTTGTTGAACGGGCTGGCGTAGTCCATCCGGGTGACGTTGGTGCCGCCCTGGAGGTACGTGAGCTGCTCACCGGTCTTCTCCATGCCGGTGTGCAGGTACCCGATGATCGGCTTGCAGCGCAGCACGGTCTCGCCCTTGAGCTCGAGCATCAGGCGCAGCACCCCGTGCGTCGACGGGTGCTGGGGCCCCATGTTGATGACCATCGTCTGGTCTTCGTCGGGGTCCTCGGGCAGGTCGCCGAGCTTGGCGGCCTCGGCCTCGCTCAGGCGCAGGACCGCACCGACCTCGCGCAGCAACTCCTTGGCGGTGAGCTCCGAGCGCGGCAGGAGCTCCTGGGCGCCTTCGTCGGTGTCGGCGTGGCCCAGCCGCTCGGGTGCCTCGGATCCGGTGACGGTCATCAGTTGGGCGTTCCTTTGAACTGCACCGGGATGGCGCCGACCGCATAGTCCTTGCGGAGCGGGTGCCCCTCCCAGTCCTCGGGCATCAGGATGCGGGTGAGGTCGGGGTGGCCGTCGAAGGGGATCCCGAACATGTCGAAGACCTCGCGCTCCATGGCCTCGGTGCCGGGGTGGAGGTCGAACAGCGTCGGCACGGCGACGCCCTCGGCGACCTGCAACCGGACGCGGATGCGACGGCGGTGGGTGATGTCGAGCAGGTTCACCACGACTTCGAAGCGCTCCGGGGCGATGCCCTCGGGCAGCGGCCGGCCGGGGTGGGTGAGGAAGTCGACGGCGGTGAGGTCGACGCACATCGCGTACCCCTCGTCGGCGAGCGCCTTGACCAGCGCGACGTAGCGGTCGATCGTGGGGTGCACCACGGTCTGTCCCCGGCTGTCGGTGACCGGGCAACCGTGGATCTCCACGGGCGCCGCCGAGGTCTCGTCGGGCGCGTCGGAGGAGGGTTCGGTGTCGGTGTCGGCCATGGTGTCAGCGGCTCCCGAGCAGCACGGGCACCGTGGTGGCGGGGATCTCCTGGACGTGGAGCGCGGCCCCCGCACCGGTGCGTTCACGGCGGCGCATGATCTCGCCGTCCTCGATCTTCTGGTGGAGCGTCTCGATCGCGTGGATCAGGGTCTCGGGGGTCGGCGGGCACCCGGGTGCGTACACGTCGACGGGCACGATCTGGTCGACGCCCTGCACGATCGCGTAGTTGTTGAACATGCCGCCGCTCGACGCGCACACGCCCATCGAGATGACCCACTTGGGTTCCATCATCTGGTCGTAGACCTGTCGCAGCACGGGCGCCATCTTCTGGCTGACTCGACCGGCGACGATCATGATGTCGGCCTGGCGCGGCGAGGCACGGAAGACCTCCATGCCGAAGCGCGACAGGTCGTAGTGAGCACCGCCGGTGGCCATCATCTCGATCGCGCAGCATGCCAGCCCGAAGGTCGCGGGCCACGACGAGCGCGAGCGCGCCCAGTTGACCAGGTCCTCGAGGCGACCCGTGATGACGTTGTGGGTGAGCCCACCGAGCCCGTCGTCGAGCACGTCGTTGACGATCCCCATGGTTGCCTCCTAGGCCGCTTCCCCGGTACCCGTTCCCCCTGCCACCAGACGACCTTCGGTCCCCACCAAGCGGACCGTGTTGCGGGCCGTGCGCTCGGGCGAGACCATCGCAGCTTCGTCGCCGAGGTCGCGGGAACGCTGCAGCGGACCCCAGTCGAGGCCACCGCGGGCGACCTCGTAGACGAAGGTGAGGAAGAAGATCACCGAGAACCCGAAGATCGCCCAGAACCCGTAGGCGCCGAGCGCCGAGCGCTCCACGGCGTAGGGGTAGAGGAAGATGATCTCGATGTCGAACATGATGAACAGCATCGCGACGACGTAGAAGCTCACCGGGAACCGTTGCGGTGGTTCACGACTGGGGACGATGCCGCACTCGTAGGGCGCTTCCTTGGCCGTCGAGGGCCGACGGGGTGCGAGCAGCCGGGAGGCCACGATCGAGATCGCGCCGAACGCGACCGCGAGGATCATGAGCACCACGATCGGCAGGTACTGCGACATGGGCGATCAGCCGGCCGGGACGAGGGCCGCGGCCCGGTTCTCGGCCACGATGCGATCGCGGCGGTGGAGCATCCAGCACAGCGCCAGGAACACGACGCTGGAGCCGATGGTGATCGCCGCCGCCGGCTGACGGCGCGCGCCGAGATCGCGGACCATGTACACGTACTGGCGCTGACGGGTGTCGTCGATCTGCGGCGGCGTCGGGGCGCGGCCGGGCTCGTCGCGCAGCGGCGCGAGCGGGGCGACCTCGACCACCGAGAACTTC
>CAYRXQ010000324.1:0-2005 GCA_964428115.1 uncultured Ilumatobacteraceae bacterium
CGCTGGCGGCCGCGGATGGCTTGCAGCACGAGCAGCAGCAGGCAGGCGCCGAGGAAGGCGACCACGATCGACCCGAAGTCGAACCCGTCGAAGACGTCGTCGGCCCCGGTCGCCACGCTGAACAGCGCGCCGCCGACCAACGCCCCGAGCACACCGATCGCGAGCGTGTAGAGGCAGCCGCTCTTGTCGTCGTTGACGACCGACCGGGCCAGCCAGCCGGCGATCAACCCGGTCAGGATCCATCCGAGGATGCTCATGGCCCCGACCGTACCGGGATCACGGCGGCGACCGACCGTGTGCGAACCTGAGCCCGTGCTCACGGTGATCGGCGACCTGGTGGAGGACGTGGTGGTGTGGGCATCGGGTCCCACCCGCCGCGGCACCGACAATCCGGCCACCGTCCGCCGCTCCCGTGGGGGGAGCGCGGCGAACGTGGCAGCGCTCGCAGCGCCCCTCACCCCGACCCGCTTCATCGGGCGGGTCGGCGACGACGCCGCCGGCGACTCGTTGATCGGCGCGCTCACCGCGACGGGCGTCGACTGCCGGCTGCAGCGCGCCGGCCACACGGGTGCCGTCGTGGTCCTGGTCGACCCCGCCGACGCCGAGCGCACGATGTTCCCCGACCGGGGCGCCGCGGCCGAGCTCGGACCGATCGATCCCGACTGGCTCACGGGCACTCGAGTCGCGCACGTGCCGGCGTACGGGCTCGCCGTCGAACCCGCCGCGAGCTCGATCCTCGGCGCCATCGAAGTCGTCCGGGAGCTCGGTGGCCGTCTCACCCTCGACGTCTCGGCGGTCACGCTCGTGGAGTCGTACGGCCTCGACCGATTCCGCGAGCTCCTCGACCGACTGCGGCCCGAGGTGACCTTCGCCAACGCCGAGGAGGCAGAGGTGCTGCACCTCCTCGACCGACGACCGCCGCGCGGCTGCCTCCACGTGGTGAAGGACGGGCCGCGGCCGGCCCGGATCCTCGACGAGGACGGACGACTCGAAGTGGTCGAGGCCGTTGCCGTGGCCAACGTCCGCGACACGACCGGTGCAGGCGACGCCTTCGCGGCCGGCTTCCTGGCCGCCTGGCTCGGTGGCTCCGCCCCGGCCGACGCCTGTCGCGCCGGCCACCGTCGAGCCGCGTCGATCCTCACCACCCCCGGCGCCGGCTGACCGCGCCGCCCGGCGGGCAGGCGTCAGGCCAGGCCGGAGATGCCGCCGTCGACGGGGATCGTCGTCCCGGTCACGTAGGCGCCCGCACGGCTCGCCAGGAAGATCACCGCGCCGGCCACGTCCTCGGGCGATCCGATCCGCCCACGCGGGTTCGACGACTCCACGAACTCACGCGTCGCCGGATCGTCGAGCATGTACGACATCATCTTCGACTCGAACGGACCCGGGGCGATCGAGTTCACGGTGATGTTGTCCTGCACGACGAACTTCGCGAGGTGCCGGCCGAGCATGTGGATGCCGGCCTTCGACGCCGAGTACGAGAAGTTGTCCCCGATCGGCACCCGCAGCCCGTCGATCGACCCGATCATGATCACCCGGGCCGGATCCTCCGCCGTGGCACCCGCCCGCAGCTGCGGCAGCAGCGCCTGGGTGAGCATGAACGGGGCCTTCACGTTGATGTCCATCACCTTGGAGAAGCCGATGTCGGGGAACTCGCCGAGCGCCGCACCCCAGGCCGCGCCGGCGTTGTTCACCAGGATGTCGAGCCGCTCCTCCCGCGCCGTGAAGGTCTCCACGAACGTCGCCACACCCTCGGGGGTCGAGAGGTCGGCGGGTACCGAGATGCACTCGCCGTGCTCCGACAGCGCGGCGGCCGCGGCATCGCACTGCTCCGCCTTGCGGGCCGTGATGTAGGTGCGGACGCCGTTGGTGACGAGCCCCGTGGCGATCATGTAGCCGATGCCGCGGGAGCCGCCGGTGACCACGGCGACCTTGCCGGCAACGGAGAAGAGGGTGTCGATGCGCATCCGTGCATCCTGCCCGATCGCGGCCGGATGCGCCGGCT
>CAYRXQ010000324.1:2105-3434 GCA_964428115.1 uncultured Ilumatobacteraceae bacterium
CGGGACCGTGGCGTGCGCCCGCAGTCAGGAACAGGCGAGGAGGGCGGCGTTGACGAGCTGTTCGGGGAGGAGATCGAACGCCCCGTAGAGCTCGGGGATGCTGCCCGACTGGCCGAAGGTGTCGACGCCGACGGGCACGACGCGGGTCCCGAACACGCTGCCGAGCCAGGCCAGGTGGTGGCTGGCCGCATCGTGGACGGTCACGATCGGGAGGCGGCGTTCATGGGGGAGCAGCAGCCGGGCGAGGTGGTGCGTCGGTGGGCTCGCAGCAGCTCGACGGGAGGCATCGCGCAGTCCGGTGCGCCACTCGCGGTAGAGGCGGTCGGGGCTGGTGAGGTCGAGCACCAGGGTCGGCACCCCCTCGGCCTCGAGCAGGTCGGCCGCTGCCAGGACCTCGGGCATCACCGCCCCGCATCCGACCAGCACCACCTCGGCTGCCGGTCCGACGGTCCCCGACCCGTCGTCGCGGCGTCCTCCCTCGCCGGCGCGCGTCGTCTGGGATGCAGATCCGGTCGGATCTGACCGATCCTGCAGCCCAGACATCGCCGCGGCCGCGGCGGAGTCCGCAAGCTGCAGCGCGGCGAGCTGCAGCGTGTCTGACACCGGTGGGGGGCCGGGTTCACGGAGGCGGTAGCCGCCGGCGAGGACGTCGGCGCGCAGCTGCTCCTCGCCGAGGCGCGCGGCCGCTGCCGCGAACGGCGACTGGTCGAGCGGACGGGTCGACAGCCGCAGGTACAGGCTCCCACCGGCCTCGGCCTCGTTCACTGACAGCCGGGACAGGCCGTCGCACAGCAGCCAATCGAGCGCGGCGGCATAGGCCGGCTCGGCGGAGTGCAGCCCGGGCAGCTCGAGCCCGATCGACGGGGTGATCGAGCTCTGGTGTGCCCCACCCTCGGGCGCCAGCGTGATCCCCGCCGGCGTGCCGACCACCACGAACCGGCTGCCGTTGTACAGGGCGTAGATCAGCGCATCGAGCCCCCGGCAGACGAACGGGTCGTACACCGTTCCCACCGGCAACAGGTGCTCGTCGTGCAGCTCGTGGCCGAGCCCGAGCGCGCCGAGCAGCAGGAACAGGTTCATCTCCGAGATGCCCAGCTCCACGTGGTGCCCGCTCGGCCCCTGCTTCCATCGCAGCAACCGGTCGTCGCCGAGCAGGTCGGGCTGCACCTCGGGGCTGAACACGCCCATCTTGTTGATCCACCCGCCGAGGTTCGTCGACACGCTCACGTCGGGGGAGGTGGTCACGAGCCGGTCGGCCACCCCCGGCACCTCGGCCAGACGGGTGAGGAGTCGGCCGAACGTCTCCTGGGTCGACACGGGCTTCACGCC
>CAYRXQ010000325.1:0-3423 GCA_964428115.1 uncultured Ilumatobacteraceae bacterium
GAGGCAGACGCCCAGGAGTGGAATCCGGGGTCCGAACTCGCGGATGATCTCGTTGGAGATCCCGGCTTCGCGCGGGGAACAGGGACCGGGCGAGATGACAATGCGCGAAGGGTTCAGGGCCCGGATCGCCGCGAGGGGCCAGCTCGGCGCCGCCTGGAGCACCAGCGTCTCGAGGCGGTGGAGCGCGTCGAGCGTCCCGTTGGCGTGGCAGGTGGACATCGAGCCGTCGTGACCGGTGTTCATCGCCTGCACCAATCCGAGCACCTCGACGCCGCGCACCTCGCCGACCACGAGGCGGTCGGGCCGCAGTCGCAGCGCGGTGCGCACCAGCTCGTCGAGGGGCACGGCGCGCACACCGTCGGCCGTGGCGGTGCGCGCTTCGAGTCGAACGAGATGCGTCGCGCCGGTGACGAGCTCGGCGGTGTCCTCGAGGAGCACGACGCGCTCGGTCGGGCCGAGGGTGTCGAGCAGCGCGCCCAGCAGCGAGGTCTTGCCCGAGGAGGTCGCCCCGACAACCACCAGGTTGCAGCGGATGGCCACCAGGTCGAGGAGCAGGTCGCGCACGGCGGGGGTGGTGAAGGTGTCGAGTGGTCGTGGTCGGCGGGCGAACCGTCGGATCGACACGACGGGACCGTCGACCGAGATCGGCGGGACCACGGCGCAGACCCGCGAGCCGTCGGGCAGCCGGGCGTCGACCACCGGGGAGCTGCGGTCGAGCCGGCGCCCGAGTGGGGCGAGGATGCGCTCGAGCACCGTGGGGACGGTGTCGGGGTGCAGCGCCGGCCCGGGGTGTAGCGCGCCGCGGCGGTCGATCCAGACCTCGCCGCCGCGGTTCACGAGCACCTCGTCGACGTCGGGGTCGGCGAGCAGGCGGTCGAGCACGTCGAGTCCGGCGAGGCGTGCCACCGTGGCGTCGACGAGCTGCGTCCGGGTGGCGGCATCAGCGAGGGGCGCGACCGACCGCACGTATCGCCGCACCACGTCGTGGACGTCGCCGGGCACGTGGGCGACCCGGCGGCTGAGCTCGTCGACGAGGTGCCCGATCCCGTCGATCCCCGCAGCGTCGTGGTGACCCGTCGTCGCGTCGGACGTCGTGCTCACGCTGCGCCCTGCAGGTCGCGCTGGATGATCCGCGGCAGTCGAGACGCGAGCAGCCCCGCATCCACGGCGCGTGCGACGGTGTGGTCGACGGTGACCTTGGCGACCACGGGTGCACCGATCGCGGTCTCGATGTCGACGGTCCGCAACGCCCGCGACGGCTCCTCCACCACGATCACGGCCGACGGTCGCCGGTCGAGGGCCACGGCCCGCCGGAGCGCGAGGTAGCAGGCACGGGTGACGAGCAGGTCGCGTCCGAGGCGGCTGCGCAGGGCTTCGGGCGGCGCGCCGGTACCGGCGTCGACGAGCACGGTGCCGGGTCGGCCGCCGAGCCTGCCACCGGGGGTGGCCCAGCGCTCGAGGGCCTCGGCGAGGTCGTGCCATCGGGGTGAGTCGGGTGCGGTGCGGCACGACCCGGCCGGGACGAGCTCGACGCCCTCGATCACGGTGATGGCGAGGTCGGCGAGTCGGGCCGCATCGGCCTGTGCGGCGAGCCAGTCGTGGACCCCGGGGCCCGCCGGCTCGTCCAGACCGAACGCGGCCGGCAGGTCGCCGGCGAGGTCGACGAGCAGGACGGGCCGGGGTGCGGTGAGCCCGAGCGCGGCGGTGACGACGGTGGTCCCGCTCCCGCCCTTCGCGGCCCAGCAGAGCGTGGTGGTGGCACCGGTGCGAATGGCGGTGTGCATCTCGACCTCCCGCACGGTCGTGCCGTGCGTCGTCGTGTGACCGGACCGCAGTGGCGACGGCAGCCGATCGACGGGTGGGGCCCGACGCGGGGTCGGTGGCCGAGGGGTGGGAGCGGCTCGCACCGTACCGAGGTGGTCGACGAGGACCCCACCGACGGGCGACCCGTGCGCGGGATCGGCCCCTGACCGACGCGCCGGCGCGCACAGTTGACGCAGCACCCGTCACCGAGACGCGGGCGACCGTGCCTGATCGGGTCAGACGACGTTGCGCAGTGGGGTGCCGTTGGCGAAGCGCGTCAGGTTGTCGAGGAAGATCGTCACGGCCCGTTCATGGGTCCGCTCCGAGGTGCCCGACGAGTGCGGCGTGATGATGACGTTCGGCAGGTCCCAGAGCGGGCTGGTCTCGGGGAGCGGCTCCACGGCGAACACGTCGAGCCCGGCGCCGCCCAGGTGACCTGAGCGCAGTGCCTCGATGAGTGCCTCTTCGTCGACCACCTCACCGCGGGCGATGTTCACGAGCCACGACCCGGGCCGCATCGCCGCGAGCACCTCGGCGTCGACGAGGCCGCGCGTCTGGTCGGTGAGGGGGACGGCGAGCACGAGCGCGTCGACGCGGCCGGCGAGCTCGTGCAACCGGTCGAGCTCCCAGGTCTCACACGGCTCGTGGCCGAGCACCCGGCGTCGTACGCCGATGGGGTGCATCCCGAACGCGGTCGCGAGGCGGATCACCTCGAGCCCGATGGGTCCCATCCCGACCACGCCGACGGTCAGCCCGTCGAGCTCGGTGAAGCGGTGCTGCTCCCAGCGGTGCTCCTGCTGGGCGCGCCGCCAGCCGTCGAGGTCGCGCGAGAGCGCCAGCAGGTACATCATCACCGTCTGCGCGATCGGTGAGGCCGAGGCCCCCGAGGAGGTGGTGACCTGGGCGCCGCGCTGGGTGAACACGCCGAACACGGGATGGTCGACCCCGGCCGAGAACGTGTGCAGCCACCGCAGGTTCGGCGCGTCGAGGCAGATCCGCATGAAGGTGTCCGACCGGTCGGGCCAGGCGTCGCCCGAGAAGAACGCCACGGTGATGCGCTCCACGTCGGCGGGCTCGACCCGCCGGTCGCCGTCGAGGGTGACGAGCTCGAGACCCGGCGCTGCGGCCTGCAGGGCGTCGAGGTGGCGGGCGGCCACGGTGTCGGTGCAGAACAGCACGGGTCGGGAGGCGTCGGTGCCGGGCATGGGGGCGGACCCTAGCGAGTGGTCACCTGGGCGTCCGGAGGGCGCCGGTCGCAGATCGGCGGGTACCCTCGCCGGCGGAGGTGTCCGTGCACCTGGTGGGCACCGCCGCCTTCAAAGCGGTTGGGACGAGCGATCCTCGTCCGGCGGGTTCGATTCCCGTCCACCTCCGCCAACGGGTCCACGGGCGTCCACCGCGCCCTGTAGAAATCGCTCTGACCAGGGCTTTTGTGCAGGGCCGTCGGTGGACGTTCGTGGATGTCCGTGGAGCGTTACTCTCAGGGTCACTCGTAGTCTGAGACAACGCAACAGGGGTGCGGCATGCCGAAGACACCGCGTGGAAAGCGAGTGGTGGACGACTCGACGGGTCGATTCACGGTCCCCCACGAACACCGGAGCCGTGCATGACCATCGAGGA
>CAYRXQ010000326.1:0-3423 GCA_964428115.1 uncultured Ilumatobacteraceae bacterium
ACGACGAGCTGCTCGAGGGCGACGTCTGCCCGATCCACAAGAAGCCCGTCGACCACTTCGAGGAGGAGAACTACTTCTTCCGCCTCTCCCGGTTCCAGGACCGCCTGCTCGACTGGTACGCCGCCCACCCCGGCGCGATCGTGCCCGAGTTCCGCGCCAACGAGGCGCTCGGCCTGATCCGCAGCGGGTTGCGTGACTTCTCCGTCAGCCGGACCAGCCTCACCTGGGGCATCCCACTGCCCTGGGACAGCTCGCACGTCGCCTACGTCTGGTTCGATGCGCTCACCAACTACCTGGCCGCCGTGGGCTTCGGTGACGGCACCGAGGGCTACCGCGACTGGTGGCCCGTCGACTACCACCTCATCGGCAAGGACATCATCCGCCACCACTGCGTGTACTGGCCGGCGATGCTGCTGTCGGCGGGCGTGGAGCCGCCCAAGCGGTGGGCGGTCGGCGGGTGGCTGCTGGTCGACGGCGAGAAGATGGCCAAGAGCACCGGCAACGTCGTCAAGCCCCTCGATCTGGTCGACACCGTGGGCGTCGACGGGTTCCGCTACTACGTGCTGGCCGAGACCCCCTACGGGGCCGACGGCGACTTCTCCTACGACGGGCTGGTCGCGCGCTACAACGCGGACCTCGCCAACAACCTCGGCAACCTGGCGGCCCGCGTCGCCACGGTGGTCGGCAAGAAGTGCGACGGCCTCGGGCCGGCGCCCAGTGCCGACTCGCCGCTCGCCGAGGCGGCGGCCGCGGCGTACGCCGGCGCCGCCGCGGGGTGGGACGTGGTGGCACCGAGCAAGGCACTCGACGCCACCTGGCAGCTGATCCGCGCCACCAACGCGTACCTCGAGCAGCACGAACCGTGGAAGATGGAGCCGGGCGAGGCACTCGACACGGTGATGGGCGATGCGCTCGAGGCCCTGCGCATCGTGACCGTCCTGGCCGCGCCGGCGATGCCGTCCACTGCGCAGCGGATCTGGGAGCGCCTCGGGCTGCCCGATCAGGTGCTCGACCAACGGCTCCCCGACGCCGCCGAGTGGGGCGGCTATCCGGGCGGGCTGCCCGTGGTCAAGGGCGATCCGCTGTTCCCGCGCATCACCACCGCTGCGACGACGTGAGCGTGTCAGGCGACCAGGTCGGCCACGACGACCTGCCGGCCGGCGGCGCCGGGTGGACCGACAGCCACTGCCACGTCCACGACGAGGGCATCCCCGACGGGACCGACGGCGCGATCGCCGCGGCGCACGCTGCGGGCGTGACGACCCTCGTCACCGTCGGCTGCGACCGCGCCACCTCGCTCGCCGCGATCGCCGCCGCCGAGACACACGTGGGGGTGCACGCCACCGTGGGCCTGCACCCCCACGAGGCGCGCTTCGGGGTCGACACCATCCGCGACCTGATCGACCACCCCACCGTGGTGGCCGTCGGCGAGGCCGGGCTCGACTTCCACTACGACCACTCCCCGCGCGACGACCAGCGACGGGCCTTCGCCGAGCAGATCGCGCTGGCGCACGAGCACCAGCTCCCGCTGGTGATCCACACCCGGGAGGCCTGGTCGGAGACCTTCGACCTGCTCGCAGCCGAAGGGGTCCCCGAGCAGACGATCTTCCACTGCTTCACCGGTGGCCCCGAGGAGCTCCGACGGTGCCTCGACCTCGGCGCGTTCGTGTCGTTCTCGGGGATCGTCACGTTCCCGAACGCCACCGACGTCCGCGAGGCCGCGGCACGGTGCCCACTCGATCGGATGCTGGTCGAGACCGACAGCCCCTACCTCGCGCCGGTCCCCCATCGCGGCCGACGGAACCGCCCGGCATGGGTCCCCGACGTCGGCGAGGGCATCGCGGCGCTCCACGGCGTGACCGCTGAGAGCGTTCGCACCGCCACCCACGCGAACGCTCGGCTTGCGTTCCCGCGGATCCGTTCCTAGCCTGATCCTCCCTCAGCGATCGTTCACCCCCCGGTGGCGCTCGACGAGGTCGAGACCGTGCTGAAGTTCGAACCGGCTGACCGGCGACGCATCCTGATGGCAACCGCCGTCACCGTGATCGCCCTGCCGTCGCTGTGGCTGCTGAGCCGCAACGACCCGACCGGCGCGCCCAACGTGGCCACGCTCGGGGTCGATGTCGGCGGGGCGGCCGAGGCCGCCACCACCACCGAGGCGCGCCCCGATCCGATGGGGGCCCCCGGCGCTGCCTACCTCGACGGTCCCACCGCCGGTCGGGGCACCGGACCGATCGAGATCGCCATCGCCGGCGAGCCCGCCGGCGAACGGCGGCAGGGACGGGCCTCGTTCCGCAGCACGGTGCCCGCGGCATCGATCTGCACCTCCAACGCGCTGCCCTCCGGGGTGACGGTCACCGTCACCAACCTCGACAACGGCCGCAGCGTGGCCTGCCGCGTGCAGCTCGCACCGAGCAGCACCGGCGACCTGGTCACGCTCCACCCGGACGCGTTCCTCCAGATCGCCGTGCCGACCGACGCGCCGGCGCACGTCGAGATCTCCTGGTGACCCACTCCCGTCCGGCCATCCGCGAGCTCCTCGGTGACGGCCTGTCGCCCCGCCGCGACCTCGGACAGAACTTCGTCGCCGACCCCAACACCGTCCGACGGATCGCGGCGCTGGCCCGTGTCGGACCAGGCTCGCGAGTCGTCGAGATCGGTGCCGGCCTCGGCTCGCTGACCCTCGCCCTCGCCGAGACCGGCGCCCAGGTGCTGGCCCTCGAGATCGACCGCGGCATCGTCCCGGTGCTGCGAGGAGTGGTGGCCGAGGCCGGACCCGGCCGGGTCGAGGTCATCGAGACCGACGCCACGACCCTCGAGTGGACCGATCGACTCGTCCCGCCCGAGGGCTGGGTCCTCGTCGCGAACCTCCCCTACAACGTGGGGACGCCACTCGTGCTCGACGTGCTCGACCACGTGCCCGCCGTGGAGCGGATGCTGGTGATGGTGCAACGCGAAGTCGCCGAGCGGTTCGCCGCGTCGCCACGCACCTCGGCCTACGGCGCGGTCAGCGTCAAGATCGCCTACTGGGCCTCGGCCGCGGTGGTCGGCACGGTGCCGGCCTCGGTGTTCGTGCCGCGACCCAACGTGGAGTCGGCGCTCGTCGAGATCGTCCGCCGGCCGCCCCCCGCCGTCGACGCCGAGGTCATGTTCGGCCTCGTGCGCACCGGCTTCGGTCAGCGCCGCAAGATGCTCCGTCGATCGCTCGCCGGGCTCGTCACCGCCGAGCAGTTCGCGCGGGCCGCCATCGCCCCCGAGTCGCGCGCCGAGGAGCTCGACCTCGCGGCGTGGTGCCGGCTCGCCGATGCCGTGTCGTCCGAGGCCGTGTCGTCCGAGGCCATGCCGCCCGAGGCCACCCCGTGACCGGGCCGGCGCCGTTCGGGGCACGCCTCGAGGCGCACGCCAAGCTCACCTTCGAGCTGC
>CAYRXQ010000327.1:0-3415 GCA_964428115.1 uncultured Ilumatobacteraceae bacterium
GGTCGATCTTGTTGAGGGCGGCGACGATCTCGAGGTCGTGTTCGAGCGCCAGGTAGCAGTTGGCGAGGGTCTGGGCCTCGATCCCCTGCGCCGCGTCGACCACCAGCACCACGCCCTCGCAAGCGGCCAGCGAGCGGCTGACCTCGTAGCCGAAGTCGACGTGACCGGGGGTGTCGATGAGGTGGAAGACGTGCCCCTTCCACTCGACGCGGACGTTCTGGGCCTTGATGGTGATGCCGCGCTCGCGCTCGAGGTCCATCGAGTCGAGGTACTGCTCGCGCATCTCGCGGGCGTCGACCGCCCCGGTGATCTCCAGGATCCGATCGGACAACGTCGACTTGCCGTGGTCGATGTGGGCGATGATCGAGAAGTTGCGGATGCGCGAGAGCTCCATGGCCCGCCCAACGCTACCGGTGGACCCGCCACCGGGGCCGTGCCGTGGTCGGTCCGAGCGGCGAGCGGCGTTGGGAGAACGGGCCCGCTGCCGGTAGCGTCTTCGTGCTGTCCAACGGCGAGAGCCCGATGAACGAGGTAGTGGTCACGTGGCCAACATCAAGAGCCAGAAGAAGCGGATCCTGACCGACGCCAAGCGCGCGTCGCGCAACAAGGCCGTCAGGAGCGAGTTGCGGACCCGCGTCAAGCACGCCACGTCCACGGTCGGCACCGACGAGAACGAGGCTGCCGTTCGCCTGGCGATCAAGCGCATCGACATGGCGGCCTCCAAGGGGATCATCCACCCCAACACCGCAGCCCGCAAGAAGAGCCGCCTCATGAAGAAGGTCAACGCGACCGTCTGAGCGGCACCCCGGCGGCTCGCCGTCGGACAACCGGCGGATCACCCGCCGACACAGATCGATGACGAGGCCCGGGCCACTGGTCCGGGCCTCGTCGCGTCCGGCGTCGGCGACACCCCGGGAGCGCTCAGCGGCGGGTCGGCGGCGCGAGCCGCGACAACCGCGCCACCAGGACCTCCATGATCAGCGTGTCGGGCACGTCGGTCTCGCCGCGCAGGTCGAGGTCGGCTTTGGCGAGCATCTGGATGGCGCGACCCACCGACGGCCCGAGCCGTCGCGAGGTCGCGAGCGCCTTCTTGGCCGGATAGCCGGGCTTGATGCCCATCGCGGTCGCCGCGGCGACCTCGTCGCGGATCTCGAGGCCGTCGAGGCGGGCCAGCTTGGAGTAGTGCCCGTGCAGGATCGCCATGACCTGGAGCGGGTGCCGTTCACCGGCGTGCAGCATCCGGCCGAGCATCGTCAGCGCCGCGGTGGTGTCGCCGGCGTCGATGGCATCGGTGAAGTCCCAGGGCGGGACGCCGCCGGCCTCGCCGAGGAAGGGCTCCACCTCGACGGCGCTGAGGGTCCGACCCTCGCCGAAGGTCGCCCGCAGCGTGGCCAGGATCCCGTCCAGCCGACCGATGTCGTCGCCGAGCCAGCCGGCCATGCGGGCGGCCGCACCCCGGTCGAGGGGGACGTGGTGCGCGGCGGCCTGGTCGGCGATCCATGCGGCCCGATCGGCGGGTCGGCTCGGCGGCGAAGTGTCGACCACGGCGCCGCCGGCCGCCTTGACGGCGTCGACCAGCGCCTTGGGCACCCGGCCGCCACCGGCGACCAGCACGAGCTCGGTCGAGGGCAGCGGGTCGGCCAACCATGCCACCAGGCCGGCGACCTCGGCCGCCCCGAACCGTCCCACGCCGCGGGCCAGCACGACGCGCGACTCGGTGAGGAACGGCGGGGTCTGAGCAGCGTCGACCACCGCCCGCAGCTCGTACTCCTCACCGTCGAACTCGTCGACCATCAGGCTCCGGTCGCCGTCGCCGACCAGACGGTGGACGAGATCGGTCACCGCGGCGCGCAGGATCGAGTCGTCGCCGCCGGTGAGGAGGTGCACAGCCATGAGGCCCCGATTCTTACCGCCGATGGGCGCGTGCCGTCGCGCCGACCGCGACGGCGAGTACCGCCCACCCGATCCACGGCCACGCCCCGCCCGGCTCGACGCGCGCCGCCACGGTGGCGACGGTGTCGACCCAGCGGACGCCGAGCGCCGCCGGCCACATCAGCACCGGCGCCAGCGGGGGTACGAGCCCGGCGAGGATGCCCGCCGGCAATCCGTACAGCATCACGGCGCCGGCCACCGGCACGGCGAGCAGGTTGGCAGGCACGCTGACCAGGGGCAGTCGGCCGAAGACGAGCACGCTGGGGAGCACCACGCCCACCTGCGCGCCCAGGGTGATGCCGAGAGGTGCCGCCACCGGGCCGCACCGGGCGAGCCGGTTCGACAGCCACGGTCCGACGGTGCAGACCCCGGCGGTCGCGCCCACCGACAGCCAGAAGCCGATCGCTCGGGTCAGCAGCGGATCGACCAGGACCAACACCGCGACCGCCAGGGCGAGGACGCGTGCCGGGGCACGCTCGCGGCCGGTCGCGAAGGCCGTGGCCGAGATCGCCGCCATCGTGCCGGCGCGCACGATCGACGGCTCGAATCGGGTCAGGGCCACGAACCACCCGATGAGCGCCAGTGTCACCGCCCACCGCGGCGCCGGACGGAGCATCCGCAGCAGCGGCCCGGCCGCCGCCAGCACGAACGACACGTTCTGCCCGGAGACCGCCGTGAGATGCGAGAGCCCGCTGGCCCGGAACCGTCGGATCATCTCGATCGGTTGCTCACGGTCGTCCCCCACCACGAGGCCGCGGAACAGGGCGGCCTGCGGATCGGGCATGGCCGCGGCACCCTGCTCGATCGTGGCCCGGACGCGATTCGAGGCCCGTGCCAGGGGCCCACCCGACGCGACGTCACCCACCCACTCGACGCGCAGCTCGCCCACCACGTGCTGCCAGGCGACCCGGGCGGCGCGGTCGGCGCGCAGCGCGACCCGCTCGCCGCGGACCACCAGCAGGTCACCACCGCGCCAGGTGGTCGCCCGGTGCTGCCCCGCCCGGCCACGGCGCCAGAGCTCGAAGCGCTCCCCCTCGACCTCGACCACGACGCGCGTCGCGCTGCCGAGCGGTTGCGGGTCGTCGACCAGGCGGACCCAACCGTGGAAGGGTCCGAGGGCGTCGGGTGCCAGCCCGGCCACCTCGCGCTGTCCCCGCCAACCTGCGAGCCCGCCCAGCACGACCAACAGCAGCACCACCATCACCCAGGATCGCGGTCGACCACCCCGCCGGGCGGTGCCGACGACCACCGCCATGAGCCCGGCACCCGCGGCGCCCGCGCCGATGCCCACGATCGGATCGGCGCGCCACGCTGCGGTCGCCGCCACCACGGCCACGGCCGCCACGGCGGCATCGGTGAGGGGTTGCCGGTCGGCCGCCGGGGTCGCCCCGTAGGCTGGCTGGATCGCCCGCACGCTCCACTCCCCGCCGCTCATCGCCGGTCCCCGCTGGTACCGGGCGCGCCTGCGGTGGCTCGGGCCGAT
>CAYRXQ010000328.1:0-3390 GCA_964428115.1 uncultured Ilumatobacteraceae bacterium
AGCCGACGGGCGAAGCCGGTGGCGTCGGGGAGTCGGGCCAGGAACGCGTCGGGGCCCTCGTCGACGGCGGCCAGCCCGGCGAAGGGCGAGGTGCGGATCTTGCCGCCCAGGTGCGGCGCGGCCTCGCGCAGCACGACCTCGATGTCGGGGAGACCGGCCAGCTCCACCGCGGCGGCGAGCCCGGTGATGCCGCCGCCCACCACGAGGACCCGGTGCGAGCTGGTGCTCATCGCCGTCTCCCGGTCATGCCCTGTCAGGCCCGGTCGAGCGCGACGACGCGGTCGGCGAGCGCGGCCATGACGGCCGGATCGTCGTTGACGCAGGCGGTCCGGTCGAAGGCCAGCCCGTGTGCCTCGGCGTGCTGGCGGGCCTCAATGTCGAGGTCGTAAAGCACCTCGAGGTGGTCGGCCACGAACCCGCACGCGCTGACGATCACGCCCTCGGCGGCCTCGGCGCCGGCCAGGTCGCCGATGACCTGGAGCACGTCGGGCCCGATCCACGGCTCGGGCGTCCGCCCGGCGCTCTGCCACGCGATCGCCCACTGCGACCACTCGGCGAGCCCGACCCGGGCGGCGACGGCCTCGGCGGTGGCGCGCAGCTCGGTGGGGTAGGGGTCGCCGGCATCGATGATCCGCTGCGGGAGCGAGTGCGCGGTGAACAGCACCTTGGTGTTGTCGGGCATGGCGGCCAGGCGACGGGCGAGGTCGTCGGCGAGGAACTCGACGAAGGCCGGTTCGACGGCCCAGCTCTCGACACCGAGCACCTCGATGCCGTGGGGTTCGGCGGCGGTCCGAGCCCGACCCAGGTACTGCCCGATCGAGTACGAGGAGAAGTGGGGTGCGAGGACGAGCCCGACGATCCGCCGGAACCCCTGGGCGGCGAGCTCCTCGACGGCGGCCTCGATCATCGGCGGCGCGTGCTTGAGCCCGAGCGCGACGTGGAAGTGACCGGGCTGGCGGGCGTCGAGCGCCGCCTGGAGGGCGTCACGCTGGCGCTCGGTGAGCTCGGCCAGCGGCGAGATGCCCCCGATCGCCGCGTACCGACCGGTCAGCTCGGCGAGCAGCTCGGGGGTGGGTGGGCGACCGCGCCGGATGTCGGTGTAGTACGGCTCGATCTCCTCGGGGGTCCGCGGGGTGCCGTAGGCCATCAGCAGTACGGCGGTGCGGTCGGCGGCGTCAGTCGGGCCGGTCACGGCGGGTCCTTTCGTGGACGTGGTCGACGAGGGCGGCGAGCACCCCCGGGTCGGTGTCGGGCTGGACCCCGTGCCCGAGGTTGAAGATGTGACCCGGATGCCCGGCGTTGTCGGCCAGCACCTGGTCCGCGCCCTCGAGCGCGGTCTCGGTGCCGGCGAGCACGAGCGCGGGGTCGAGGTTGCCCTGGACCACCAGGTCGGTGCCGAGCCGCCGGCGGGCCTCGTCGATCCGGGTCCGCCAGTCGAGGCCCAGGATGCGTGGCCCGGCCGCGTGCATCGAGGTGAGCAGGTGGTCGCAGCCGATCCCGAAGTGGATGCCGGGGACCCCCGGGTGGCGGGCCGCCAGCTCGGCGAACACGTGACGGCTGTGGGGCAGGACGAAGCGGTCGTAGTCGCGCCGTGACAGGGATCCGGCCCAGGAGTCGAACAGCTGGAACGCACGGGCGCCGCCCTGGAGCTGCACGTCGATGAAGGTGATCGCCGACTCGGCCAGCCGCTCCATCAGCTCGTGCCACAGCACCTCGTCGGTGTGCATCAGCGCCTTGGTGTGCTGGTAGGTCCGGCTGGGGCGACCCTCCACGAGGTAGCTGCCGACGGTGAAGGGCGCGCCGGCGAACGCGAGCAGCGGGACGTCGTCGGGGAGCTCGGCCACCAGCAGCGCCACGGTCTCGGCCACGTAGTCGACGTCGCCCGGCTCGAGGGCCCGGAGCCGGTCGAGGTCGGCGCGAGTGCGCAGCGGCCGCTCGGCGACCGGGCCGGTGCCGGGGGCCACGTCGATGCCGAACCCGACCGCGTGGGGTGGCACGACGATGTCGCTGTAGAGCACGGCTGCGTCCACGCCGTAGCGCCGGACCGGCTGCAGGGTGATCTCGGCGGCCAGGTCGGGCTGCTTGATCGCGTCGAGGATCGACCCGGGGCCCCGGACCGCTCGGTACTCGGGGAGGCTGCGCCCGGCCTGGCGCATGAACCACACGGGGGTGTGCCGGGCCGGGTGCCCGGCGGCGGCGTCGAGCAGAGGGGGGGACAGGCTCATGTGAACGTCGACGCTACCTGGCCCGATAGAGTACCCCGACCCCCGAACGGGCTCTGTGGCCCCACCCGGGGAACCGTTCGTACCCGGTCAGCGCACACCCCGTCACCACCCCCGATGACCCAACACCACCCCGATCTCGACGACGAACAGGCGTACATCGATCACGCCTACGACTGTCTCGACCGGAGTCGACAATCGGCGTGGCGGCTCCGTGATCTCAGCGAGGCCGATCTGGGCGGCACCTTCCAGGCCCGATTCGAGCGCAACGCGTTCGACGAGGCGCTGGTCAAGCGCCTCACCGAGCTCGATCTGGGCGACGCAGCACTCGTGTTCGGGCGCATCGACCGCCTCGAGGTGGCCGACGAGCGCGCCGAGACCGTCGCTGGCGTCGAGGGCGCCGAGGGTGTCGAGGCCGGTGGGCCGAGCTCACCGAGCGCGCCGCTCACCGAGAGCTTCCACATCGGTCGCCTGGCCGTGGCCGACGAGGACCGTGAGCCCGTGGTGGTCGACTGGCGGGCACCGGTGGCCGAGCCGTTCTACCGGGCCACCGGTCGCGAGCCGATGGGGCTGGTGCGCCGGCGCCACTTCGCCGTCGAGGGTCGCAAGCTGCTCGGCATCGAGGACGAGCTGTTCGGCGAGGGGCACCTCGGCGTCGGCCACGACGAGGGCCTCGACCAGCCCACCACCCTGCGCGGCTACAGCACGCTGATCGCGTCGCTCGAGCGGGGCCGCACCGGCACCCTCGGCGACATCGTGGCCACCATCCAGGCCGAGCAGGACGAGATCATCCGCTCGCCCCAGGCCGGTGTCCTCGTGGTCCAGGGCGGTCCCGGGACCGGCAAGACCGTGGTGGCCCTGCACCGGGCCGCGTATCTGCTCTACACCTACCGCTTCCCGCTCGAGGACCAGGGCGTGCTGGTGATCGGCCCGAACCGGGTGTTCCTGCGCTACATCGAGCGGGTGTTGCCGTCGCTCGGCGAGGCCGGTGTCGACGAGGACGAGCCCTTCGTTGCTCTCGATCACCAGCACGTGGGCGACGAGATGGGCCTTCTCGGTCCAGCCGCCCTCACCGTGCATCAGACGGGCGTTGTAGGGGCACATCGTCGCGCAGTTGAGGTGATGGATCTTCATGACGTCTCCTCGGCGACCTCGACCAGGTGCGAGA
>CAYRXQ010000329.1:0-3375 GCA_964428115.1 uncultured Ilumatobacteraceae bacterium
GACGCGTCGATCGAGTCGCTCATCACCGATGCCGCCACGGTCCACCGCTTCGCCGACGCGATGGCCGCCGTGGGCGACGTCGCCGACGCGTTCGTCGTGGCCACCGAGGCGTTCGAGACCCTCCTCCCACTGGAGCGGATCGAGGTCGAGGTGGGGCGCGAGGCGGGGAGTCGGTGGTCGGCGACCCCCGACGCCGACGGCGAGATCGCCTGGCGCAAGATCGATGCCTGGACAACCCCCGACGAGCGCACACTCGTGGTGCCGCTGCACCCGGAGCTCGACGAGCCCGGCGGGACCCAGGACGGCGAGGAGAGCTTCGTGATCCTCCACCTGGCCGAGGTCGCCACGCTGCGCCCGCACCTGGTCCCCATGCTGAACACGGTGCTGCCGACGGTGCACGCGCTCGTGGCCCACCTGGTGCGCGACCACGATTCGGCCACCGCGATCGACGACCTCCACCACCGCGCCACCCACGACCCGCTCACCGGGCTCTACAACCGCGAGCACCTCCGCAACGTGGTGCTCGCCCCACCCGACCGGCTCTGGGTGATGCTGCTCGACCTCGACCACTTCAAGCGGGTGAACGACGAGCTCGGTCACCTCACCGGGGACGCGGTGCTGCGCGACACCGCCGCGGCGCTGACCGCTGCGGTGCGAGCCGAGGACCGGGTGGTGCGGTTCGGGGGCGAGGAGTTCGTGGTGCTCCTGTCGTGCACCGACGGAGCGGTCGCGGCCCAGGTGGCCGAGCGAGTGCGCTCGGAGATCGCCGGGCGGGTGGCCACCTCGATCGGCCCCGTCACCGTGAGCGTGGGCCTGGCCGCCGTGCATGAGGGCGAGGCGCTCGACGAGGTCATCGCCCGCGCCGACGTCGCGCTCTACGCCGCCAAGGATGCCGGCCGGGATCGGGTCGAGGTGGCCGTCGACGATCGACATCGTGTCGTGACCACCCCCGGTGCCGCGGGGTCCGGGCGACCCGGTCACACCCCCTCGCTACCGTCCGGGGGGTGACGTTCCACCTCACGGTCGCGACCGGGCTCGAGCCCCTCGCCGACGCGCTCGCCCACGAGCTCGCTCGTCCGCCGGCCGACCCCTTCGTCGGCGAGGTCGTGGCGGTGCCCGGCGACGGGGTGCGCTCGTGGCTCACGGCGCGCCTGGCCGAGCGGCTCGGCGTGGTGGCCAACGTCGAGTTCGTGTTCCCGGCTCGCCTCGTGCAACGGGCCCTCGGCGGCGATCGCCGCGACGTCGGGCGATGGGGCGTCGGCCCGCTCACCTGGGCGATCCATCAGATCGTGGCCGAGCACGGCGAGCGTCTCGGGCTGCCGCTCGATGCCGTCCGCTGCCGGGCGATCGCCGACCTGTTCGACCGTTACGCGCTCCACCGGGCCCCGATGGTGCGGGCCTGGGAGGCCGGCCTCGACATCGACGCGGCCGGCACCGACCTGCCGACGGGGCAGCGCTGGCAGCCGGCGCTGTGGCGGCTGCTCCTCGACCGGCTGGGGGCACCGAGCGTCGCCGGTCGGCTCGGCCTCGACCTGGCCGAGTTGCGGGCCGGTCGGTTGCAGCCGGCCGATCTCCCCGAGCGGGTGTTCCTCGTCGGTCTCGCCAGCATCCCGCCGCCGCACCTCGAGGTGCTCGCCGCCCTGTCGGTGCACCGCGAGGTCCACGCCATGGTGCCCGTGCCCTCCCTCGCGGTCTGGGAGCGGGTGCACGGCGCCGCGCTGGCCGCGAACAGCCGACGCCTCGCTCCGCCCCCGGCCACCCCAGTGTTCCGATCCGCCGACCCGACCGCCGAGCTGGTGGAGCACCCACTCGGCATCACCTGGGGCCGCGCGGCGCGCGAGGCCGTGTTCCTGCTGGCGCGTTCGGCGGTGGCCACCGGCGCCGAGATCCGCGTCGTCCCCGACGTGCCGGGTGTGGCACCGGCGACCACGCTGCTCGCTCGGCTCCGCGACGACCTGCGCCACGACCGGGCGCCCGGTCGAGCAACTGGTCGAGCACCTGCCGGCCGGTCCGTTGCGCCCGGCGCCGAGGGTGGGTCCGGGACCGCCACCGCTGCTGCGGCCGGTGTCGACGCGACGACCGCCAGCGCCGCTCCGGCCGGCGTCGACGCGACCACGAGCACCGCCGCTGCGGCCGGCGTCGACGGTGGGTCCGACCGGTCGATCGAGTGGCACCTCGCCACCGGTGAGACCCGGGAGGCCGAGGTGACCCGCGATGTGGTGCTCCGGCTCCTCGAAGCCACCGCCGACAGCGATGCCCCGCTCGAGCCGCGCGACATCGTCGTGCTCTGCCCCGACGTCGCGCGGTTCGCGCCCCTGGTCGAAGCGGCCTTCGCCGGCGATCCCGACCGCGGGCTGCCGCGCATCCCCCTGCGGGTGGCCGACCGGTCGATGCGCCTCGACGCGCCGCTCGCGAACGCCGTGGGGGCGCTGCTCGAGCTGCTCGACGGACGGTTCCGGGTGGGCGACGTGCTCGCGTTCGCCGAGCTCGCCCCGGTGCGGCGTCGGTTCGGCCTCGACACCGACGACCTCGGCCGGGTGGCGGCCTGGGTCGACGACACCCACGTGCGGTGGGGCCTTGAACCGCTCGACCGGACTGCGTTCGGTCTCCCCGCCGAGCTCGTGGCGAACACCTGGCGCTCGGGGATCGACCAGCTCCTCGTGGGCGCCGCGATGGCCCCGCTCGGCGACCGGCTCGGTCCCGGCGGCACCGCCCCCTACGCCGACATCGAGGGCGACGACCTGGCACTCGCCGGTCGGGTGGCCGAGCTCGTGCACCGACTGCACGCGGCGACCCGCTCGCTGACGCAACCCGCGACGGTGCACGAGTTCGCCGCTGCCCTGAGCACGGCGGTCGCCGACCTGTTCGAGGTGCCCGACGACGAGACCTGGCAGCGCACCGACGTCGAGTCGGTGATCGCTGGGTTCGCCGACGAGGCGGTCGTCGGCGGGCAGCCGCACCCGATTCCGATCCCGCACCACGAGCTCGTCCGACTGTTCGGCGCGCGGCTCGTCGGTCGGGCGGGCCGCGCCCGGTTCGGCACGGGGGCCGTCACCCTGTCGTCGCTGACCGCGCAGCGCGGCGTCCCACACCGAGCCGTCGTGCTGCTCGGGCTCGACGGCGATCTCGGTGGCGCCCCGCCGGTGACACCCGAGGATCTGATGGTGGCTGCGCCCTGCGTCGGCGACCGTGAGCCCCGGGTCGAGCTGCGGGCCCAGCTCCTCGATGCCGTGCTGGCCGCCGCGGAGCACCTCGTGATCGTGAGCTCAGGTCACGACCTGCGCACCGACGCCCCACTCCCACCCTCGGTCCCGGTGGCCGAGCTGCTCGACGTGCTCGAGCGCACCGGAACCCCGGTGTCAGACACCGGCGGGT
>CAYRXQ010000330.1:0-3373 GCA_964428115.1 uncultured Ilumatobacteraceae bacterium
ATCCGCTTGGCGGTGCCGAGCAGGTCGAGGGTCACGTTCTCGAGCTTGAGGCCGACCTCTTCGCTGATGACCTGGCCACCGGTCAGGATCGCCATGTCCTGCAACATGGCCTTGCGGCGCTCACCGAAGCCGGGGGCCTTGACGGCAGCCGACTTGAAGGTGCCGCGGATCTTGTTCACCACGAGCGTCGCGAGGGCCTCGCCCTCGACGTCCTCGGCGATGATGACGAGCGGGCGACCCGACTGCATGACCTTCTCGAGCGACGGCACGAGGTCGCGCACCGAGGAGATCTTCGACGAGACGAGCAGGACGTACGGGTCGTCGAGCGACGCCTCCATCCGCTCCATGTCGGTCGCGAAGTACGGCGAGATGTAGCCCTTGTCGAAGCGCATGCCCTCGACGAGGTCCATCTCCATGCCGAAGGTCTGGCTCTCCTCGACGGTGATGACACCGTCCTTGCCGACCTTGTCGATCGCATCGGAGATCATCTGGCCGATCTCGTTGTCGGCGGCAGAGATGCTGGCGACCTGTGCGATCTGATCCTTGGAGTCGACGTCGACGGCCAGGCTCTTGATCGAGTCGACCGCGGCGATCACGGCGGCCTCGATGCCCTTCTTCAGGCTCATCGGGTTGGCGCCGGCGGCCACGTTGCGCAGGCCCTCGCGGACCATCGCCCACGCGAGCACGGTTGCCGTGGTGGTGCCGTCACCGGCGACGTCGTCGGTCTTCTTGGCGACTTCCTTGACCAGCTCGGCGCCGATCTTCTCGTACGGGTCCTCGAGCTCGATCTCCTTGGCGATCGAGACGCCGTCGTTGGTGATGGTGGGGGCGCCCCACTTCTTCTCCAGTACGACGTTGCGGCCCTTCGGCCCGAGGGTGACGCGCACGGCGTCGGCGAGCTTGTTCATGCCCGCTTCCAGCCCGCGACGGGCTTCGGAATCGAACGCGATCTGCTTCGGCATGTGGTGTCCTCCGTTGGACGGTCTACGCACGTGTTGCGGTGGCACTCGATCAGTTCGAGTGCTAGCACTCTACAAGCGGGAGTGCTAACCGGCAAACGTCGGACCGACCGACGGAGCGCTCAGCAGCCGCCGGCGACGGCGGGGATGAGCGACACGGTGAGGCCGTCGGCGACCGGCGTGTCGAGCCCCTGGAGGTAGCGGACGTCGTCGTCGTCGACGAACACGTTGACGAACTTGCGCAGCCCGCCGTCCTCGTCGAGGAGCCGATCACGGAACCCCGGGTGGGTCGACTCGAGCGCCTCGATCACCTCGGTGAGCGAACCGGGAGCGACCTCGACCTGCTTCGCGCCGCCCGAGAGGGGGCGCATCGTGGTGGGGATGCGGACCGTCACTGCCATGCGCGAAACCCTACCGGTGGGCTCAGGAATCCCGACGACCCTGCCGCCCGGACCGCTCCGCGGCGACCGGCGCTACCGTCCCCGCGATGCGTGTGGTGGCCGCCGTCGACAAGTTCCGCGGGACCGCCACCGCCTCGCAGGTCGCCGCCGCGATCGGGCATGCCTGCTGGGAGCTCGGTCACGAGTGCGTCGAGGTCCCGCTCGCCGACGGCGGTGAAGGGCTGCTCGAGGTGCTCGGCGGCGCGAACCGGACCAGCGTCGTGACCGGTCCGCTCGGTGACCCCGTCGAGGCCGAGTGGCGGCTCTCTCGTGGGACGGCCGTCATCGAGATGGCCCGCGCCAGTGGGCTCGTGGTCGCCGGTGGGGCCGAGGGCAACGACCCGATGGGTGCCACCACCACCGGCGTCGGCGAACTGA
Source organism: uncultured Ilumatobacteraceae bacterium (assembly GCA_964428115.1). Classification (GTDB taxonomy): domain Bacteria; phylum Actinomycetota; class Acidimicrobiia; order Acidimicrobiales; family Ilumatobacteraceae; genus CAYRXQ01. Next base: position 1,778 of record CAYRXQ010000330.1, read on the forward strand.
TCGACCTCGCGCTCACCGCCGGGGCGACGCGGATCGTGGTCGGCTTGGGCGGCTCGGCCACCACCGACGGCGGGTTCGGGGCGATCCGGGCGATCCACGCCCCCGGTCGTCTCCGCGGCGTCGAACTGCTCGTGGCCTGCGACGTGACCACTCGGTTCGTCGACGCGGCGAGCGTGTTCGCCCCGCAGAAGGGCGCGTCCCCCGCGCAGGTGGCCATGCTCACCGGTCGTCTCGAACGGCTGGCCCAGCAGTACCACGAGCAGTACGGCGTCGAGGTCCGCGACCTGGTCGGCTCGGGTGCTGCCGGTGGCCTGGCCGGCGGGCTCGCGGCGGTGGGCGGCCGACTGGTCCCGGGCTTCGACCTGGTGGCCGACGAGGTCGACCTGGTCGACCACCTCCGTGACGCCGATCTGGTGATCACCGGCGAAGGGCACCTCGACGCGCAGAGCTTCGAGGGCAAGGTCGTCGGCGGCGTCGCGGCCGAGGCCGCCGAGCTCGGCATCCCGGTGCACGTGGTCTGCGGCGAGGCCGACGACGAGGTGCTCGACCGTGTGCCGGTCACGGTGCTGGCACGCCGGTTCGGTCTCGACCGCGCGATGCGGGAACCGACGATGTGCATCGAGGAGGCCGTGCGCGACCTCCTCGCCGCGATCGACCGATAGCCGCGTGGCGCGTCGGTCCGACGTGCCGGATCGCTCTGGGTGACGACTCGCGTCAGCCCGCGGTGGTGTCGGCGCCCGCCGGATCGGGGGCCGACACGGCCGGCGCCGTGGACGACTCGGTGGTCTCCCCGGCAGCGGTCTGCAGGTCCTCGAGCGTCTTGTTGGCCTTGTCGTTGCCGAGCATCACCAACACGTCACCGGTGAGCTCACCCGATTCGGTGGGTGCCGGCACGGCGACCGGCGAGATCCCCGACACGCCGCCGAGCGACCGGCCGACGGATTCGGCCACGGCCTGGGCCGCCGGCACCGAATCGTCGAAGTAGATCACCGTCGCCTCGGGCTTGCCGTAGCTGGCCGCGGCATTGGTTGGGTCGCCCATCGTGTACCCGGCCGCCTCGAGCTCGCGCGTCATCGCGCCGGCCGATCCGTTGACGGTGTTGGCGTTGGCGACCACGACGGTCGCCCCCTCGGTGACCAACTCGGGAGTGGTGGTGGTGGTCGTCGTCTCGATCGGGGTGATCGGCGTGGTATCGGTGGGCTCGGTGACCGGTGTGGTCACGGTGCCACCCGTGGACGGGCCGCTCGAGACCGAGTCGTTGTCGCTCAGCGATCGCAGGATCAGGAAGCCGGCCACGACGGCCACGATGGCGAGCACGACCGCGAGTGCGCCGGTGATGGGCGCGCCGCCGTCGGCGCGGCCGCTGCGTCGACCCGGTCCGGGGGTGGTCCCCTCGGGGATGTCGGAGCTCATCGGTACGTGCCTCCCTGCGCGTCGGTGCCGGTGCCGAGCCGTTCCCGCCGGCGGCGGACCCGTTGCCGTTGCAGACGGCGCACCACGAGCGGGTCGTGCTGCATCGCCTCGGGCTGCTCGAGCAAGGCGCTGAGTTCGGCATGGTACTCGTCCACCGAACACTGGAACCGCGCCCGGATGACC
>CAYRXQ010000331.1:0-3356 GCA_964428115.1 uncultured Ilumatobacteraceae bacterium
CGACGACGGCCGAGTGGTCGACGAGGGCGATCCCGCCCACGCCCCCTCGAGCTCCCTCTTCCGCGTCGTCTCCTGACGGCGGCCCAACGGGCCGCGGCCTCCCGCCTCCCGTCCCCGTGATCACGTCTGGGCTGCAAATCCGGTCAGATGTGACCGATCCTGCAGCCCAGACGTGGCCACCGGAGCGACTGCCCTGCGCCGAGGACGAGCAACTCGACCGGATTGCTCACCGCCCGAGCTGGTCCAGAGCGCCGGTGTGGACGGCCAGGATGTGGTTCGCTGCGGCCGAGACGCGGCTGCGGTGCTCCGTGCGAGCCAGGTACTCACGGACGACACGCTCGACCAGGTCGTCGATCGAGACACCTTCCGCAGCCGCCAGCGCCTCGAGGGAGTGCTGCTCCTCGTCGGTGAGCTGGATGGTCAGGGTGCGGTGCATCATCGGGCGAGGCGGTCGAGGACCGCCCGGTCGCGCTCAACCAGCCGGGTGACCCGCTCCCGGAAGGCGATGTCCTGGCGGACAGACTCGAGTTCGGCGGTGAGGTCGTTCTGGAGCGGGAGGGCCGGTGACGTGGCAGCGGCGTCGTGGCCTTCCGAGGTCGTGCTGAGCTCCTCGTTCATGGCGGCGAAGCTTGGTCGTCGAAGTCGGACGTCCACGGGTCGGTTTCGGGGTCGCAGCTGTCGTCGAGGCCCCGCCCCGCCCCCGTGATCACGTCCGGTCGAGGAATTGCGTCACGGATGACACGGATCCTCGACCAGACCTGGCTGCGAAGCGGCGGAGCGATGGGGAACGCCCAGGCGTGGGGCGTGCACTTCGCTGCTGGCGGCGGACGGAGGGTGGCGGGAGGATGAACAGATCGCGCGGAAGGTGGTGACATGTGGACTCGCCGTTGCATCGAGCCGTTTCCGACGCGAAGATCTTGTCTTCCTCAAGACGGCGGTGTCTTCGGACGATGTCTTGATGGATCGTCCGGCCAGCGGGGCCGGATGGCGGACGACGGCCGTGCGCGTTGCGGCCCGAGGCGGGAGTGGCAGTGAGTCGAGAGCGAGCCCGACGAGGGAGCGACGATCGAGCGTCCGGCAAGGGCGGTGCGGGCGCGCCTGACACGAACGGCACGGATCGTGCCTCCGTGCTGCGGTACGGCCGTTCGCGCTCGACCCCGCCACGTGCGGTCGGCGCCGGTGTGCCGTCCGGGTCCTTCCCGTCCGACGACGACGTCGATCCCGTGGCGCCCGCTCCCGGGGCGGCTGGCTCGGCCGATGGGGCAGCATCCGAGGGCAACGGCACGGCCTCCTCGGCCGATGGGGACACGTCTGGGCTGCAGGATCAGTCAGATGTGACCGGATCTGCAGCCCAGAGTCCCACCGGGAGCCAGAACGGCGACGGCGTGAGCACGTCTGGTCGAGGAAGTGCGTCAGATGTGACTCGAAACCTCGACCAGAGTGGGTCGAACGGCTCGAACGGGACCCCGAACGGCTCGAACGGCAGCGACTCCACGGCGTATGGACGCCGGCGCACCGACACGCCGCCGCACGCCAACGCCAAGGCCAAGGCCAACGCCGCCACCACGGCCGCGACCAGCGGAAACAGCCATGGCGACTCCGCCCAGAACGGGCGTACCCTGGCGGGCGTGTCGTCGGCCCTGGAGACCAAGTCGCTGCTGCGCCGCATCTGGGGGCGCCTCGCCGCCCGGGTCGTGCGGATGCGGGCCGACGTGGTCATCGTGCTCCTCGACCTGGTGGTGACCACCACGGCGTTCGGCATCTCGATGTTGCTGCGCTTCGACGGCAGCATCCCCGAGACCTACTGGGACGGTCTGTCGGTCTTCCTCCCGATCGCCCTCGCGATCACGGTGCTGTCGAACGCGGCCTGGGGCCTCTACGGCCAGCTGTGGAAGCACGCCTCGATCTACGAGGCCCGTCGCCTGGTGATGTCGGGGTCGACGATCATGGCGGCGCTGGTGGTCATCAACATGGGCCCCCGCAACGTCCCGGTGTCGACGGTGTTGAGCGGCGTGATGTTGGCGACGTTCCTGATGGGTCTGCTGCGGTTCCAGAGTCGGTTGTTCTCGTTCCGCCGGTCGGCCGAGTCGCCGGGGTTGCACGTGGTGGTGATCGGTGCGGGCGATGCCGGGGCGAACCTGGTGGCCGACATGATCCGCAGCCCCCGGGCGGGCTTCCGTCCGGTCGCGGTGCTGGACGACGACGTGGAGCGCCACGGTCGCAGCTTCCAGGGCGTCGCCGTCGCGGGCGGCATCGACGATCTCCCCAAGGTGGTCGCGGCCACCGGTGCGCACCTGGCGGTGTTCGCCATGACGAACGCGCCCCAGGCCACGATCCGGCGTGCGGCGGCTGCGGCCGAAGAGGCCGACGTGGCGTTGAAGATCATCCCGGGCATGTCCTCCGCGATGCGGGGCGGGGCGAGCCTGCGCGACATCCGTGACGTGCAGATCGAGGACCTCCTCGGCCGTGAGCAGATCGCCACCGACCTCGATGCGGTGGCGGCGATGTTGCGGGGCAAGCGGGTGCTCATCACGGGTGCCGGCGGGTCGATCGGGTCGGAGATCGCCCGGCAGGTGGCGGCGTGTCGTCCCGAGCGGTTGATGCTGCTCGATCACGACGAGACGCACCTGCACGACGTGGCCGGTGAGCTGAGCCACGACTGGGTGGTGCAGGTGTTGGCCGACGTGCGCAATCGGCGTCAGATGCACCAGGTGTTCGCCGAGCATCGTCCGTCGGTGGTGTTCCACGCTGCGGCGCACAAGCACGTGCCGTTGCTCGAGGCGCATCCGCACGAGGCGGCGCTGACCAACGTGGTCGGCACCTCGAACCTGCTGGATGCGGCGAGCGAGGTGGGGGTGGAGCGGCTGGTGTTCATCTCCACCGACAAGGCGGTGTACCCGTCGAGTGTGATGGGCGCGTCGAAGCGGGTCGGTGAGCAGCTGGTGATCTCGCGGGCGCCCGAGCACGCCGCGTACTGCGCGGTGCGGTTCGGCAACGTGTTGGGCAGCCGGGGGTCGGTGGTGCCCACGTTCATGAAGCAGATCGAGGCGGGCGGGCCGGTGACGGTGACCGATCGTCGGATGACCCGGTTCTTCATGTCGATCGAGGAGGCCGTGCAGTTGGTGCTGCAGGCCGGTGCGCTGGCGCGTCGTGACAACGGCGGCGAGGTGTTCATGCTCGACATGGGCGAGCCGGTGCAGATCTACGACCTGGCCGAGCGGATGATCCGGTTGTCGGGTCGCAAGCCGGGCACCGACATCGAGATCCGGATCACGGGTGTGCGCCCGGGCGAGAAGCTGGCCGAGGAGCTCAAGGCGCTGGATGAGGCCGAGGCGCCGACGGTGCACCCGAGCATC
>CAYRXQ010000332.1:0-3351 GCA_964428115.1 uncultured Ilumatobacteraceae bacterium
GTACCGGTTGAGCACGTGGCGGCCGTGCAGCCGCTCGGGGCGCTCGACCTTCTCGTCGTTGGCGACGTCGGGTGACGAGGGGGTGCCACGCCGCTTTGCGGCCCGACCACCCGAGTACTCCTTGGTGTAGCGCCGTCCGCCGAACAGCCGGTGCTGGCGGATCGTGACGCCGAACCCTTCGAGGTAGCCCATCAGTACATGGCCCCTTGTCGTTCGCGGTTGCGGGAGCTCACCTTGAGTGCCGCCATGAACAGCGCGTAGCCCAGGCCGAGCACCACCAGGGACACGATCACCACCGGCACCACGTTCCAGCCCTGGTCGTCGCCGACGCGGATCGCCGCGAGCAGCAGGAACCAGCCGAGCGAGAGCGGGATGAGGACCTTCCAGCCGAGGTTCATCAGCTGGTCGTAGCGCAGGCGGGGCAGTGTGCCTCGGAACCAGACGTAGATGTAGAGGAACACGAGCGTCTTGAGGATGAACCAGATGGTGCCCTCGATGCCGTTGGGCACCAACGGGATGTCGAGCACCGTGTCGCCGAAGGCGATGGGCTGCGGACCGCCGAGGAAGAGCGTCACGATGATGGCGCTCATGGTGATCGTGTTCATGAACTCGGCCAGGAAGAACAGCGCGAAGCGCAGGCTCGAGTACTCGGTGTTGAAGCCGCCGACGAGCTCCTGCTCGGCCTCGACCAGGTCGAAGGGCGGCCGGTTGAGCTCGGCGGTCGCGGCGATCAGGAAGATCACGAACGGGACGATGCCGGTGGCCACCAGGTTCCACTCGCTGAGCGTGCGCTGCACGTCGACGATGCCGGCGGTCGACAGGGTGCCCGCCGAGAGCAGGACCGCCGCGAGGCTGAGCCCGAGGGCGGCCTCGTAGGAGATCATCTGGGCCGTGGCGCGCACCGAGCCGAGCAGCGGGTACTTCGAGCCGCTCGACCACCCGGCCAGCATGATGCCGTACACGGCGATCGACGACAGGGCGAGCACCAGGAGGATGCCCACGGGCGGATCGGCGAGCTGGACCCGGGTCTCCTCGCCGAACCAGGTGACGATCCCGTTGTTGCCGTCGCGGAAGTCGCCGCCGAGCGGGATCACGCTCCACACGAGGAACGCGGGCACGAACGCGAGGAACGGCGCGAGGCGGAACACCCACCGATCGGCGCGGTCGGGGATCAGGTCTTCCTTGAAGAAGAGCTTGGCGCCGTCGGCGAGCGTCTGGAGGATGCCGAACGGGCCGGCCTTGTTGGGCCCGATCCGGTTCTGCATTCCGGCCACGATCTTGCGCTCGAACCAGACCATGAACATCGTGCCGACCAGGCCGACCACGAAGATCACGAGCACCTTGATCCCAACGATGAGCAGGGGCGTCCAGCGCAGCCCGCCCTCGAGGAGCGGGTCGGCGGCGAGCAGGGCGGCGATCACAGCCGTTCGATCCTGACGTCGGTGACGGTGGCGCCCGCATCGATCACGTCGGCGACCGTACCCCCGGGCGCGTTGAACGCCGACCACACCGTGCCCCGGGCGACCCGGTCGTCGGCACGCAACGGCAGGACCGCCGAGCCGCGCAGCCCGACCAGTCGGACCTCGGTGCCCTCGGGCACCCCGATCCGGTCGAGGTCGAGGGGGTGCACGCGTGCCGCCGCCGGCTGGGCCAGCGGGGCGAGCGACGGGGCGTGGGCCGTCCCGGTCGCGGCGTCGTAGAGCGTGCGACTCACCACGAGGCGATAGTCATAGCTGTTCCGCTCCCCCGCGCGCGAAGGCGCTGGTGGCAGCTGGGCCCGATCGGCGACCGCGACGAGCCCCTCGGGGTTCGCGGCGAGCGCCGTCCGGGTGATCCCGGCGTAGGCGGGCACCGTCGCGGCGATGGCCTCGGTGAGGTCGTCGACCGAGGTCACGGCCAGATCGTGACCGAGCGCGGTCGCGAGCTCGACGGCGATCATCCAGTCGGGACGCGCCGTGCCGTGGGCGGTGATCTTGGCGGCGACCGGGGAGACCCGGCCCTCGAGGTTGGTCGTCGTCCCCGACTTCTCGCCGTAGGCCGCGGCGGCCAGGACGACGTCGGCTCGGGCGCTGGACGGGGTGAGGAAGGTGTCGATCGCGACGACCCGTCGGGCCCCGGCGAGTGCCCGCTCGGCCAGACCGGTGTCGGGGCTGTCGGTGAGCGGATCGGCGCCGAGCAGGATCAGGAGCTCGAGCTCACCGGCTGCGGCAGCCTCGAGCACGGGCGACCCGACGCTGCCGGCGGGCGGCCGCAGGCCGAGCTGGAGGGCGCCGACGACGTTGCCGCGGCGCAGTGCTGGCAGCACGGTGGGTGACGCGCCGGCCCGTCCGAGTGCGTCGAGCAGCCCGGTCAGGGTGGACACCGCGATGGCCTCGGACTCGGCCAGGTTGGCGCGACCGGCCACCACGACGACGTCGCCCGCGGCGAGCTGCTCGGCGACCTCGGCATCCGCGATGGTCGACTCGATGACGCCGGCGGGGTCGCCGGGCTCGTAGCGCACGCTCTTCCACGCGTACCGGGTGAGGCCGGTACGCCCCGGGGAGAACTCGAGGATGCGGCTGCGACGCTGCTCGGCGGCGTCGCGCAGCCGCAGGTACAGCACCGGGAGCTCTTCTTTGAGGTCGGGCCCGAGGAGCACGATGGTGCGGGCGTTGGCGGCCTCGGCGATGGTCGCCCGGGGCAACCCGAGCAGCTCGGCCGGCAGCCCGTCACCGAGCTGGGCGTCGCGTCGGGTGATGCCGAGGGCATCGGCCAGCGATGACCAGGCGAAGGCGTCCTCGTTGGTGCCGCGGGCGCCGCCCAGGATCCCGATCGAGGTCGGACCCGCGCTGGCGAGCGCCTCGCGGATCAGCTCGGCCGTCACCGCCATGGCCCCGTTCCAGGAGGTCTCGGTGAGCCCCTCGGCGGTGCGGATCAGTGGCGCACCGAGGCGCTCGGTGGCGTTGACGGCCTCGAAGCCGAACCGGCCGCGGTCGCACAGCCAGCCCCAGTTGACCGACTCGCGGTCGAGGCCCTGGTAGCGCACGAGCTCGTCGCGGCTGGACTGGACGACGGTGCGACAGCCCACCGAGCAGGTGGTGCAGGTGCTCTCGCGCTGGTCGAGGTCCCACGGGCGGGCCTTGAAGCGGTACGGCGTGGCGGTGAGTGCACCGACGGGGCAGATCTGGACCGTGTTGCCCGAGAAGTACGACGCGAAGGGCTCGTCGGGGAAGGTCATCACCTGCGTGTCGTTGCCACGACTCGTGAAGTGGATGAGCTTGTCGCCGGCGACCTCGTCGGCGAAGCGGGTGCAGCGGTCGCACAGGATGCAGCGCTCGCGGTCGAGGTAGACGAGGTCGCTGATCGGGATCG
>CAYRXQ010000333.1:0-3350 GCA_964428115.1 uncultured Ilumatobacteraceae bacterium
GGGCGTGATGTCGATCGTGGTACCGGGCACGGCGAGGATCCCGTGATGGTCCGCTGCGTCGAGGCGGGCCAGGAACGACCGCTGATCGGGGAAGATGCTCAGCTCGTCCCCGGTCACCACGTTGAGCCCGAACAGGTCGGGGTCGAGGAACGCCGGCGGCCCGGCACTCGGCACGACCGCCCGGGCATCGATGGTCTCCACGTAGCGCATGGCCCGGGTGAACTGGCTCTCGACCTTGGCGTCGACCAGCATCCGCATCCGGTCGGCGGGCACGTCGTAGACCATCGGATACCAGATCGCCCCGGAGAACTGGAGCCAGTGCAGGTCGACGGGACCGTGGGAGCGCAGGCGGTCGAGGTCGGTGGTCCGGCAGTCGTTCTGGTTCACCAGTCGGGTGTGCCCGTCGGTGACGATCAGCGCCGAGTCACCGCCGGGCCCGTCGGTGATCGAGGTCTCGACGTGGATCGCGACGGTGAGCCCGGGGGCGAGCTCCAGCTCCTCGGTGTCGACGGTGCGGATGAACTCGGTGAACCCGAGCGCCCGCATCGTGCGCTCCTGCTCCCGGGTCGGGTAGCCGGGCAGCAGCACCGGGATGTCGCGACGCAGGTGCTCGCGCAGCCACGGCTCGTCATGGTGGTCGCCGTGGAGGTGCGAGACGTAGAGGTAGTCGGCGGCCTCGATGCGCTCGAGCAGGTCGTCGGGGAGCTGGTCGTTGCGCGGGAAGACGAACCATGAACCGAAGAACGCCGGCACGAACCAGGGATCGCAGAGGATCGAGCCGGCCTCGGTCTCGATGAGGATCCCGGCGTGGCCGATCGACGTGGCGCGCATGGGCGTCACGCTACCGACGGGTCGACGGAGGGATCAGGCGACGGGCGGATCAGGCGACGGGCGGGTCGGTGAACTGCTGCCCGGCGCGCGAGACGTGCTCGGTCCACTGAGATCCGTCCCAGTAGCGCAGCTCGTAGCGGCCCGACGGGTCGGCGTACCAACCGGCCGGGGCCACCGCTGCGGCGGCGGGCTGCTGCGCCGGCTCGGCCGCCGGCGTCTGCTCCTGGATCGGGGTGAACGCCACCGTGGGCTCCACGACCGGCTGCGGCTCCGGCTGGGCCTGCGCCTGCGGCTGCGGCTCGGGGGTCGTGCCGTAGCTGAACGACGGGATCGACGGCTCGGCGGGCTCGGTGGTCACGGCCTCGGTCGCACCGCTCGACGCGACGGGCTCCGGCGTGGGGTGGCTGGTCTCGGGTGCCGTGCCCCACCCGGCGGGCTCGGCCACGACGGGTGCGGGCTCGGGCTCGGGTGCGGTCTCCTCGACGGCGGCCTCGGGCTCGGCCTCGGCGACCGCTGCGGGCTCGGCGGCCTCGGCGGCCTCCATGGCGGGCGCGGCAGCTGCCTCGCCCGACGCGGGGCGCTGCAGGTAGGCGGTGACGTTGGTGCCCGCCGACACGATCGTGACCACCGACCAGCCCTCGGCCGACTTCTCGGTGAGCCGGTCGGCGAGCGAGGCCGCGTCGTACGACGAAACGCTGATCGAGGTGAACTCGTGCATGGAGCGAACCCTAGCCAGTCGACGGCTCCCGTGATCGCCGGATCGGCTCATGATCCGATGAAGCTCCAGCGAGGATCCGACGACGACCGGCGGAGCCGATCAGCCGCGCACGAGGTCGTCGAGATCGGTCGTTCCGGGATCGCCGTCGAACACGACCTCGCCGTCGCGCAGCGCGATCACCCGGTCGGCGGCAGCGACCGTGGTCAGCTCGTGGGTCGCCACCAGCAGGGTCGCCCCCTCGGCGTGCGTCCGGTCGAACAGGTCGAGCAGGGCCGTGCGTCCGGACTGGTCGAGCCCGACGAAGGGCTCGTCGACGAGCAGCACCTCGAAGGGCCGCACGAACGCCAACGAGAGTGCCGCCTTCTGCCCGAGCCCACGGCTGAACGTGATCGGCAGGTCGTCGGCGCGCGCCGTGAGCCCGAAGACCTCGAGCAGGTCGACCGAGCGCTGCTCCCAGTCGGCCGTGCCGTGCAGGCCGGCGATGTACTCGAGGTGCTCCCACAGCGAGAGGTCGTCGTAGAAGACCGGCTGATCGGCCGCGTACGACAGCGCGGCACGCGCCCCGATCGTGCCCGCCGGGTGTCCGGCGATCGCGGCGGTACCACCCGTCGGTGCGAGCAAGCCGGTGAGGAGCCGCAGCAGGGTGCTCTTGCCGCTGCCGTTGTGGCCGACCAGCGCGACCCGCGCGCCCACCGCGACCTCCAGGTCGAGCGGGGCCAGCGCAGGCGCCGACGACGCATCGCCGTACCGCTTGGTGAGCGCGGCGGTCGCGATCGCCGCGGTGACCGACGACTCGACCGGGGATGGAGTGGAGCTCACGATGCGGCCTCCCGCGATCGACGGGCCATGGCGGCCTGGGCGTCCTCGGTGGCGCGGTCGACGGCGACCCGCCACCGCTGGCGACGATCGATCCACAGCCCGAGCAGGGCGAGCACGAGCACGACCCCGACCGCCGCGCGCAGTGCGGTACCGACCGAGGGCGCCGCCCGCATGGCCCACACCGGCAGCGCGGCGGCGGTGCTGACCGCCACCGGGACGGCCGAGCGCAGCGCCGAGCCGACCCCGGCGAACTCGGGCGGCATCAGCGAGTCGGCACGACCGGCGGGCACCCCGGAGTCGCGCACCGTGCTGACCACCGACCCCGCGGCGCCCAGCCAGGTGACCGGGAGCGCGAGGGCCAGCGCGCCGGGCCAGGAGCCGGGCTCGAGCACTGCGACGACGGCGGCACCCACGAGGGCGAACGGGACGAGCGAGACGGCGGGGGCCAGCGTCGCCCACAGGTGCACCCGGCTCGACGGGATCGGCGCAGCATCCACGAAGGCGGGCCGGTCGACCTCCTGGGACAACGGCTCGAGCGCGTCGAGCCCCAGTACGAACAGCGCGATCCCCAGTGCGAGGCCGGCCGGGGTGGTCCCCCGCAGGAAGGCGACGACCGCAACGCCGGCCAACGCAGCCACGGCGACCATCCGCAGGATCCGGCCGAGCGGGGTCCGGGCGATCCCGGCGACCCCCCGACGGACCACCACCGGGCCGATCGCCGCCGTCGGCCGACCCGACGCTCGCGTACCGGCGCCACCGCCCCACCAGGGCCGCCGACGGGCGGTCTCGCCGGTGAGCTGACGGCGCAGCAGCACCACCGTCCGCAGGTCCTGCACGGTGGCGGCGAAGCGGAGCTGCGAGACGAGCGCGGCGCGTCGTACGAGCCGCTCCACCTCGAGCCGACCGGCGAACAGCACCGAGGCGGCGGCGGCGGCGAGGACGACCACGAGACCGACGAGGGCGGCGGGCACCGAGGCCGTGA
>CAYRXQ010000334.1:0-3348 GCA_964428115.1 uncultured Ilumatobacteraceae bacterium
TCATCGCCGAGGCCGAGGCCTACCGCGAGAAGGTCCAGGCGTTCCTCGCGGAGAAGCTCCCCTCGAACTGGGACGGAATCGGCAAGCTCGAGGGGGACGACCTCACGCGATTCGTGACCGACTGGCGCAAGGTCCTCCACGAAGGTGGGTACCTCGCCCCCGGGTGGCCGGTGGCCGTCGGCGGCGGTGGCCTCTCGGCGCTCGAGCAGGTGATCATCGGCGAGGAGTTCGCCCGCGCCGGCGTGCCCACCGGTGGGCCCAACGACGTGTTCGGCATCCAGATGCTCGGCAACACCCTCCTGCAGTGGGGCACCGACGAGCAGAAGGCGTACTACCTGCCGCGGATCCTCGCCGGCGACGACGTGTGGTGTCAGGGTTACAGCGAGCCCAACGCCGGCTCCGACCTCGGCAACGTCGGGCTGCGCGCCGAGCTCGACGGTGACCAGTGGGTGCTCAACGGTCAGAAGATCTGGACCTCGGCCGGTCACCTCGCCGACCACATCTTCACCCTCGCCCGCACCGACCCCGACGCGCCCAAGCACAAGGGCATCTCGTTCCTGCTCGTCGACATGCGCCAGCCCGGCATCGAGGTCCGCCCGATCAAGATGATCTCGGGTGAGAGCGAGTTCAACGAGGTCTTCTACACCGACGCCGTCACGCCCAAGGACGAGGTGATCGGTGGGGTGAACAACGGCTGGGCCGTCGCGATGACCCTGCTCGGCTACGAGCGCGGCGAGGCCGCGGCGACGCTGCCGATCCGCTTCCAGGCCGAGCTCGACCGGTTGTTGCTGCTCGCGAAGGAGCGTGGGGTGGCCGACGACCCGCTGGTGCGCCAGCGCCTCGCGTGGTGCCACACCCAGGTCCAGCTCATGCGGTTCAACGGCATGCGGACGCTGACCAAGTTCCTGAACGGCCATCACCCCGGCCCCGACGGCGCGATCTCCAAGCTGTTCTGGAGCGAGTACCACCGGCAGGTCACCGAGCTCTCGGTGGCGATCCTGGGCGCCGACGCGATGGTGCCGACGGGTCGTCCACCGTCGTCCGCGTTCCAGGCCGACGACGCGGGTGCGCCGAACTCCACGGCCTCGTGGGTCGGCACCTTCCTCAACGCCCGGGCGGGCACGATCTACGCCGGGTCCTCGCAGATCCAGCGCAACATCATCGGTGAGATGGTGCTCGGGCTGCCCAAGGAGCCACGGCCGGCGTGATCCGCGTCGCCGCGGCGATCGCCGCCCGTCCCGGGCTGTGGCCGGTGGCGGTGCGCCAGGCCCGACGGCTCGCGCGCCCGGGGTGGTACCGGCGTCCGCCGTTCCTCCCGGTGCCGCCCGAGCCGTACCTCGCGTTCCGGGCGACCACGCAGACCGGTGACCCGGGGGCTCGCCTCGACCCCGCGGACGTGATCTCGTATCTCGAGTGGTGCCGCTCCTGGGACCGTGGCGCGCCTCGGCCCGTCGGATCCTGAGCCACTCGGCACGTGACGCAGCTCGGGGGCGGCGCGGTCTGGGAGCGGTGGCGCGGCAGTGCGGCCGCGTTCCACGCCGCCCTGCCACCCGATGACGGCCGGGCCCGGATCTGGTCGTTCGAGGTCGACCGACCCGCCGTCGTGCTCGGGTCGCGCCAGACCCCGGCGATCCTCGACCTCGACCGCTGCCGCGCCGACGGTGTCGAGGTCGTGGTCCGGCGCTCCGGCGGCGGGGCGGTGCTGCTCGAGCCGGGCACGGTGCACTGGGTCGACCTGGTGGTCCCGCCGTGGCATCCCTGGTGGCGCGCCGACGTGCGGGCAGCGATGGTCGAGGTCGGGCGGGCCTGGGCCGAGGCGCTCGACGGCGTGGCGGTGGAACACCCCGGTGGCGGCAACAGGTCGCCGCTCCGGGTCCACGACGGCCCGATGGTGCACACGGCCTGGTCGGAGCTGATCTGCTTCGAGGGCATCGGCCCGGGCGAGGTCCTGGTGGGGGAGACGGGCGGGGGTGTGGCGAAGGTCGTCGGCATCAGCCAACGGCGGACCCGGGCCTGGGCCCGGTTCCAGTGCGCCGTGCACACGGCCTACGACCCCGAGCGGTTGGTGCGCTACCTGGCCCGACCGCTGCCCCCCGAGGTGGCGGCCGTCGCGCACGCCCCGGTGGCCGTGATCCCCGACGCCGCCGCGCTCGGGGCGTCTGTCGGCCGGCTCGCAGTGGCGTTCGGCGCGCCTGCGGGTGGCGCGGGGGTCGGGCTCGACGGGGAGCCCGACAGCTGACGGTCGGCCCTCAGTGCGGGTGCTGATCGGCCTCGGCCTTCGTCGCCTGCGCGGTGCCGTGGGCATGCTCGGGTGGCCCGTAGATCGCGTAGATCTTGAGGGGTTCGGTGCCGACGTTGGTGACGTTGTGCCACATCGTCGCGGGGACGAGGATCGCCCAGTCGGCTCCGACCTCACGGTCGAACGGGAGGTCGTTCTCGGTCGGGCCCATCTGGACCCGCGCCGTGCCGGCCTCCACGCGGAGGAACTGGTCGCCGTCGGGGTGGACCTCGAGCCCGATGTCGTGTCCCGGTTCGATGTTCATCAGCGTCATCTGGAGGTGGGAGCCGGTCCACCGCGTGGTGCGATAGTTCTCGTTGGCCACGGTCTCCGCTTCGATGTCGGTGACGAACGGATTCGGACCCTCGTCGGGCAGCGTGTCGTGGTTCATCGGTTTGGTCTCCTTGGTTCGTCGTGGCTCAGGGTTCGTGCACACCGATCGGTGCCGCAACGGTGGCGGCGACCGGTCGATGTCCTCGACGGAGTTCGCGGACCCGCGACCTCCTGACGGCACGGACGCGCCGCACGGTGTCCCCAGAGCGTTCGCCGAGCAGCCGCGCCTGGCTCGAGGCGAAGGTACCGGACCGCCGCCGACGGGTCTGCCGGCGCACAGGCACACGGATGCCCCTCGAGTGGGTTCCCACGGGAGAGCTGTGGGGAGAAGTGGGGGGAAATGGTTGACTTTGGAGAGGCGCGACGACACAATGGGGCGACATCGGGGGGATCCGCGTCCCGGGCTGAGCACAGGGCGCTTGCGGGGCGCGTCGATCGGAAGGGACGAGGTCACGCAGCGTGTTCGTCGGAGTGCACGACCGGTTGCTCGACGACAAGGGTCGTCTTGCGTTGCCGGCGACCCTGCGCTCCGACCTCGGTGACCGCTGCTACGTCTCGATCGACGGGCAGGGGTGCCTGTCGATCCGCACGGTGGACGACTTCGAGCGGCACGGTGCGGAGTTCCTCGAGCGGATCCGGCGCGGCGAGGCGACCAAGGCACAGCTCCGCACCTGGTCGACCAACTCCCACCCGGTCGCGATCGACAAGCAGGGGCGGATCACGCTCGACGCCGCGTT
>CAYRXQ010000335.1:0-3321 GCA_964428115.1 uncultured Ilumatobacteraceae bacterium
TCTGACATGAAGCTTCGCAAAGGTGACACCGTCCGGGTGATCACGGGCAAGGACAAGGGCAAGGAAGGCGTCGTCGAACGCGTCATGCCCAAGGACGACAAGGTCATCGTGACGGGCGTGAACACCGCTGCCCGTCACCAGAAGGCCCGCCGTGCCAACGAGCAGGGCGGCATCATCGATCGCGACATGCCCATCCACACCAGCAACGTGATGCTGGTGCACAAGGGCAAGACCGTCCGGGTGGGCTACTCCACCGACAAGGACGGCAACAAGGTGCGTGTCGCCCGACCCAGCGGTGAGGTGATCTCATGACCGCCGTCGAAGCGACCCGCGTGTCGCCCCGTCTCAAGCTCCAGTACCACGACGAGCTCAAGGCTCGGCTCCAGGCCGACCTCGGCATCGAGAACGTGATGCAGGTGCCCGGTCTCGAGAAGATCGTGATCAACATGGGTGTCGGTCGCGCCACCCAGCAGCCCTCGCTGCTGGAGGCCGCGGTCGCCGACCTCACCCGGATCGCCGGTCAGAAGCCGGTCATCACCAAGGCCGGCAAGTCGATCGCCGGGTTCAAGCTCCGTGAGGGGCAGGCGATCGGTTGCAAGGTCACCCTGCGGGGCGATCGGAGGTGGGAGTTCCTCGACCGGCTCATCGCCGTGGCGATCCCCCGCATCCGCGACTTCCGTGGTCTGCCGGCCCACTCGTGGGACGGTCGTGGCAACTACACGTTCGGTCTGAGCGACCAGACGGTGTTCCCCGAGATCGACTACGACAAGGTCGACACCCAGCGCGGCATGGACATCACCATCGTCACGACCGCCACCAGCGACGACGCCGGCAAGGCGCTGCTCGACGCATTCGGCTTCCCCTTCAAGAAGGACGCCGATGCCGAGTCCGCACCTCGCAAGCGCAAGCGCCGTGGTCCCGCCCGCGGCAAGTCCGGCAAGAAGAAGTGATCGAGTAGGCGACTGAGATGGCGAAGAAAGCACTGATCAACAAGGCGGCCAAGAAGCCGAAGTACAAGGTCCGCGCCTATACGCGCTGCCGCCGTTGCGGCCGGTCGCGTTCGGTGTTCCGGAAGTTCGGATTGTGCCGGGTGTGCCTGCGTGAGCTGGCCCATGCCGGTGAGATCCCCGGTCTGACGAAGTCGAGCTGGTGAGGAACCGACATGCTCACTGATCCCATCGCCGACATGCTGACCCGTGTCCGCAACGCGAACACGGCCATGCACGACGAGGTGCGCATGCCCTCGTCCAAGCAGAAGGTGGCCCTGGCCAAGATCCTCCAGCAGGAGGGTTACATCGCCGGGTTCGAGGTCGCACCGTCGCCCAAGGGCGTCGGTGACGTGCTCACCATCACCATGAAGTACTCCGACGACCGGACCCGGACGATCTCGGGCCTGCGTCGCATCTCCACGCCGGGTCTGCGGGTCTACCGCAAGGCCGAGTCCGTTCCCCGGGTCCTCGGTGGCCTCGGCGTGGCCGTCCTGTCCACCAGCCATGGGCTCATGACCGACCGCGAGGCGCGCAAGCGCAACGTGGGCGGCGAAGTGCTCTGCTACGTCTGGTGATCGACCGGACACGAGGAGAGGAACCACATGTCTCGTATCGGTAAGGCACCCATCCCGGTCCCGTCCGGCGTCGACGTCACCGTCGACGGGCGCACCATCACGGTCAAGGGCCCCAAGGGCTCCCTGAGCCGTGCCATCCCCGGCGACATCGCCGTTCGTCAGGAGGACGCGGCCCTGGTGGTCGAGCGTCCCGACGACGAGCGTCAGAACCGGGCGCTCCACGGCCTCACCCGGAGCCTGGTGAGCAACATGGTCGTCGGCGTCACCGACGGCTTCAGCAAGAAGCTCGAGATCGTGGGCGTCGGCTACCGCGCCGAGGCTCAGGGCCCCACCGCCATCAAGCTGGCGCTCGGCTTCAGCCACCCGGTCAACGTCAAGGCGCCCGAGGGCATCACCTTCGAGGTGCCCGTGCCCACCCAGGTGGTCGTGTCGGGCATCGACAAAGAGGTCGTCGGTCAGGTGGCAGCCAACATCCGCAGCATCCGCAAGCCCGAGCCCTACAAGGGCAAGGGGGTCCGGTACTCCGGCGAGCGCGTCCTGCGCAAGGCCGGCAAGACCGGCAAGAAGTGACGTCGGCCCCGTGTCGTCGCCCGGAACACCGAGTCGCAGAGAAGAGTGAGTGCCAGTCATGAGTGACATCGCCAAGGCCCGTCGGGAAGGACGCATCCGCCGTCACCGGCGCGTGCGCAAGAAGATCCACGGAACGGCTGAGCGTCCGCGCCTCGCCGTGTACCGGTCCAACAAGCACCTGAGCGTCCAGCTCATCGACGACGACGCCGGCCGCACCCTCGCGGCGGCCGCCACGGTCGAGGCCGACCAGCGCTCCGCAGGCAGCGGCGCCTCGGTCGAGGCCGCGACCCGTCTGGGTACGCTCATCGCCGAGCGGGCCAAGGCCGCCGGTGTCGACAAGGTCGTGTTCGACCGCGGCGGGTACGGCTATCAGGGCCGTGTCGCTGCGCTCGCCGCCGCCGCCCGTGAAGCAGGTTTGGAGTTCTGATGGCCTACGCACCCAACAACCAGGGAACGAGCAGCGAGTCCGAGGGCGGGCTGCGCGAATCGCGCGTCATCACCATCAACCGCGTCGCCAAGGTGGTCAAGGGCGGTCGCCGCTTCTCGTTCACCGCGCTCGTGGTGATCGGTGACGGCAACGGCCGCGTCGGCCTCGGGTACGGCAAGGCCAAGGAAGTCCCGCTGGCGATCCAGAAGGGCACCGAGGAGGCCAAGCGCAACCTGTTCGAGGTGCCACTCGCCGGCTCGACGATCATCCACCCGGTGATCGGTGAGACCGGTGGCGGTCGTGTGCTCATGAAGCCGGCCGCTCCGGGTACCGGCGTCATCGCCGGCGGCGCCGCCCGGATCATCCTCGAAGAGGCCGGCGTGCACGACATCTTGTGCAAGTCGCTCGGCTCGGCGAACCACATCAACGTGGCCCGCGCCACGATCGCCGGACTCAAGTCGCTCCAGCGCCCCGACGAAGTCGCGAAGCGTCGCGGCATCCCCGCCGACAGCTTCGTCCCCAAGGGCCTGCTGAACGCCTACAACGAGCGCCAGTAGCAGATGGCTGCCGGCGCCGCCCACGACTGACCGACCCACGACGAGCAGCGAGACACCCATGAGTGAGAACACGATCACCGTCACGCAGGTGAAGTCGGGCATCGGCGCCAAGCCGAAGACCCGTGGCACGCTGCGCGCCCTCGGCCTCGGCCGGATCGGCAAGACCAACACCCTCCCCGACCGTCCCGAGATCCGCGGCATGC
>CAYRXQ010000336.1:0-3317 GCA_964428115.1 uncultured Ilumatobacteraceae bacterium
CCGACGAGGTCCGTCGCGGCACCGACATCGTGGTGCCGCAGCCCACGTGTGGCTACGTCCTGAAGAAGGACTACCTCGACTACGTGGGCGGGCCCGATGCCCAGCTCGTCGCCGAGCACACCTACGACGCCGCCGAGTACCTGATGAAGGTCCACAAGGCCGAGGGCACCTCGCTCGACACCGAGTTCCCCGGTGAGGTCCCCGCGCAGATCACGTACCACACGCCCTGTCACCTGCGGGCCCAGAACATCGGGTTCAAGAGCCGTGACCTGATGAAGCTGACCGGCGCCAAGGTCAAGCTCGTCCAGCAGTGCTCGGGGATCGACGGCATGTGGGGCTTCCGCGCGGCCAACGAGGAGATCTCCATCCCGATCGCGAAGAAGCTCGGCGAGATGATCGACGCGGCCGGCGGCGACGTGGTGACCGGCGACTGTCACCTCGCCAACACCGCCATCACCGAGCAGACCGGCAGGACCCCGGTGCACCCGATCCAGCTCGTGGCGCGTGCCTACGGGATCCCCGAAGAGCGCTGACGAGCACCGACGAGCACCGAGGAGCACCTCATGAACGATCCGGCCTCCCGGAAGTTGACCCTCGCGGACATCGCAGATGTCCGCGCCTACGAGCGTGAGCGCGGCACCTTCCGGCCGCACGTCATCGAGCTCAAGCGCCGTCGCCGGGTCCACGTCGGCACCATCGTCACCTTCGTGTTCGAGAACCGCGACACGATCCGGTTCCAGATCCAGGAGATGTCGCGCGTCGAGAAGCTCACCACCGATGCCGAGATCCAGGTCGAGCTCGACATCTACAACCCGATGATCCCCGACCCGGGCCAGCTTTGCGCCACGATGTTCGTCGAGCTGACGAGCGAGGACCAGATGCGCGAGTGGCTGCCCAAGCTCGCCGGCGTGGAGCGCTCGGTGCTGCTGCGCCTGGCCGATGGCGACGAGGTCCGCGCCGTCATCGACGAGCAGCACGAGGAGGGACTGACCCGCGATCACGTCACCGCTGCGGTCCACTACCTCCGCTTCGAGCTCGCGCCGGCCCAGGTCGAGACGTTCGGATCGGGCGACGTGCTGCTCGCCATCGACCATCCGGCCTACCTCGAAGCTGCGCTGCTCGACGGCGTGACCAAGGACGAACTGCTCGCCGATCTCGGCTGAGGGGGCCGCGAATTGCCCCTGGCGCCGGCGCGCGACCGGTTCTAACCTCGGCTCGCTGGCTACGAGAGGCGATGGGGAGCACAGGGTCGTGTCGACGCACGAGTTGGAGTGGCGCATGCTGGGGGCGTGCCGGGGTCTGGATCCCGGGATCTTCTACCCCGAGGACGAACACGAGGCCGAGGTGGCCAAGCAGGTCTGCGAGGGCTGCGGGGTGCGAGGTCTCTGCCTCGACTACGCGCTGCAGACCCGCGAGAAGGCGGGGGTCTGGGGCGGCGCCACCGAGCGGGAGCGGCGCCGCCTCATCCGGCAACGCCGGCGCACTGCCTGAGGTCGCGACCGCGCCTCGGTAGCCTCCCCGCATGCACTCCCTCGACGACATCGGCGGCTGGTCCGTGCTCATCGGGCGGCTGCTCGACCGTCATCACCTCACCGCCGACGAGGCCCGGATCGCGATGGCGACCATCCTGGCCGGCGACGCCACCCCGGCGCAGCTGATCGGGTTCGTGATCGCGCTGCGCGCCAAGGGCGAGAGCGCCGAGGAGCTCTCGGGCCTGCTCGATGCCGTGCTCGCCGCGGGCGAGGTCGTGCCCCTCACGCCCGACCAGCGCGATGCTGCGGTCGACATCGTGGGCACCGGCGGCGACCGGTCGCACTCGGTGAACGTGAGCACGATGGCAGCGATCGTCGCCGCCGCCGCAGGTGCGACGGTGTGCAAGCACGGGGCGCGGGCGGCCTCGTCGAAGTCGGGGACCGCCGACGTGCTCGAAGCCCTCGGCGTGAGCGTGGAGCTGTCACCGGCCGGGGTGAAGCACTGCATCGACACCGTGGGCATCGGCTTCTGCTTCGCCCCCCGGTTCCACCCGGCATTCCGGTTCGCCGCGCCGGCACGACGCGAGGTCGGGGTGCCGACGGTCTTCAACCTGCTCGGCCCGATGGCGAACCCGGGCCGCGTGCGCCGCCAGGTGATCGGCGTCGCCGATCCTGCGTTCGCGGAGCGCATGCTGCAGTCGCTGCGCACCCACGGTTCCACCACCTCGTGGGTGGTGCACGGCGAGGGGCTCGACGAGCTGAGCACGGTCGCCACCTCGTCGGTGCTGGAGCTGCGCGACGGAGAGGTGCGCTCGTTCCAGGTCGATCCGAGGGCGCTCGGCCTCGCGCCGGCGTCGGCTGCCGACCTGGTGGGCGGCACGCCCGCCGAGAACGCGGCCGCCGCCCGACGGGTGGTCGAGGCGTACCCGGGCCCGCACCGCGACATCACGGTGCTCAACGCCGGCGCCGCGCTGGTGGTCGCCGGGCACGCGACGGCGCTCGACGAGGGCATCGCGCTCGCTGCGGCAGCGATCGACGACGGCCGTGCGGTCGCCACGCTCGACCGGTTCGTCGAGGCCTCGCAGACCGCCGCCGCGCTCGACGCTGCCGATCTCGAAGCATGACGACCCCGGTGCCCCCGGGCGACGGCATCGGTGGGTGGTGCGTGCGCGTCCCGGCCTCCTCGGCCAACCTCGGACCGGGGTTCGACGTGTTGGGCATGGCACTCACCCTCCATGCCCAGGTCGGTCCCGTCGGTCGCAGCGCACCGCCGGCGGGCGCCCACCTCGCCGACGACCACCATCCCGCCGTCGTGGCGTATCGCCGACTCGGCGGCGAGGGCTCGCTGTGGGTCCGCTCGCCGATCCCGATGGGGCGTGGGCTGGGGTACAGCGGTGCCGTACGGGTCGGTGGAGCGCTCGCCGCGCTCGTCCCCGAGGCTCCGGTGGAGCAGCTGGCCGACTGGCGTCCGTCGACCGAGCAGCTCGCGGCCGTGCTGGCGGTCACCGCAGAGCTGGAGGGGCATGCCGACAACGTCGCGGCCTCCCTCCACGGGGGCGTGGTGGCAGCGGCCGGTGACCGCGTCGGTCGCGTCCCGCTCGGGTTCGCGGTCGACCCTGCGGTGGTCGCGTGGATCCCACCCGTGACCACGTCGACCGACCGCTCGCGCACCGGGCTCCCCGCGACGGTCGACCGCGGCGATGCCGTGTTCAACCTCGGCCGATTGGCGCTGCTGCTCACCGCGTTCGCGACGGGCGACGTCGGATCGCTGCGGGCGGCGACCGAGGATCGGCTGCACCAGCGGCAACGGCTGGCCGAGGTGCCCGGTTCGGCCGAGGCGCTCGC
>CAYRXQ010000337.1:0-3309 GCA_964428115.1 uncultured Ilumatobacteraceae bacterium
AAACTTCCGGAAGATTGGACGCGCGCTCAGGCCAAACAGATACTCAAGACCCGCGGAGCCACGGAAGTACTACCCGCTCTGCAAAAGTGGACGGCCAGTCTCGATAAAAAAGATAGCGATTATGAACACCACTTGCTGGAATCCCTGTGGATGCATCAGGCGCTGGATGTGGTAAATGAGGAACTGCTGGGTAGACTAGTGAACGCCGAAAGCCATCAGGCCCGGGCGGCAGCGCTTCGCGCATTGCAGCTATGGGATAAAAAGATTGCCAACTTACCCGCGCTGCTGGCCAAAGCCGTATCCGACCCACACCCGCAGGTACGCCTCGAAGCAGTGATTGCCCTGCGGAAGACAAAGACGCCCGAGGCCGCCCGTACCGCCCTGACGGTCCTGGAACAGCCCATGGATGAGTTTCTGGATTTTGCCCTCTGGCAGACTATGGGGGAACTGGAACCTCAATGGACGAAACGCCTGAAAACGGAACCGGATTTTTTTGGTACTCCCCACAAGACCACCTATGCCTTGAAATCAGTGAGTAATCCGGAGGCGGTGGCCCACCTGGCCCAACTCTATCAAAAAGGCCTGGTACCGGAAGACTACCAGAAGGACGTACTGAGTTCCCTGGCTCGTTTCGGGTCTTCGGCAGATCTTGCCATTGTATTCGACAGGGCAGTGGAGGCAAAGGCCGGACAGAGTAAAGACGTCGCGGCTCAATTCGAGGCGCTGGAAGAAGCCAGTCGGCAACGCAACATGAAGCCCGACCGTGACCTGAACCGGATCGCTGGATTTGTCGACAACGATGACCAGGCCGTAGCCCTTGCCGCTATCCGGTTGGTGGGACTATGGGGTAGGGCCGACCTAAGTGAGCGGATGGTCGTGCTGGCCACGCAGGGAGATCTGGGCAGGCAAAAAGCCGCCATGAGTTCTCTGGCATTACTGGATAAAGCCAAGGCCGAAAAAGTACTGACGGAACTGGCGGGTACCAAAAATCCGGCGGAGTTAAGACTTTTGGCTACTTCACAGTTGGTTTCTTTGAACAAAGCCGAGGCCGCCCGCTTGGGCGTGGATCTGTTGCGGACATTGCCCGATCAGACCGACGCAACGGAGCTGTTCCAGGCTTTTCTGAGTAGTAAGGACGGAATACGGGCACTTACCGAAGCACTGACTACCCGGGGCATTCCGGCGAGCCGGGCCGCGGCCGGACGTCTGATCGTGCAGCGCCGGGTACCTTTTAACCGTCAGAACGATGAGGAAGTAAAGCTCCTCAAACAGGCTTTGGAAGCTTCGGGTGGTCGGCTACCCGCCGAGCGGATGCCCCAGCAACTGAACGATCAGGAAATTGCGGGATTGGCCAAAGTGATCGCCACCTCTGCCGATGCCGAACGGGGCGAAAGAGTCTATCGCCAGTCCAGTTGCTTTACCTGCCATGCGCTGGGTGGAGCCGGAGGGCTCATCGGCCCCGATCTCAGCAGCCTGGGTACGAGCTCACCGGTGGAGACCATCATTCGCTCCGTGCTGTACCCCACGGCTTCGATCAAAGAAGGCTATGAACTGCAACGGATTGCCAAAAAAGACGGGAGTGAACTCATGGGGTACCTGGTCAGTAATGGAAACTCCGAGATCATCATGCGCGATGTAATGGGACTGGAAGTAGCGGTACCCAAGAGTCAGATTGCGAGTATGGACAAGGTACCTGGCTCCCTGATGCCCGCCGGACTGACGGCCGGGCTGGATAAGGAAGAGTTCAATGACCTGATTGGTTTTCTCTCCAAATTGGGCGAATCGGGCCCGTATCGCGTACCCAACACGCGTTTTGTCAGACGCTGGGAAATGGTATCCAACCAGCCCGATCTGGTCAAAAAAGTCCGAGGTGAAGGCCTGGGGTATCTTGCCAAGCCAGCGGCCAAACTACCCTTACAACCTGCTTACGGTAAAGTGTCCGGTAAACTGCCGGTAGAGGAACTGCCGGTTCTGGAAGTAAGTCCAGGCAAGAGGTACAGCATCATCCGGTTCGATCTGGAAGTACTTACACCCGGTCAGGTCAATCTGGCCATCAGCTCCACGGCTGGTGTCACGGCCTGGGCGGGTCAGAAGCCCATCAAATTGACGAATCAGGGTGCCACAGCCGAGCTGACGAAGGGAATACATACCATCATGCTGGTTCTGGATCGCGGTGTTTTTGAAGAAAAGGATATCAGTGTTCAATTATTGGACGAATCTTCGGCACAGACGCGGTTGCGCATGGGGCGTTAGGTGACGGGTACCTGTTAGAGGTAAAAGTTGCTAGAAAGTCCTTTAAATTTGCAAATGGCGTTAAATTACAATCACGCTCGTCCCGTTGGGGTACCCGACGATCTGTGATTGGGTTGGCAGGGCTTTCGTAAATACACCCTTTTGGAGGAGCACAAGCGAAAGTTTAAAGCGATGCAATTTTGCCAATTTACCGCGCGTTAGCTGAAATTGTGGAGAACCGAAATTCAAACAAATAAGAATATGCGAACAGTTCAGATAAAAGTAAGTGAAACCGACTTCCAGAAGTACAACTTAGGGAGTGGCGAAATTAAATTTACCGATTTGGTAGAAGTGATAAGTCGTGAATATGCACGCAAAGCATTATTGGAGTGCAACGAAATAGCCGAAAAGGTTGGACTTTCCAAAATGACAATGGACGAAATCAACGCTGAAATCAAAGCGGTAAGAGATGCAAAAACTAATTCTTGATACGAATGTCATTGTTTCTGCATTAACCCTCGCCGTTGCTCAGCTCCGACGAGCAACCTATATCGGATAGCGCCTCCGGCGCGTAGGTAGCCCTGCTACATGGATAGGGTGCCTTCCTCCGCCCGGAGGGCTTTTAAATAATTGCCACTCGTTGGAGCCGAGCGGCGGCGGAAAATCAAGGATGTTTGCTCAATGAAGACCACTTTCAGACACTACTTACACTGTTTCGAAAAATAACTCAAACCGGCCGGTTCTCTGCTTGGTCTTTCGACTCACGATAAAATCATGGCGCTGCAGAAAGACTATGATGACGCCCATTTCGCGGCGATCGGTCCGGCCGGGGAGAACTGGCAGAATGTATATATGGGAGCTATCGCTCTGAGTACGGAAAATCAGCTCAAGTCAGGCGACGACAAGTGCCGTTTCGCCGGACGCGGCGGCATGGGCAGCCTGATGGGTTACAAAAATGTTCTCGCCCTGGTGGCGCAGAGCCGGGACAAGGTCGGTCCCCTGACAGACGAGGTCAAACAAGTTAATATCAATGTGGTCAAGGGGGGCGGGTCTGCCCGCCTGCAACCTGTCAAGCGT
>CAYRXQ010000338.1:0-3264 GCA_964428115.1 uncultured Ilumatobacteraceae bacterium
GGCGGTCACGCGGTGGCCGCGGTCGGCGAGCCAACGGCCCGCCCACTCCCAGCCGCCGAGGTGCGGCAGTGCCAGGACGACGCCGGTACCGGCCTCGAGCGCGGGGACGACGTGTTCGAGGTAGCCCTCGGTGCGCATGTTGCGCTCGACCGTCGAGGCGGGCAGCGAGGGCAACCGGAAGCTCTCGAGCCAGTACTTGGCATAGGAGTCGAAGGCGCCCTGGACCGCACGACGCAGCGCGGCCCCCCGAAGCTCGGGGTCGGCACGCCGCAGGTGCCGGGCGATCATGTCGCGGCGCGACCGGTTCGAGGCGTTGGCCGCGAAGCCGAACGGGGTGGTGAACAGCGGTGATGCCACACCCGGCACGAATCGCGCTGCGGTGGCACCGCCGCGGTACGCAGCCACGGTGAGTGCGTCGGTCAGCCGGTCGGTCCGGCCTGCCTCACCCATCGGGTCAGGGCCGCCGACGTGGCACGCGGGTGCGGCGACGCTCGACCCGGGCGACGCGCCGACTCTGACGGCGCGAACGGCGCATCTCGATCCGTGCCTGCGTGACGGGCGCGATGGCCGCCTGCTTCCAGACCTTCACGAAGCGCTGGATCGCCGTGATCGAGGTCAACACGAGCATGATCCACAGGATCGGCACCAGCAACACGTCGAACAGCAGGCCGAGGCAGATGAGCACGATCCGCTCGGCGCGCTCCATCAGCCCGCCCTTGGCATCGAGACCGAGCGACTCGGCCTTGGCGCGCTGGTACGAGATCAGCCCCGCCACCGAGGCCACGGCGAAGGGCAGCAGCGTCAGGTGCGGTGACTCCGTGGACGCGAAGTGCCAGGCGATGCCGCCCATCAGCAGCGCGTCGGTGATCCGGTCGACGGTGGAGTCGAAGAAGGCGCCCCGCTGACTCGCCGAATCGGACGCCTTGGCCAGGGCGCCGTCGAACAGGTCGGGCAGCGCGGCCAGGATCACCAGGAGCAGCCCCAGTCGGAGCTGACCTGCGCCGATGGCGACGGCGGCGCCGACGCCCACGAGCAGCCCGACGACCGTCAGGTGATCGGGGGTGAGCTTCGTGCGGCGCAGCGCGTTGCCGATCGGCACCACGGCCCGATCGACCGGCGCTCGGAACTTGCCGTCGAACATGGCGGCAA
The DNA here is from genome assembly GCA_964428115.1 of uncultured Ilumatobacteraceae bacterium. Taxonomy (GTDB): domain Bacteria; phylum Actinomycetota; class Acidimicrobiia; order Acidimicrobiales; family Ilumatobacteraceae; genus CAYRXQ01. The sequence continues at coordinate 1,150 of CAYRXQ010000338.1, forward strand.
CCTACTCCTGACCCCAGCGCTCGGGGTTCGATTCCACCAGGTGCTCGATCACCCGACCGTTCACGGCGTCGACGAGCACCAGGCCCCGGCGTCGGGGTGGATCCTCCGCCGAATAGCACAGCACCCGCCAGGTCGGACGGCTCCGGACACCGTGCCAGACCTGCTGTGCCGAGGCGTGGCCGACGGGGAAGCCCAGTGCACGCTGTGCTTCGACCAGTGCGTCCTTCTCGTCGTACTGCATGCGCCAGCCCGAGGTCAGGCTGATCAGACCGGCGAGGCCGAGCAGCACCGCGGCGCCGAGCATCCCGCCGTTGACGAGCACCGACTCGTCGCGCAGGACGAGGAAGGCCACGAGGCAGGCCGCCGCGATCACCAGGTAGATGACCCCCGGGATCCGGCGGCGGCTGTTGTCGGGGAAGCGATAGGCGCCGACGAACCCGTGGGCGTCGAGATCCTCGGGGAGGTGGTCGCGCAGCTCGCTCGGATCGGCGTCGGCGGGGTCGCTCATCGTGCTCGCGAGGATACGGTCAGGCGCTCGCGACCGGCCACACGTCCCGCAGGCGGCGGGCGGTGTCGGGCAACGCCTCGGGCAGGGTGCGCGTGTTCGCGATGGTCGTCATGAAGTTGGAGTCGCCGGTCCAGCGCGGCACGACGTGCACGTGGAGGTGCTCCCCGACCGAGCCGCCGGCCGGCCGGCCCAGGTTGAGGCCGACGTTGAGGCCCTCGGGGGCGAACGCGGCGCGGACCGCCCGGACGGCATCGGTGACCTCCGCCCACAGCTCGCAGGTCTCCTCGGTCGTGAGGTCCTCGAGGTCGGGGACCTCACGGTAGGGCACCACCAGGACGTGGCCCGACGCGTATGGGAACACGTTGAGCAGCGAGAAGCAGTGCTCGCCGCGGTGCAGGACGTGGGTCTCCTCGTCGGGCAGACCCGAACGGAGGATCTGGGTGAACACGCTGCCGCCGGTCGTCGCCGGCGCGTCGCCGGCCGGTGCGTGCGTCGCCCCGAGACCCAGGCTCTGCACGTAGGTGGCCCGCCACCCGTTCCACAGGCGCTCGAGCATCGATCGACCCGCTCAGGCCGTCAGGGCCGACTCGGCGTCGGCCGTGACCTCGGCGACGAACCGGGCGAGGAACTCCTCGACCGCCACGCCGCGCTCGACCTCGCCGCCGCGCGGGTTGACGCCCACGGTGCCAGCCGCCACGTCGTCGTCGCCCACGACCAGGACGTACGGCAGCTTCTCGAGCTTGGCCGAGCGGATCCGCTTGCCCAGCCCGTCATCCGCGGCGACCACGTCGACCCGTGCGCCCATCCCACCGAGGCGCTCGGCCACGACGGCGGCGTACTCCTCGTGGGCGCTCGAGACCGGGAGCACGCGGACCTGGACCGGTGCCAGCCAGGTCGGGAACGCGCCGGCGTAGTGCTCGACCAGCACCCCGAAGAACCGCTCCACCGATCCGAACAGTGCGCGGTGCAGCATGATCGGGCGGTGCCGGCCGTTGTCGGCGCCGACGTACTCGAGGTCGAAGCGCTCGGGAAGGTTGAAGTCGCACTGGATCGTGGAGAGTTGCCACGACCGGCCGATGGCGTCCTTCACGTCGATGTCGATCTTGGGGCCGTAGAAGGCGGCGTCGCCCTCCTTGATCCCGTACGGCACCCCGTGACGGTCGAGCGCTTCGCGCAGCGCCAGTGTCGCCTCGTCCCAGATGTCGTCGGATCCGACGTACTTGGCCGGATCCTTGGTCGACAGGTTGAAGGTGAAGTCGTCGAACCCGAAAGCGCGCAGCACCGAGATGACGAAGTCGAGCAGCGACTCGACCTCACCGGGGAGCTGCGCCCGGGTGCAGAAGATGTGGCTGTCGTCCGGCGTGAACCCACGGATCCGCATCAGCCCGTGGAGCGTCCCGGCCCGTTCGTAGCGGTACACGGTGCCCAGCTCGAACAACCGCAGGGGCAGCTCGCGGTAGCTGCGCTGCCGGCTGTCGAAGACCAGGCAGTGCATCGGGCAGTTCATCGGCTTGGGGTAGTACGTGCCGTTGTCCATCTCCATCGGCGGGTACATCCCGTCGGCGTAGAAGTCGAGGTGGCCGCTCGTCTCGAAGAGCCGGGCGTTC
>CAYRXQ010000339.1:0-1440 GCA_964428115.1 uncultured Ilumatobacteraceae bacterium
GGCCGAGCGCACGGCCGACCTACCCGGCCTGCAGATCCGCACCCTCAACGCGCTGGCCCTGGCGATCGCCAACGGCTCGCCACCGTTCGCCCCACAGCCCCGCCGGTTCACGACCATCGACGAACCCGAGGTCCGCCGGATCCTCGGTCGCTTGGTGCCCACCAAGCGGCTGCGCAACACCGACCCGATCGCCCCCTGGATCGAGGCCCTCGGCCAGGCCCGCCTCGGGCTCCTCGACCCGTCCACCGTCGACGACCGCTACGCCGGCGAGGTGGTCGGCTTCGCCGAGGTGTACCCGCGGTACCTGGCCGAGCTCGACCGGGCCGGCGCGGTCGACTTCGACGACCAGGTCCGCCGGGCCCTGCAGGTGCTGCTCGCCGACCCGGTCGCACGCGGTGTCGCCCAGCGCAGCTGTCGCGTCCTGCTCGTCGACGAGTTCCAGGACCTCACCCCGGCGCACCTCCTGCTCGTCCGGTTGCTCGCCGCGCCCGGCGGCGCGGTGTTCGGGGTCGGCGACGACGACCAGACCATCTACGGCTACAACGGTGCCGATCCGGGATCGTTGATCGACTTCGCGACCCTGTTCCCCGGCGCCCAGGACCACCCGCTCGAGGTCAACTACCGGTGCCCGGCCGGTGTGGTCGAGGTGGCCGATCGGCTGCTGCGCCACAACCGTCGACGGGTCCCCAAGGTCATCCGGGCGGCCTCCGACGATCCCGACGGGTGGGCGGTGCAGACCTCCGAGGATCCGGTGGGCGACACGGTCGCGGTCGTCGCCGCGGCACTCGAGGCGGGAGCGACACCGGCCCAGGTGGCCGTGCTGACCCGGGTCAACGCCGTCGTCGCGCCCGTCCAGGTGGCGCTTGCCGGGCGCGGCATCCCCCACGCCGGCGGGGTCGGCGCCGAGTTCCTCGACCGGACGGCCGTGCGCGCCGTGCTGGCCTGGTTCCGGGTCGCCCTGGTCACCGGCAACGAGCGGTTCGTCCCCGACGACCTCGCCGAGATCGTCCGACGGCCGTCGCGATCGATGGCGCCGCGCGTCAGCGAGTGGGTGACCGAGCAGCCCGACGCCGTGTCGCTGCGTCGCCTCGCCGACCGGCTCACGAGCCCGAAGGACGCGACCACCGTCGGCCAGTTCGTCGACGACATCCTCGTGCTCCAGACCGCCGCCCGGCGCGGCGCCACCACCCGCGAGCTGCTGGATCTCCTCGTCGACGACATCGGGTTGGCCGGCGCGGTCGCCACCCTCGATGCCACCCGGCGGGGCACCAACCGGGCCGCGCAGGGCGACGACCTGACTGCCATCGGCCACCTCGCGGATCTCCACACCGACCCCGGCTCGTTCGAACCCTGGCTCCGACGCCAGCTCGCGGTGCGCGCCAGCACCGCCGGGGTGACCCTCGCGACCGTAGACGCCAGCGGTCGCGAGATCGACCGCTT
>CAYRXQ010000339.1:1450-3255 GCA_964428115.1 uncultured Ilumatobacteraceae bacterium
GGGTCTCGAGTGGCCCCACGTGGTGGTGCACCTCGCCGATGCCGAGCAGTTCCCGCACCGGCTCGCCGAAGAGATCGAGGAGGAGCGGCGCCTGTTCCACGTGGCCGTCACCCGTGCGCGTCGCGCCGTCACCATCGTCACCGGGCCCCGGCCGAGCCCGTTCGTGGCCGAGCTCACCACCGAGCCCCCCGACCTGGTCACGAGCCGTCCGGGCCTGACCGGGCGCGCCGCTGCCTCGACGGGCGCCGGCGTCGTCGGGTCGGCTCGTGCGGCTGGTCGAGGCGGACGCGGCGGCGCGCCGCGGCCCACGGGCGGCGCCGAGGGCGAGCTGTTCGAGCGATTGCGCGCCTGGCGCAAGGAGGCCAGCGACGGCAAGCCGGCCTACACGGTGTTCAGCGACGCGACCCTGGCCGAGCTGGTCGAGCGTCGCCCGGGCAGCCTCGCCGAGCTCGCTCGTGTGCGTGGTGTCGGCCCGGCCAAGCTCGACAAGTACGGCGCCGACGTGCTGCGGGTCCTGGGCGTCGACGGCGCATCCGCAGCGCCCGGCGACTGACGGGTCGATCCACGGGTCGGCGCGCACGCGCAGGGGATCGGCGAGTCGATACGGTGCGGACATGGAGTCGGTGGAGTCGGTGAAGACCGTGGAGACCGTCGAGGTCCTCGAGGTCTTCGAACGTCCCACCTGGCGCGGCCATCTCCACCTGATCTCGTTCGTGCTCGCGATCCCGGCCGGTGCCCTGCTGATCGTCAGGGCCCAGGGCACGGCCGCCACCGTGGCGGCGTCGGTCTACGTGGCCTCGTTGCTGCTGGTGTTCGGGACCTCGGCCGTCTACCACCGGTTCGCCGTGGCGCCGCGGACCCGGGCGATCATGCAGCGGCTCGACCACGCCATGATCTACCTCCTCATCACGGGGACGTACGTGCCGATGTGCATTGTCGCACTGCCGCCGTCGTGGGGGATTCCGCTGCTCGCCGTGGTCGGTGCCGCGGCCGTGCTGGGCATGGTCCTCAAGCTCGCCGCGTTCCATCGCCTGCAGTGGCTCGGGTACGCGCTGTATCCCCTCATGGGGTGGGCGGCGGTCGTGGCGTCGCCGGTGCTCGTCGACCGCCTCAGCCCCGCGCAGCTCGCGCTCGTGGTGGGTGGTGGCCTCGCCTACACGATCGGGTTCCCGGTGCTGCTGCTCCGCCGCCCCGATCCGTGGCCGAAGTCGTTCGGCTACCACGAGGTGTGGCACGGCTTCACGGTGATCGCGGCCGGCATGCACTTCGCTGCCGTCGCCGGCATCACCGGCTGATTGAACCTCGATCAGGTCTCGGCTGCAGATCCGGTCAGATCTGACCGGATCTGCAGCCCAGACAGTGCACTGCGCGTCTCAGTCGACGGTCCAGGTGCCGTTCGAGCGGAGCAGTTCGCCCAGGTCGCCCGGCCCCTTGCGCTCGGCCGCTGCGGCCAGCTGCGCGGACACCGCCGTGGAGTACTCCTGGCGCTCGATCGAGCGGAACACGCCGAACGGGGTCGGCGAGTGGTCGTCGTGGCTCAGACGGGCGAGTGCGAAGGCCAGCGACGGATCCTCGCGGTGCGCGTCGTGGACGAGGATCGCGTCCTCGCCGACCTCCGCGACCTCGACGATGCGGAGCTGTCCGTCGGGGCCCATCACCACACCGCGTCGGCCCTCGGGCCCGAACCGGATCGGCTGGCCGTGCACCAGGTCGATCATCATCTCCTCGCGAGCCGACCGCTTGGTGACGCCGTCGAACTGGCCGTCGTTGAAGACGTTGCAGTTCTGGTAGATCTCGACGAACGA
>CAYRXQ010000340.1:0-3237 GCA_964428115.1 uncultured Ilumatobacteraceae bacterium
TTCGCCGCGCAGTGGGCCCAGGTCTGGTCGAACATGCGCGAGATCCTGAAGGCCGCCGGCACCACCCCCGAGCATGTGGTTGCGCTTCGCATCTATGTGACCGACATCGCCGCCTACCGAGCGGCCGGCCGCGCGCTCGGTCCGGGTTGGTCGGCAGTGTTCGGTGACCACCTGCCTGCGATCACGCTGGTTGCGGTGAGCGGACTGGTGCTGCCCGACTCGCTCCTCGAGGCCGAGGCCGAGGCCGTTCTGCCCTGAGACCTCCGCAACGAGGCGGTCGACCTGATCGATCCGACCCCGGACGCGACGCCGCCGGGCGATGAACGCCCGGCGGTCTTGGTGGCCAAGCACGGAGTCGAACCGCATGATCATCCTTGCGGATGACCGCTCACCGCCCTACCCGGGTAGCCGTCATTCAGTGTGCCGCGACACGGTAGGGATCCCAACCGGCGAGGCAACCTCATGGTGTGCGTCTCGGCACGTTCAGATGCACAGCGGCTCGTCGACCCCCTCCGCCAGACCCCGCGAGCACAGACGCCAGCGATAGGCGGCCATGTAGGGGCTGCTGTCGTCGTCGGGCTCGGTGATCCACACCGCGTAGCGGGCGCCGCCGACGGAGTCGTCGGGGTACGCCACCTCCACCACGACCAACGTCGGCAGACCATAGGCCGGCACCAGCGTCTCGACGCCCAGGTTGTCGAACTCCCCCTCGGCGATGGCCTCCTCGACCGTCGCACCCGGTGACTCGTCGAACCAGCTGCGGATCAGCTCGGTCACGTCCTCGATCGGCAGGGCGCTGGCCGACCGGTCGAGCTGGATGAACGAGGCCGGCGGGACGGGCAGGGCGAGCACGCTGGGCTCGATGCCCGTGCCGGTGTCAGACACCGACCAGGTGCCGGCGGCGTCGCGCTCCCACTCGACCAGCCCGCCGTCGGGCGTGCCCTGCTGCACCGCCATGAACCCGAACGACCCCGAGGCCAGGCCGGCGGTCTCGTCGCAGCCGAGCGAGCGGTACACGACGGGCAGCCCCGTGAGGGTGTCGAGCAGATCGCGGGCCGGTGTCTCGCAACCGTTGGAGCGCAGTGGAGCGTCACCGAGAGCCACGAGGTCCCCGTTGAGCAGGTCGAGGTGGAGCAGTTCACCCTCGCGGACGAACAGCCCACCCTGCGGGGTCGGGTCGTCGAGGTCGCATGTCTCGTACCAGCCGACGTCGCCGGTGGGGACGACCAGCAGGCAGCGGACCTCGACGCCGGAGTTCGGGAGGCGAGCCTCGTAGACGCGCATCACGGTGTCACCCCGGGCGGCCATGGGGACGGTGTCGGTGAGGATGCCGAGCGGAATCGGTTCCGCTTCATCGGCGTCGCCAAGGAGGAAGCTGTCGCGAAGCACCTCGTAGCGGACCGCCCCCTCGGGCGCATCCGGCAGGACGCCGCGGATCGCAGCGTCACCGCTGGCCGCCTCGACGACGTCGACCATCCAGGCCGGCCCATCGAGATCGGTGACCCGGCGGACCGACACCGGGGTCGCCGGTTCGGCCGTCAGCTCACCGTCACGCAGGACCAGCGTCAGCTGCCACCGATCGGACGCACCGATCACATCGGCGTTCGTGGGCGCTCGGCCGTCGCGGACCACGCCACTGGGCACGCAGCCGGTCACACCGTCGAGCGTGAGGCAGCCGCTGCCGGGGCCGTCCCAGCCGACCTCGCTGATGGTGACGGCACCGTCGGCCGGTGGGTCGGTCTCGGGGCTCGTCGTCCCGGGCGCGCTCGGCTCGGTGGGATCCGTCGGGTCCGTCGGTTCGGTCGGCGTCGTCGGCTCGGCCGGGGTCGACACGGTCGGCTCGGTCACAACGGGGCTCTCGATCGACTCGTCGGTCCGCCCCGTGACCCCGATGATCACGGCGACCGCCGCGGCAGCGACGGCGCCGAGCGATGCCGGGACGACCCAGCGGCGGCGTCGGGATGTCGGAGTGCTCGTGGTGGCCATGTCGGTGTCTGCCTCTCGGAGTCGAGCGCCTGCGGCGCGCAGGAGCTGGTCCATCTGGTCATCGGTCGGTTCGGGGGTCGGACGGGGGTGCTGGTCAGACATGGCGATCGCCTCCGTCGGCATCGGTGTGGCCTGGGTGGTCGGCGAGTCGAGCCGCGAGCGTCGCCCGGGCCCGGGAGAGGTTCGTCTTCACGGTGCCGTCGGAGATGCCGAGGATCTCGGCGACCTCCGCGACCGGTCGATCGTCCACGTAGTGCAGCGCCACGGCGTGCCGCTGCTGTTCGGGCAGCTCGCGCACGAGGGCCCACAGGCGGTTGTCGCTGGGGGAGAGCTCCACGGTCGACATCGGACCGACGCGCCGCAGGGCACGCAGCTCTCGCCGGCTCCGTCGAGCGGCGTTGTTCGCCAGGTTGAGCGCCACACGCCGAACCCACGCGCCGGGCTTGTCGTAGGTAGAGATGGTCGCCCACTGCTGATGGGCCCGGCTGAGCGCCTCCTGCGCGAGGTCCTCGGCTCGGCCGCGGTCACCCGTGAGCGCGTGGAGCACCGGGACGAGTCGTGGCAGCTCGTCCACGTAGAACCGCTCGTAGGCGGTCGAGCTCTCTGGCATCTGCACCATCACCACCTCCACACACCGCAGCGGGTGATCCGGTTGACATGGTCGACAGGTTTTGGCCGATCGATCGCTTCGGGTTCGGTCAGGGCCGCGTGCGATCGCTGGCGAGCGGCGCGCCGATCACGCCAGACGTCAGCTGCAGGCGACGCAGGTGTCGGTGTCGGGCAACGCCTCGAGCCGCTCGGCGGGGATCTGGGCGCCGCAGGTCACGCAGCGGCCGTACTCGCCCGACTCGGCTCGCTCCAGCGCGGCCTCGGCGTCGGCGACCCGCGCCTTGGCGGTCGCCATCATCTGGGCCGCCGAGTTGCGGTCCTCCTGGATGACGTCGTCGTTGTTGACGTTCTCCTCGGCCTCGGCGACGAGACGATCGAGGTGTTCGCGGGCGTGCTCGAGCTCCGCTCGCAACGTCTCGACCAGCGACTGGTCGTCACCGGATGTGTTGCTGCCTGCCATCTCGTTCACGATCTCGACCTCCCGCGTTCCACGCGTCCTCGGTGGCGGTCCGGCAACGCTGCCGATCTCGTTCCACCTGCCGCGCACCATACCGGCGCCCCGGCTACCCCGACCGCCACCGTTGCGCGACGACCCGCCCTGGCAACCTGCAGCGCGACGACCTGCAGCGGTGTCAGACACCG
>CAYRXQ010000341.1:0-3229 GCA_964428115.1 uncultured Ilumatobacteraceae bacterium
TCTCCCAGTGCGGCGTCGCGTACTCGTAACGCAGGCCGAGATTGACGGTGAGGCTCAGCAGCAGGAGGTTCCGCCGCAGCATGAGCCCGAATCCTCGGACACGCCCAGCATCGTGATCCCTGCCGGCACGACCTCGGTGTCGACACCGGCGAACTTCAGCAGCTGCTCGCGCGCCGGGTAGCTGCCGGTCATGACGGTGACGCCGTCGACCAGCGTGAGCGGCAGCCCCTCCGAACCGGCGACCTGAAGGAACGCGCGCACCGTCTCGTCCGCAGCGAATGCCGTCGGGTCGTTCGCCAGGTTGTGCCGCTCGATGTCGACGCCGAGGTCCTTCAGTGCGCCCAGGTCGGCGGTGAACGTCACCAGGCTCTCGTCGACATCGGGGCCGCACACCCCGGTGTTGCAGCACAGGGCGGGCTCATACACGCGGATCGTGGGCATTGCTCTCTCCTCCAGTCGGGTGGTGGTGCGAAACGTGTCAGACACCGGCGGGTCATCGGTGTCCGGCAGGTCATCGGTGTCAGACACCGGCGGAACCGAAGGTGCCGGGGGTGCCGGGGGTGCCGGGGGTGCCGGGCGCTCGGTCGTCGAGGCGATCACCGTGGAGCATCCGCGCCACACCTGGTCGACCGCCAACTTCACCCCGGGCGGCGTCTGTGCCGGCCTGGTCTGGAGCTTCGATCGAGCCGCCGCCGACGCGGCGTCGGCACGAGCCGCGCAGACCTCGCGTCGCTCGGTGCGCGAGGTCGCGCTCCCGGCCGAGGAGCTCGCTGCCGTCACCGTGCGCGAGCTCGAGGTGGCCCTCGTCAACCCGGCCCGCACGCTGCTCGCCGACCGGCTGGGCGCGTGGCTCACCGCCGAGGAGGAGGGGCTCGAGGACCTCCTCCCGGTCGAGTCGCGTGGGCTGGAGCGGTGGGCGCTCACCGACTCGCTCCTGCGCGCCCGCCTGGAGCGCCCCGGCGGCTGGAACCCGGCGCAGTTCGAACGGTGGGCCGCCATCCAGCGCGCCTCGGGCGCGGTTCCACCCGGGGCCCTCGCCGTGCGGGCCATGCGCGCCGCCACGCAGGCGACCGATCGACTGCTGGATGCCCTCGGCGCAGCCGCGCCCGAGGTGCTCGGCATCCCGGCGCGGACCGTCATCGTCGACGTCCCGGTTCCACTCGCCCACGGGGGCACCCGGCAGGTCCGCGGCGAGATCCCCGGTGTGCGCGGGACCTGGCTCGTCGATCTCGTCGCGTCGCACCGAGCCGACAGGCGGTTGCTCCAGACGTGGTGTCGTCTGCTGCTGTTGGGCCTCGCCGAGCCCGACACGGCGTGGACCGCGCTGCTGATCGAGCGCGAGGGTGATGCCGACGCACCGAAGGCGGCAGCGCAGCGACTCGTGCTGCGCCCCGAGGGTGTGGAGCGGGCGCTCGCCGTCGTGGTCGACCTCCACGAGCGGGCGCGACGGTCGCTCGTGCCGTTCTTCCCCGCCACCTCGCGAGCGCTCGCCGCAGGCGACCCGCGCGCGGCTGCGGCGGCGTTCGCTGCCTCGGGCGGTGGACCGCGAGCCGAGGGCGACGATCTGTGGCTCCGGCACCTGCTCGGGACGGTCGACCTCGACGCGCTGCTCGCGGTCCCGCCAGTCGCCGACGAGGTCGGGGTCGACTGGCCCGACGGTGGCGGGCGGGCGACGCGCTGGGCCGAGCGCATCTGGGGTGCGGTCGCGGCCTCGGTCGAGATCGTCGAGGTGAGCGCGACATGAGCGCCACGACACCGAGCACAGGGGCCATGAGCACGCACGCCGTCCCGCCCTTCGACGTCGGCGGTCCGCTGCCCGAGGGGCTCGTCGCGCTCGAGGCCAGCGCGGGCACGGGCAAGACCTACGCGCTCGCCGCCCTCGCCGCCCGGGCGATCGCCGAGCGGGGCGTGCCGGCGGCCGGCCTGTGCGTGATGAGCTTCACCGAGGCAGCGACGGCCGAGCTGCGCGGCCGGATCCGACAGCGGCTCGTCGATGCCGAGCGCCACCTCACCGACGTGGCAGGCCACCTCGACCAGCACGATCCAGATGCGGGTGCCCGGCCCGACGACGGGCACGAGGGCGACGATCCCGTGCTCACCGCGATCGCGGCGGTCGGCGACGGTCCCGGCGCTCCCGAGGAGCTCGTGCGTCGGCTCGAGCGGGTGCGCCTGGCGATCCGCGACTTCGACGCCGCGACTGTCACCACGATCCACGGGTTCTGCAGCCGGGTCTCGTCGGGATCGAGATCGGTCGGCGCCGTCGAGCGCATCGGCGACGGTGCCCGTGACGTCGCCGAGGTCGTCAACGACCTGATCGTGGCCCGCCTGGCCGACCACCCCGACCACCCGATCCGGGCTGTTCGCCTGGTCCAGGCCACCCGGGCGCGCCTCGCCATGCCCGACGCCGTCCTCGCCCGCCCGACCCTGCTCGCCGCCGACCCTACGACCCCGAAGCAGCACACCGAGCAGGAGCGCCGTCGGTGGAGCCGGCTGGCCGCCGATCTGGTCGACGAGGCCGTGGCCGAGGTGCTGCACCGGCGGGCGCAGCACGGTCGACGGACCTTCGACGGTCTCGTCCACGACACTCGCACCCTGCTGCACGGACCGACCGCCGACGCGCTGATCGCCGCGCTGCGCTCCCGCTACCAGATGGTGCTCGTCGACGAGTTCCAGGACACCGACCGCGTCCAGTGGGACATCCTCCGGCGCGCGTTCGTGGAGCCCCGCCCCGACCTCGCGGTCCCGCCCACGACCGTCGTGCTGGTCGGTGACCCGAAGCAGGCGATCTATCGGTTCCGTTCCGCCGAGCTGTCGGCCTACCTCGACGCGGTCGCTGCGGCGGATCGGCGCTACACCCTGTCGGTCAACCGGCGATCCGATGGCCCGCTGCTCGATGCGCTCGAGGTGCTGTTCGACGGCTTCGAGTTCGGGTCCGAGGCCGTGGCCTTTCACCCCGTCGAGGCGGCGCCGAGCCATGGCGCGCGACGACTCCACGGGGCTGGTCCCGAGAGCCTCCAGATCCGGGTGCTCCCCGCCGACGACGATCCCGACGCTGGGACCTCTCGCCGTCGCGTCCGCGCCGACGTGGTGCGGGTCGTGCTCGACCTCCTCGGCAGCGGGGCCACCCTGCCCGACGACGCCGGTGGGGTCCGAGCGCTCCGGGCCGGCGACCTGGCCGTGCTCACCCAGTCGAACGCCGACGCGACCGCCACGGCCCTCGCCCTGGGCG